>DASYYT010000159.1:0-15605 GCA_035949755.1 Candidatus Sulfotelmatobacter sp.
GGGATCGAGGCGCTCCGCCTGCGCCGGGGGGAAACTGTCCTTACCATCGGCCAAGGCCCAATCGGCATCCTATTAAGCGTGCTGGCCCGCCGCGCCGGGGCCAGCTTAATTACTTCCGATTTGTATCCCGAGAGGCTTAGAATAGGATCAAGTTTCGGACTTGACCTTACAATTGATGCTTCCCGGGCAAACGTGGTCGAACGCGTCCGTGAATTGACCCAGGGCCGTGGCGCCGATGCCGTGATTCTTGCGGTCGGCGGCAATTCCCTGATCGGTGCTGCGATGGATGCGGCCCGTCCCGGCGGGCGGGTATTGCTTTTTGCGCAAACGCAGCACGGAGAGGCTGTCATTGATCCGGCAGCGGTCTGTGTGGACGAGAAGACCCTGGTGGGGTCCTACAGCGCTTCTGTCGACCTGCAGGAAGAGTCAGTTCGGTTTGTGATGGGCCGGGAAATGGATCTGCAACGCCTGATCAGCCATCGTTTTCCGCTCGATCAGAGCACGCAGGCCTTGGATCTGGCCGCCCATCCGCAGCCTTCGTCGATGAAGATTCTGATTCAGCCCGGCAGTATGTGGGTACGCGGGTGATTGGCATTGGGATGATCGATACGCGGGCGATCGAAATCGGGTTGAACAGCGGCTTCGCGCCGCGTAAGGGTAATCAGAGTTTGGGGCTTTAGCCCCTGGAGCGAGGTTGCTCCGGCAGTATCTGGAAGGAACCCAGCTGTGAACGGAAAAATGACCGCCGCCGTCCTGTACGGCAAAGAAGACCTGAAGATTGAAAAAGTCCCCATTCCTCGCGTCGGAGACGGCGAGGTTCTGGTCAAAGTTTCAGTCGCCCTGACCTGCGGCACCGATCTCAAAGTTTACCAGCGCGGCTATCACGCCCGCATGATCGTGCCTCCCGCCCTGTTCGGCCACGAACTGGCTGGCGTAATCGAGGAAGTCGGTGCCGGCGTAAACGGTTTCAAGAAGGGCATGCGGGTGGTGGCGTTGAACTCCGCGCCCTGCCAGATGTGCTTTTACTGCTCCAAGCATCAGGAAAATCTCTGCGAAGACCTGCTGTTCAACAACGGCGCGTATGCCGAATATATCCGCGTTCCAAAACGAATCGTCGAAGCCAACATGCTGGTGATTCCCCCCAATGTGAGCTTCGAAGACGCGGCCATGACCGAGCCTCTGGCGTGCGTCCTACGCGGATTACACGAAACCGGAGTCGAGATCGGTGATACCGTCACCATCCTCGGTGGCGGTCCCATCGGCCTGATGTTCGTGCAGGTGGCTCGCGCCATCGGCTGCAACGTGATTTCCGTGGTCAAGCGCGATGGGCAGGTCGACGCCGCCCGGCAGATGGGCGCCCACGAGATTATTCAGACCACGAAAGTACCCAACGTGGTGGAAGCCGTCCGCAACCTCTCTCCGCAAAAGCGCGGCTGCGACGTCGTCATCGAAGCGGTCGGCAAACCGGAAGCCTGGGAATGGGCCGTGGACATGGTCCGCAAAGGCGGCACCGTGAACTTCTTCGGCGGCTGCGCCAGCGGGACCAGGGTGCAACTGGAAACCAATCGCCTGCACTATTCCGAAATCACGCTGAAAGCGACCTTCCACCATACGCCGGAAACGGTGCGCCGCGCCTTTGGCCTGATCGCCGCCAAAAAGATTCGCCCCACCGATTACATTACAGGGGAGGCGCCCCTGTCGCGACTGCAGCAGGTTCTCCGCCACATGCTCAACCGTGGCAACGACATTAAGACGGCGATCATTCCGGGCCACTGATTACGAAAAATTGTTGATGGATGATTGTTGATTGAAAAACAGGAATGTCCGCGCCATAAGCTTTTAATCAACATCAAAAATCAACAATCAGCAATGCCTTTTCAACCGTGACTCTCGCCGCCCACAATCCGTCCGCAACCTTCGGCTGGAGCCGTCTGCCTTCGAGCTACGCCATCCCCGCAAGTCCGCCCAGTGTTGAAGAAGCACGAGAATACTGCGCTCATCTGGCCCGCACGCATTACGAGAATTTTTCCGTCGCAACCTGGTTTCTTCCCCGGCGGCTGCGCCAGCATTTCTTCAATGTTTATGCCTATTGCCGCATCTCCGACGATCTCGGCGATGAAGTCGGCGATAGCGCGGCGTCGCTTGCGCTCCTCGATCAGTGGCAGCGTGAACTGGACGCCTGTTATGCAGGTTCTCCCAGGCATCCGGTATTCGTGGCCCTGGCCGAAACTGTCCGCCAGTGCGCGATTCCGAAGCATGAATTCTCCGACCTTCTGATTGCTTTCCGCCAGGATCAGACGGTCACGCGTTTCGAAACCTTTAACGATGTTCTGGGCTACTGCCGCTACTCGGCCAATCCCGTCGGCCATCTTGTCCTGTACCTGTGCGGCTACCGGGATCCCGAGCGCCAGCAGCTTTCCGATTACACCTGCACGGCGCTGCAACTCGCCAATTTCTGGCAGGATGTCAGCGTCGATTACGGCAAAGGACGGATTTATCTGCCTCTCGAAGATTTGCGGCGTTTCGGCGTGAGCGAAGACGATATCGCTCGCCGGCAGAACTCCCCCGCCTTCTGCGCGATGATGAAATTCGAAGTCGAGCGCGCCCACGCCTGGTTCCGCCAGGGCAGTCCGCTCGCCGGCAAAGTGGATCGCGAACTGGCGATCGATTTAGAGCTCTTTACTCGCGGCGGCCAGGAGATTCTGCGCGCCATCCAAGAGCAGGGGTATGCGGTCCTGGGCAACCGTCCCGCGATTTCAAAGCCGCGAAAACTCGCTTTGGTGGCTCGCGCCGCGCTCGCCAGGATCTTCGGCAACTCGGCTGGAGGCGCCTCATGAGCGTCGGCACCCAACAGGTTCCCATTCCCTGGACTCCAGCGCCGCCGCAGCTGGTGATGGCCTATTCCGTTTGCAAGGGCATCACGCGAACCTCGGCCAAGAATTTTTATTACGGATTTCTGGTGCTGCCGCGCCGCAAGCGCGAAGCCCTGTGCGCCGTCTATGCCTTCATGCGGCGCTGCGACGACATCGCCGACGATCCCAAGCTGAGCCTGGCAGAGCGTCGCCAGAAGCTCGACACCTGGCTCGACGATCTGCATCGCGCGCAACAAGGCAATCCCACTGACGACGCGATCCTGCTCGCCCTCACCGACGCGCAGCGCCGTCATGCCATTCCCGCCGGATTGCTCGACGAGCTTGCGCATGGCACGGCCATGGACGTCGAAGCACCTGACTCCGCCGAGTCGGCCGGTCTCACCGTGCAATATCAGACCTTCGAAGACCTTCGCCTGTACTGCTACCGCGTGGCCTCGATCGTGGGCCTGGTCTGCATTCACGTCTTCGGCTATCGCGATCCTGCGGCCGAGGAGCTCGCCGAGCGTTGCGGCCTCGCCTTCCAGTTGACCAACATCATCCGCGACGTGAAAGAAGACGCCGCCATGGGCCGCGTCTATCTGCCGCAGCAGGATCTGGCCAGGTTCGGCCTCTCCGTCTCCGACGTGCTCACCTCTCCCGATGCCGCCCGCTTCCGCCCGTTGCTGGCTTACGAAGCCGACTGCGCCCGCGAGTTTTACAAGGCCGGCGATGAGTTGCTCCCCTACATTTCCGAGGACAGCCAGCCCGCCTTGTGGGTTCTGGTCACGATCTACCGCCGCTTGCTCGAGAAAATCGCCGAGAAGCAATATGACGTTTTCACCGCCAAGGTCAGCCTGAGCACGTGGGAAAAATTGCGCATCCTGGGGAAAGGCCTCCTCAAACGGATCAGCTAGTCATCACATCTCAAATTGTAGATTTAAGATTGCAGATTGAGGAGAGATTCTGCCACCTGAAATCTTCAATCTGCAATCTGGATCACTCGTGACCGAAACCTCTCCCACCGTAGCCATCGCCGGAGGCGGACTCGCCGGACTCGCCGCCGCCTGCGCCTTGTCCGACGCGGGATTTCGCGTCACGCTGTTCGAGAAGCGCCCTTTCCTCGGCGGCCGCGCCTCTTCCTACGAGCATCCCGGAACCGGCGAAGTAGTCGACAACTGCCAGCACGTTCTGTTCCGGCTGTGCACCAACCTGGTCGAGTTTTATGAGCGCATCGGGGTGGCTAATCACATCCGCTGGTACGACCGGATGACCTTCATCGAACCCGGCGGCCGCATCTCGACCATGCAGTCGTCGTTTCTGCCCGCGCCGCTGCACACAGCGCCATCATTCTTCGGATTCCATTTCCTCAGCGCCGCCGACAAGCTCGCCGTAGCGCGCGCACTCATGCCGCTGACTGTCAGGGTGCAACCCGATACGGGAAAATCCTTTCAGCAGTGGCTCCAAGCTCACGGCCAGACGCAGAACGCCATCGCCCGGTTCTGGCGGCCGATTCTGGTCAGCGCTCTCAGCGAGGAACTCGACCGCATCTCCATTTCCGCCGCCGCCCAAGTCGTTCGCGAATCCATGAAGTCTCGCGCTGCACGCCACATGGGCGTGCCTACGGTTCCGCTCACCGATTTGTACAACGCCGCCGGGGATTACGTTCGCGCCCGCGGCGGAGTGCTGCATTTCCGCTGCCCGGTTGAGAATTTCGCCGCCCAGGGTTCGCAGGTTCAAGTCCAGGTGCGCGGCAAAGATTCGCCCGCCGAAAATCCCCCCGAAGAGTTTGACTACCTGGTGATCGCGCTTCCCTTCGATGCCTTGGACCGCATTCTCCCCCAAGCCGCCACCAGCGAGCCGCTGCGCGAGAAGATCACCCACTTCGAGAACTCGCCCATCACCGGCATCCACTTATGGTTCGATCGCCAGATTTCCGATCTCGATCACGCCGTGCTCCTCGACCGCACCATCCAGTGGATGTTCCACAAATCGCGCCTGCAGCCGGTCCGCAGTCAAAACCCGAATGGGAGCGGCAGCTACATCGAACTGGTCGTCAGTTCGTCGAAAACGCTGATCGACAAATCGCGCGGCGAGATTGTCGACCTCGCTCTCGCCGAAGTCCGCGAATTCTTTCCCGCCGCCCGCCCAGCCAATCTGGTGAAGTCCACCGTGATCAAAGAAGTGAACGCGACGTACTCGCCGCGTCCGGGTATCGACGTGCACCGTCCCACTGCGCTCACGGCGTGGCCGCGCGTTTTCCTCGCCGGCGATTGGACCGCAACCGGCTGGCCCGCCACTATGGAAGGCGCGGTCCGCAGCGGATATCTGGCCGCCGAAGCCGTGGCTGGCGCCGCCGGAATCGCAAATCAGCGCTTCCTTTCCCCGGACCTGCCTGCATCGGGATTGATGCGTCTGTTCCCCTCAGCTTAAGTTTCCCCGGCTCCACAAGTAACTAAACTCCCGCCCCGTTTGGCCGATTTAGATGGCATGGATGTTCGTGACATCGAACCCAGGACCGTGCTCTGGGCCCGGGCCGAAATTTCCTGGGAGGACCCCGGCGGAACGCCCCATCGTGCTCCCGCTACGTTGGAAAATACCTCCCGTTCCGGCGCCTGCCTGCGCGTGAAGTGCCCGTTCACGGTGGGATCGCGGGTTACCATCCGGTGGTCGCGCGAGCAATTTTGTGCGACCGCAAGAAACTGCCGGAGCGACGGCAGGGACTTTCTCATTGGCGTGCTGCGGGAGGCGGACAAAATCCGCTCCCAACAGCTCGCCCCCATCCCCAGCGAACCGCGGATGGAATCGCGAAGCAACAACCCGGCCAGCCCGGAAAATGCGTCTGCCTCAGCGCCCGCTAAAAAATTACCATCGCCTCAGCCGCTTCCTTCGCCCAAGCTCCAGACCGAACGACCTTCAAAAGCGATGGCTCGATCCCCCCAGCCGCCGGCTGCTCCCCAAGCATCCTCTTTGCCAACTCAGGACTCTTCCAGCGAAAGGAAAGTCATGCAATCCAAAGGATTTCTTTCCAAATTGTGGCGCAACGAACCAGACGGCGCCGAAACGCCCGCCAAAGTCGCGCCCACGGAGGCTCCAGTGAACAAAACCAACGCACCCGCTTCGGCCAGCCCGGCCGTCCCGCGTCCCGATCTGCTTGCCTACGAAGACATCTACCGCGCCGCCGGCATCATGAGCCCGCGCTCCGGCTACGACATTCACAAAGTGGTTGACATGCTGAATAGTGAACGGCTGCGCGACCTGTCTCAGGACGTCAAGCGCGCCTCAGTGCTGATGGCGCTCGATGCCGCCGGCACCTCCGTGGATGATCTGATGCACGATGCCCTGCGCCGCCAGGATGCCCTCAACTCCTACGACGCGGCCCAGCGCAGGCAACTGGAAGAGTTTGAAACCCTGAAGGCGCGCGAAAATGCCGAGATCGAAGCCGAGATGGAGCGCATCAAGGCGCACTACGCGGAACGCATCCAGCGCAACCAGGAACAAGTTGCCAGGGAAAAAGAGACGCTGCACAACTGGCAGGTAGCCATGCAATACGAAAACCACCGCATCGCCGAAGTCCTGGAACTCTGCGGCAAGCAGCCCGCTGCCACCCCGGCCGGCCCGGCTCCGCCTGCAGCCAGCAGCCCTCCCACCGCCTCAACGCCGGAAAAAGCGGCGCGCGCGCACGGCTCTTAGCCGGCCCCAGGCCGCCTCTCCACCAACTTTATCGGCGCACGCGATCCCAGCCGCAGCAATTCCCGGCGCAGCCGCGCGTGCCGCTGCGTGCGGCGCAGATACTGTATTTCGTCCCGAGCAGATTGCGAACGGATGATCTGGACTAGCCCGCTCTTTTCCTCCGGTGACCGGCATCCGAGATCGGGGATCAGCGCCAGAACCAGGCTCCACTCTTCGAGCGATCTCCGCTCAGCCTCCGTCCACCCAGATGGATTCAAACCGAGCGCCCGGCTCACCTCGCGAACCGAAGCTTCGCGGATCCGTGCGATGTCTCCATTGAAGTGCTGTCCCATGCGCTGGTTCACTCGCAGGGCGAGATTGCGCGTCGAGAAGGTATGCCACGCTCCCGCATCTTTCGCGCCCTCAGCTCGCGAGCCATCCCCTCGCAGTTCGTAAAAAACGTGCGCCTCCGCCAGCCGTTTCAAGATCGCTCGCGACGTCCGATGCGCCGAATCGGCTGCGATCTTCCGCTCTTCCCTTCCCGCCAGCCGCTCAAGCTCTGCTTTGCCCGAATGAAATCCCAATTTCCGGTAGAACCAGAACGCGCCCGAATCCAGGGCCTCGTCGTTGTCCTGCCCGATCTGATACGGATAGATCGAGATCACCTTCGCACCCGTCAATGCGCACAGACAGCGCAGCGCCTGCGAGTAGATCCACGCGGTCTCTCCCTGGCGATATGTGTAAAACGTGTTGAAGCCAACCTCGATCCACTCGCACAGCCCGATGGCCTCGATGTAATTGATGGGCACGCCGTTCTTCAGCGTGAATCCGGCTACGTAGGCCCGCAGCGGAAGCCGGCGTTGCGGCGGCAGATTCCAGAAATAGATCATGACTCCGCGCCCCAACTCCGCCCGCACCACGGACCGCGCATCGCCCAGCGTGGTGCCATACAACTCGCGGTAACGCACGACCATGACTTCGCGGATCAAGTCCATCACTGCCTCGCCGGCCTGCCGGGAAAGCCGCGTGAACCGCGGCTTCGGCCGCGCCAATTCTTCCGCCAGCGAGACTTGCCTGCGCACGATGAGCGGACCTTCATGGACATAAACTTTTCGCGGACGCTGCCAATTGCGCGTGCGCGAGAGCTTCAAGTTCTCCAGATTCCACCGCAGCGGAATCCGCAGCGAATCGTACAGTTCGGCGCGAGCGCGATCTTCTCCTCCTTGCCCGCCCGTGGACCGCAAGCTCTCGAACTGCCGGATCAGCCATGGCAGATCCCGTTCCCGCCCGCGCGCCGCGTCCAGCCAGCGCCGCCACGGGATGTTCGCCTCCACATCCGAATCTTCCCGCAGCAGCGGAATGAACCGCGGCCACGTCGCTCCCCACGCGCGCTCCTCCTCATAATCATCCCAGGCAATTGCGACCTGGCGCGGAATCCGGCGCACCAGCCAGCGCGCCGCCTCAAAGTTCAACGTATCCTGCATGGTCGTGCCCGCAATTCCAGAAGTGTCGAAGTCATCGAAGATCGACATATCCGCGCCGAGGGCGCGCAGTTTCTCCACGCGCTCGTGGAAACTGTCGAGCAGCTTTTCGATCTTCGGAACCAGCGATGCCGATTGTGGGAAAGCGCGCAGAAACAGCAGGCTCTCATGCAAGCGGATCAGCCGCTTCGCATCGCGGAACTCATGGCGTGCAATCTGTTTAAGAAGCCTCTCGACCCGGCCCGCAGCGCCCCGTCCGAATTGATTCCTGGCGGATTCGAGATCGGCGAGCAGAGCGTCGAGCGATGAGGGCATCAGGCTCCCGCGACAGTGTACCCCAGCCGCGTCAGGCTAGTTTTGCGGCTTGACCCGGCGGCAGGCGACTAGCGCCTTGGTCCAGGGCTGGTCGTCCAGCCGGCTGATCTGCACCACCGGATGTCCGTTGGTCGTAGCGTTAATGAATTGTCCATCGCCAATGTACATGCCGGTGTGCGTAATCTGTTTCGCCGATGCGCCAAAGAACAGCAGGTCTCCCGGCTCCAGATCCTTGCGCTCGACCGCGACCGCGCCCCTCCACGCGGCCTGCTGGTCGGCATCGCGCGGCATGACAATGCCCCGCGCGCGCACCAGCATCTGGGTGAAGCCTGAGCAGTCAAAACCAAAGCTCGACCGCCCTCCCCAAAGATAAGGAATCCCCAAAAACCTTTTCGCCAGTTCAATCGATTCGGGAATCGACAACGGCTTAGGATCGGAGATGACGTCCCCGGTTTGAATCCAGGCCCTGCGCATCACCGGAAGCCGCACCTCCAGCCATCCCTCGGGCGCCGGCTTCTGCGGCGTCTTCCCATCGTCCGCTTCCGGCGCCGCCACCTCGAGCTTGGTCTCGAACGGGACGGTGATCACCGGCTTCTGCTTGGTAATGTCGGGTTCGTTATAAATATTGGCGAACAGGCTCTCGACCTGCACCGTCGGTCCCGCGGTCGCGTAACCGTCGCCGGTCAAAATGACGCGCAACTGCCGGCTGGGCACCCATCCTTTGTAGCGGTCCGGCGTCTGAATCTGCGACCATTCCCCGCGCGCTACCAGCAGCTTCACATTGCTGCCATAAATCGCCTGCGAAACCACGTCAGACTTATCGCTGGGATGCGAATACATGTTGGCCACCGGCACCACCACGATCTGCAATCCATTTTTCGCGAAGGCGCATGCCGCCGACAACAGGAACAGAAGCCACGCCGCCCGATAAAAAGTTCGATTTCCCCGTTGACTCGCGCTCATCGGCATGAATGCGTCAGATCAGGCCAACCCCAGCCTGACTCTTCCTTCAAATTCTAGATGCTTCGAATTCAAGATGGTAAACGGAATGGGATTCGCGCGCCACTGCTGCAATCACCCCGGCGGACCGCAAAAGCCACAGAGCCGTGAAAGAAGGAACAACCACTTCTCGAAAGTAAACCACTAAACAAGACGAACCAAATCGCCTCAATGAAAGCCATTAAGACCGTTTTCAGCTTAATCACCCTTTTCATGATCCGATCCGCCCCCATCCTGGGAAGGATTCTGCTGCTCAGCATGCTCCCGGCAATCCTCTGCGTGGCGCAAAATTCAAAGAAGTCCGAGCCGTCGAAAGCGCCGCCGGCCAAACCCGCCAAGCCCTCGCCTCAACCCGAATCTGGATCATCGGCAAACAACCTGCCGCCGCTGCAATTGGACGGATCCGAGGCGCTGCATCATTTGAATCAGGTCATCAGCTGGTATCGGCACTCCACGACCGGCATTCAAGCCGTTGGCCTGCCCACGGATGCAATCTATCAGGATAACGTGCAGAGCCTGGGCGCGCAGGTGGTGCGCCTCGCCTTTCAATCGGCCAAGGCGGAAAGCGCGTTGGTCAGCGCCCAGCAGAAGAGTGAATCCGGCAATCAGTCGCCCCAGTCCACCCAGCAGCAAAATCTCGCGCAACTGGAAGCCAAGACCTCGGCCCGTATCGACCAGTTGAATGCGCAGACCAGCGATCTCACCAACCAGATTTCCAAAGCTCGAGGCGCCAAAAGGCAAAATCTAATCTCCCAGCGCGACGCCGTGCAGGGCGAGTTGGAGTTGCAGAAGGCGCTGCTCGATGCCATTCAAAAAATGTTGTCGTTCGTGCAGACCAATGGAGAAACCGTGGGCGGACTCGAAGGCGGCATTAACCAGCTCGCCAAATCCATCCCCGAAGTCCTGGGTTCCGGCACAACTGCTACCCCGGCGAAAACCAATGCGCCCTCCGCCGCGGCCAAGCCCACGCTGGCGACCTCCGGCGGGCTGATCGCCGACGCCATGACGGTGTACGACTACATGCGCGCGGTTCATCAGATCGATCAGACCATCCGTGAGACCGATTACCTCCGCGACATCGCCGACCACATGCGAACCCCGCTGCGCGCCGCCCTGCGCGCCACCATTCAACGGAGTGAAACCCTGGCCAGCCAGCAGCCCTCTGGCGACCCCAAGCAACTCGAGGCCGAGCAAACCGAATTCCAGCAACTTACCGAGCGCTTCAAACAGCTCTCGGCCGCGATGCTCCCGCTCAGTCAGGAGATCATCGTGCTCAACGATGCCAAGGCGAATCTGGATGCCTGGCG
The DNA here is from genome assembly GCA_035949755.1 of Candidatus Sulfotelmatobacter sp. Classification (GTDB taxonomy): domain Bacteria; phylum Acidobacteriota; class Terriglobia; order Terriglobales; family Acidobacteriaceae; genus Sulfotelmatobacter. The sequence continues at coordinate 10,624 of DASYYT010000159.1, forward strand.
CACTTCCATCGCCCGCGAATCCAAGTACGTGCTGCGTTCGGTGCTGCTGCGCGTCTTCGGAATCCTGCTCGCCCTGGGCGTCATTCTGTTCATTTCCGATCTGTGGCGCCGCATCACCTTCCGCTACATTGGCGACCCGCGCCGGCGCCGGCAGTTCCTGCTGATGCGCCGGGTCGTGGTCAGCTTCCTCGTGGTCGTGGTCCTGATCTTCGGATTCGTCAGCGAGTTCAGCTCGCTCGCCACTTTCGCCGGATTCATCACCGCCGGCATCGCGGTCGCTCTGCAAGCCGTCGTGCTCTCGGTGGCCGCCTACTTCTTCATCATTGGGCGTTACGGCATCCGCGTCGGCGATCGCATCAGCGTGGCCGGCGTCACCGGCGACGTCGTCGATATCGGCCTGGTCCGCATGTATCTGGTCGAACTTGCCGGCACGGGAGTCGATTTCTATCCCACCGGACGCATTGTCGTGCTCTCCAATTCCGTTCTCTTTCAGACCGCGTCGCCCCTGTTCAAGCAGATTCCAGGGACCGAATATGCCTGGCATGAGGTCGTCGTCATGATTACTCCGGAAGGAAACCACAAAGACGTCGAGCAGAAGCTAGTGGCTGCGGTCAACTCCGTCTATGCCAAGTACCAGCATGAAATCGAACGCCAGCATGCCGGCATCGAGCGGCGCATCGATATTCAAGTGCGCGCGCCCAAGCCGGAGGCCCGCCTGCAATTTGCCAATGAAGGTCTCGAGCTGCTGGTGCGCTATCCGGTCGAGATCCGCAAGGCGCCCGACATTGACGAAGAGATGACCAGAACGGTCCTGGATCTCGTCCAAAAAGACACCGCTTTGAAAGCTGCCGTATCGGGTACGCCCAAGATTCGCTCCGCGATCAAGAATTGAGCTTGTTTCCAGGGACGTTCTGCTCGGTTGGATGATCGCGCCGAGACCCGGCGCCGCGCGCGGTCCTTCACGTGGGCACTCCCAGCTTGGGGAGAATCCATTGCGTCAGCACCACGTATCCGATCAGCACCGCGACCAGCCAAACCCATTGAGGCATGCTGTCAGTCTACAGTTTGCCTGGCAGTATGTCAGCCGTTTCCGCCGGAGAGAAAAAGTTGGCTGCCCCCCAGGGATTCGAACCTGCCGTTTCACGGTTTTTCAAGCAGTTAGCGGGAATCCGTGGATACGTGAAATAGCGGGAAAGAGCGATTGGGCACAGCAATCGTTCCCTGATCGTTCCCTCAACACCAGTCGAAAAATCGACTAAAAAACTAGGCGGACGGATTGGCTACCCCAAACCTAGTGCTCAATGAGACCGTCAGGCAGCACGCCTCTCCGCGATACTTCATTCCCACGTTCCAGCGTCTCGGCAATGCTTTCGCCGTCGCCTTCGACGCGGCCATCGGGCTTAAGGTAAACGTCGTGAATCTTATTAAGCGTGACCCCCACAGCCGCGACACGGCGCTGGAGCAGTTTTGATTGAAATTGCATCGTTTTCCCCTTTCTACTAGTTATTCCGATAGTCCAAATTTCGGACCCGGAGGATGATTCGTAAAACCCCAGCCTCGTGCGACAATTGCTCGCTGCCTCGAAGGGAAAATGCATGTCTTTCGATATTCAGCACCTTGACGCAAATCGACTGCTCGAACAGTGGCGTTGGCTTTGCGCTGAACCTGTCACGCTAGTAGCCCGGAATGGTTTCGGCGACTTGTTCTTGCGGACGGTCGAAGGCAACGTGATGCGCCTAGATGTGGGGGACGGAACTCTGAGTGCGGTTGCAGATTCGGAATCGAGTTTTAAGGACTCTCTGAAACATTCGGCCAAACGCGAGCTTTGGTTTGCTGAACGACAACTGGAAGCATACGCCGCCCGTGGCTTGACTCCGAACGATCTGCAATGTATCGGTTTTAAGGTGCCCGTCGTTTTTGCTGAAAGTGCCGAAGCACCCAACAACGCCTACGTCGCCGACCTGTATGAACACGTGTCATTTCTAGGGGATTTGCATCGCCAGATTGCCAATACTCCTGACGGTGCAAAGGTCAGGCTCAAGGTCGGTCAACCCCCTGTCGAGCGGTAGTTGACTAAAAAATCCCCTCTCACTCAAAATCCCGCAGCGAGCAGTATCATACTCGTGGATGGATGGTACGCATCAAAACGACACCGCAACAAACTGCGTTCGATGCGGTGCTCCCGCTGATAGTGGACGAATCTTTTGCGCCGAGTGTGGGGCTGCGATTAAGGTGCCTTCTTCGCTGATCCCATCAAGCCAGCCCACTATCAATGCACCTACCGTTACCCCGATGAAGCGATTCGTGGTTACCACCATTAAGTATTTGGCGGGGTTGTCCGCAGTGGTCTTTTGGCTGTGCCCCTTGCGTACCGGGACGCAGGTGCTCGTGTTTGTCGCTTCAATTGCCGTCTTGCTGATTTGTCATTTTGGTTTGAGTGGCATTGATGAGGAGTACGCCAACAAGAACGCTGGATACTGGCCGAAACCGCTTGATTGGACAGCACCCTCCAAATCAGACGCCCTCAGTAAAGAACGCGAGGGCAAAGAGACGGCGTAGCGTTGGAAACCGCCTGTTTGCGTCAATGATGGTCACCCCGCTGGGGTAAAATCGATCCGCAATGCGCTTCTACACAAAAGACGAATGCGAGGAATGGCTTCGTGGGCTAGAACGGGTTAAGCCCGATCTGATTCCTGAAATCCATAGAGCGCATGTTCACTATCCAAGTTCGACAGGTCGCATTTTTTATCTCGCTTATTGGATCGGAAGCTCGCTGATGTACCGCAGTCCGGCGCTGGTGTGGATTACGGAGTGGGGTATCTGGGGAAGCAGTGAGAACTGGCACCTGTATTACAAGCTCCGGCAAAGCTACGGTGATCTTCGTCTCCTCCATGAAGCACCGGGCCATCTGTTTCTCGGCCACGAATCGGAAGACCTAGCAACATTTCTGCAAATTGCTATCTTGAATGGCTGGGGCGGATACGTGTTGACTCAGGCTAATTATGTAAACGCATTTTTCAGTCACGACGAGTACATCGACTTTTTTGCCGAGCTTGACGAGAATCTGTCTGGAATACGCAGGGAGTTCGGCACGGTCGAGCATCAAACCGCTAAAGAAGTGTAACCATCCGGTGGTTGACGTAACCCACTTAACTGAAATCCCCCGCTGTTTGCCAGTCGTCACCCGTGTCATCCACAGGGCATCCGACCGCTCGCAATTTGACGAGCAGTTGGTGACGTGTGGCAACCGAGTCTGACAGCCGGACGGCGTGTCGGCCAACGAGGTCGCTGATGGGTCTGAGTTTTCCGACCTCGACCAGTATCGTGTTGTCCGGGTGCCTGCCGAACGCCATCCCCGCCTCGAATAGAACGTTCTGACGTGGCTGTCCGGTCAGCCTGCGTTCATAGGACGGGTCGGCCTTCTTGACAAACCTGTCCTTCAATTTCGCCTCGTCATCCGGTGTGAAAAGAACGACCCAAACCCATTGAGGCATGCTGTCAGTCTACAGTTTGCCTGGCAGTATGTCAGCCGTTTCCGCCGGAGAGAAAAAGTTGGCTGCCCCCCAGGGATTCGAACCCCGATGCTGATCCAGAATTGGGAAGCGGCGGAAACGGGTCTCCTCGGAACGCCATTCTGATTCAGCGGTGTGCCTAACCCGCAACCCGTACGGAAGCGACTCGCCTTGCCTGGCACAGTTATGGCACAGGCGAATCCTGCTGTATGCTGTCAGGTGTGAGGAGCCTATGACGCTCACAGACCGTATCGAAATCAATCCGCAGGTAATGCTCGGCAAGCCAGTGATCCGCGGGACGCGTATCCCGGTGGAACTGATCCTTCGCAAACTGAGCGAAGGCGCCACTGAGGTCAACCTGCTCGACGCATATCCACGCCTTTCCCGCGAAGATATTCAGGCTGCGATGCGATACGCTGCGGACATGCTCGCGCACGAGGAAGTGGTTTTCATCGGCAATTCCGGCAAAGAGCGGGCGTAGCGCGTGCGCTTTCTAGCTGACGAGAGCTGCGATTTTGCTGTCGTTCGAGCGTTGCGGAACGCGGGCCACGACGTGACGGCCATCGCTGAACTCAATCCCGCAGCGAAAGACGACGCCGTTCTCTCCCTGGCACGTTCCGAACATCGTATTCTGCTGACGGAAGACAAAGACTTCGGCCTATTGTTGTATGCGGGTGGGCAGCAAACCGCTGGCGTTATCCTGATACGCTTCCCCGCTGATGCTCGGAGCCAACTCGGTCAGACTGTCCTCAAGATCCTCTCCGAAAGCGGCGGGCGGCTAAGCGGCGCATTCGTTGTCATCGAGCCCGGCCGGGCCCGAATTTCGAGACGACTCGGCACCCCAGAAAAATCGTGAATGCCAAGCGAGATCCGCGGTTAAACGCGTCGTGGTTGCCGGCGGCTCTCCTGCAAACTTTCAAATGCTTGGCGCTACGGGGGGAATCGGATCCGACTACGTGGAATTCGACGGTCGTGACTGAAAATTTTGGCTGCCCCCCAGGGATTCGAACCCCGATATGCTGATCCAGAGTCAATATCAAACTGACTCAGAAGTTCCTGGGTTCTGCCTAAGAATCAACTACTTACCTAGTTAGTGGTTTGGGCGGTGTGCCGTAAAGTGTGCCGTGAATTGATCGCATCGCGCACAATCTCTAGCTCAGGATGTTGGTAGTTCATGGCGATTTTCACATCTGCATGCCCCATCGCATCCATAACCGCTTTTAGGTTTCCGGTCCGGCTGAGAACGTATGTTCCAAAGTCGTGCCGGGCACAATAGAGCACTAGCTCCTCGGGCAGTCCTGCAGCTCGGCGGGCTTTAACCCATTGCCTGTTCATGAACGCAGCACCGATGTGCTTCCCCTTGCGAACCGACGGGAAAACCCATCCTTCTTTCCGTCCAGCACAACGAACCATGAGAAGATCCAGAACACGGTCACTCATGGGAATGAATCTTCGGCCTTTTGACGTTTT
>DASYYT010000160.1:0-41296 GCA_035949755.1 Candidatus Sulfotelmatobacter sp.
GCCATCTCCTCGGCTTTTTTCTTGTCGATCTGCGACTCGGCACGCTCGATCAGCGAGAGAATGTCGCCCATGCCGAGAATGCGCGAGACGATGCGATCGGGATGGAACGGTTCCAGCGCGTCGTACTTTTCGCCGATACCAATGAACTTGATGGGCTGGCCTGTGACCTGGCGGATGGAGAGAGCCGCGCCGCCGCGTGCGTCGCCATCCATTTTCGTGAGCACGACTCCGGTGAGCGAGAGCTTCTTGTGGAATTCTTCGGCGGAGCGCACCGCGTCCTGTCCAGTCATGGCGTCGGCCACGAAGAGGATCTCGGAAGGATTCAGCAGCTTCTTCAGCGACTGCATCTCGTTCATGAGTTCGTCGTCGATATGCAAGCGGCCGGCAGTGTCGACGATGAGCACATCGCATCCGGAAACCACGGCCTCGCGGCGGGCCTCTTTTACCAGGCGCTCGACGGTCGCGGTGTTGGCCTCGGTGACCTGGCCTTCGTAGATGTGGCTCTTCACGGCCTGGGCGACGACTTTCAATTGCTCGCGGGCCGCGGGACGGTAGACGTCGACCGAAACCAGCAGCGGACGATGGCCGCCATTCTTCAGCCAGTTCGCGAGCTTGCCCGAGGTGGTGGTTTTGCCGGAGCCTTGCAATCCGGCCATGAGCACGACGGTGGGGGGTTGGGATGCGAACTTCACGCGGGCGGTATCTTTGCCGAGGACTTCGACGAGTTCGTCGCGCAGAATCTTGATGACCTGCTCGCCGGGGGAGAGAGCGGTCATGACTTCCTGGCCCACGGCCTTGGCGCGGATCTGGTCGATCAGCTGCTTGACCACCTTGAAGTTGACGTCGGCCTCGAGCAGCGCGAGGCGAATTTCACGGAGCGCCTCGTCGATGTTCTCCTCGGTCAGGGTGGCCTGGCCGCGAAGGGTCTTGAAGGCGCGTTGCAGTTTTTCCTGGAGATTCTCAAACATGGCGTGTTTTTTATTTTAGCAGCGCGGGAGGGGCAGTACCCAGTACTCAGTGCCCACTGAGTTCGCAGTTCCCTTCGCTCGCAAAAATGTGTGTAATTTCCTCCGACCGGCAGCGTACTGCTTTATGGACGCCAAAAGAAACATGGCGAAAGAACCGCAGCCCCGCGAGAGCGGAAACCGGCAACTGGAGGGGCTCGGTCTGGAGAGCGTAATCGCCAGAGCCCAAGGGCGCGATGCCGAGGCCCTGGGGGAGATTTATCACCGTTATGCGAGGCGCGTATTCGGATTGTGCCGTTACCTTCTGGACTCGCGGGAGAGCGCGGAAGATGCCACCAGCGAAGTTTTCGTCAAGCTGCAGCGCTCGGTGGAGAGCTACGACGGTTCGATACCGTTTCCTCGGTGGCTCCTGCGGGTGGCCGGCAACCAGTGTATCGACGTGTTGCGGCGGCGGCAGCGCGGACTGAAGGTATTTGTGGAAGTGGAAAGCGAAAGCGCCGTCATCGATGCCGCCAGTCCGGAGCCCTCGCCCTTGGGCGCTGTCATCAGCGCGGAAGAGAGAGCGAAAGTGCGGGACAGCATCGCTCGCCTGCCGGAAAACTATCGCGTGCCGCTGCTGCTGCGCTATTACGGCGAGCTGAGTTATGACGAAATCGCGCAGGAGTTGGAGTTAGACAGGAATAACGTGGCGGCTCTGATATTTCGGGCCAAGAAAGAGTTGCGCCGGCGCATGGCCCCCGGGAGCAAGTGATCATGGAATGTTATTCAGAACAGATGTGCGCCCTCGCCGTGGACGGCGAACTCGCGCCGGAGGAGGCGCGGCGGCTGCGAGAGCACCTGGCCACATGCCGGCGCTGCCGGGAAGTGGTGGATGCCCTGCGCGCGGAGAACCGGGTTTTGAGCGAGAGTCTGAACGAGCTTCCCGAAGAAGCGCCCGTGGCCTTCGCCCATTCGGGCAGGTCCTGGGTATGGGGCGACCTGGCGGTGATGGCCGCGGTGCTGGCGCTAGGCACGATCACTACCATCTGGTTCCACCAGTTGAGTATTCCCGCAGCGCTGGAATGGTTCGATCCTTTCAGCAGCAGCGGCCGCACGAACTTGCTCTTCACCGTTTCTGAACAGATTGCAACCGGAGGCACTGCCATGCTGACTGACTATGCTGCTGTCGTAGGGTTTGTTTCTCTGCTGTTGTTATTGGGTTGGGGCGCACTGTTGCTGGGACGAGGGCGCGTGCGCCAGCGTGGCCTGGGGTTGTTGCTGGTGCTGCTGATGCTGGTGGTGTTGTCGCTGCCTGGCTTTGCGCTGGAGCGGCGTCACGCGGAGTTCGTCACCGTACCGGCAAACGAGACGGTAGATGACACCCTTCTGGCCGCCGGCAACACGGTGCGCGTGGAGGGCGTGATCAACGGGGACTTGCTGGCGTTTGGCCAGACTGTGGAAGTGCGCGGGACTATCAAGGGCGACCTAATCAGTTTTGGCAAGAGAACGGTCGTGAGCGGAACCGTGGAAGGCAGCATCTACGATTTTTCGCAGTCGCTCGACGTGGATGGACAATTGGGCCACAGCATCTACGGCTGGGTGCAATCCCTGCGCCTAAATAACCGAGGTCATGTAGGCGAGGGTATCGTGGTTGGCGCCGCCGACGTCACCCTGGAGGGCGACGTGAAGCGTAGTGCGAGCATCTACGCCGGCAGTGTCGACGTGAGCAGCAGCATCGGCCGCGATCTGACAATCCACGGAGGTGCCCTTACGCTCACCGGCACAGCCCGGGTCGGTGGCGACCTGAGCGCGCGCGTGCGCAAGTTGAGCGACGTTCACATCGACGACGGCGCGACCATTGCGGGCAAGCGTGACATCCAGCTAAAGGTGGGGGATAACAAATTCGCGCATCCCAGGTTCTACTTCCACCAGGCAATCTGGCTGGGGGCGGCCATGCTGGTGGGCTGGCTGGGCGTGATCCTATTTCCAGGCTTCTTCCGGGCCGCGACTCAGGCAGTCGGCTCAGGCTGGGTCAGCCTCGGGCTGGGCGTTGCAGTTTTGGCGGGCGTGCCGGTAGCCCTGATCGTGGCAGCCATCACCCTGGTTGGCTTCCCCCTTGCGTTGATGTCGTTGGCGGCGTACCTGGCTGCGATCTACCTGGCGAAGATCTGGGTTGGAGCCTTCCTGGGCCGGATCCTTCTGAAGTCCTCCGGAACCACGAAGGGCGATTGGATGCTCGGACTCTTGGTGGGCCTGTTGATCCTCACCGTTGTTGGGTTCATCCCATATCTTGGCGGGCTGGTCCACTTTGGGGTGGTCTGCCTGGGCTTGGGGGCATTTGCGGTGGAGCTTTATCGGACTGCCCGACCGGTAGCAACGGCCTGAGGAGGCTGTTAGCGACCGCGCTCTGGTACAGGAAAATGAGTACCCCGGAACGGCAAACCTTGCCGAGCCTGTAGTGCGGCATCGCGGGGCTTCACATGCAGGCGAAGCCATCTCTGTCCATCAGGTTCTCTCCTGACCAACGAACTTACCCAAGAAAGTCATCTGAAATGCGGGCCGAGAATGTGCCCAGCTGCTTCGTGGCAACAACATTCGGAGGTCATTATGAGGAGAGTTTTACAGATCGTGGCGCTGTTGGCCGCGTTGGCGCTACCGGCGTTTTGCCAGAACGGCCAGCTTTCGTCCGACGACCAGCACGAGTTTGACAAAGCCTACACGAAGTGGGTAAACGATACCCGCAAGAACGATCGCGACGACATCGCCAAGGATGTCCGCAAGATGCAGGAAATCATGGCGCGCAACAACGTTCCCGCGAACGTTCCTTACGATCAGGTGGCCAGCACCGGCCGGGCGTATCAAACAGGCGCTTATCACCGGCAGTTAAACCCGCAAGACCAGAAGGATTTCGATAAGGCCTACACCAAATGGGTAAACGACACGCGCAAGAATGATCGCGACGACATCGACAAAGACGTGCGCAAGATGCAGGAGATCATGTCTCGCAACAACATTCCGACCGACGTGCCGTTCGATCAAATTGCCAGCACGGGATATGTTTCGCAGGAGAACCAGCCTTATAACAACGGCTATCCGGAGAACGGTCCGTATGCAGGAAGCCAAGCGTATCCGCAGAACGGCGGGGCACGGTTGTCTGCTGACGACCAGCGCGATTTCGACCGCGACTACTCGCAATGGCTGGATGACAGCCAGCGCAACGATCGCGACGACGCGGCGCGGGACATGCAACACATGCGCGACATCATGGCGCGTAACAACATCCCGCCCAACGTTCCGTTCCAGCAGATCGCCACGTCAGCGAACGGCTACAGCGGCTACAACAACAATGCCTACTCGAACGGCGCTAATTACGGGAACAGCCAGAACCGGCTCTCTCCTGACGACCAGCGCGAGTTCGACAAGGCTTACACGAAGTGGGTGAAAGACAGCCGCAAGAACGACCGCGACGATATCGATAAGGATGCACGGAAGATGCAAGACATCATGGCACGTTACAACATTCCGTCGGATGTGCCTTACGATCAGATCGCCTCGCCGAATGCGGCGTTCGAGCATTGATTGAGAATTGAGTGAAGATGGAGAACGCAGGAGCACGGCTGGTCCGTGCTCCTTTGTTTCCATGCGAATCTGTGATCTTGCCCGGACGCGCCGGATTGGTTTCGTCGGCTCGCGGAACCGGGTATTGAACCTGGCGGCCGGCCGGGCGGCCAGCCGCCTGTCCAAGGTCAGAATAGAAAGCGCAATGAGAACTGCATGAAGCGAGGCGTGGTGATCGTCCCCAGGTATCTGCCGAACTGTGCCGCACCGAGAGAGAGCGAAGGTTGTGCGCCGCGCACGTCGTAGCGTACCGAGTTGGTGGCGTTGAACGCTTCCCATTTGAACTCCAGCCGCCTTTGCTCACCCAGCGAGAAATCCTTAGCTACGCCGGTATCGATATTAAACATGCCGTCGCCGATGACGGTATTGCGAACGCCGGATTCGCCCGGCCACTCGGGACGGTAGGCCGCCAGCGCGGCTGCCGGATTGGCGAAGATGTCGGGGCCACTCACACCATCCAAGACAACGTTACTAGGATTGGATGCCACCGGAGGCGGCCCGTTGGGCTCGGCATCACCCTCGATGTTCCAGTTGGTGGCCCAGGTAAAGCCGTTGTCCACCGTGATAGGAAAACCGCTGGTCAGGCGGAAAATGCCGGAGACGTGCCAGCCCCCGACCACTGCGTTGAGCATCGGGTTGGCATGCTCCATCAGCCTCTGGCCTTTGCCGAAGGGGAGTTGATAAACGACATTGGCGTTGAGTTGGTTGAAGGCATTGAAATCGGAGAGCCCGCGCAATGCCAGCGGATCCCACGAATTAATGACAATACCGCCGCCGTTCAAGTCATTACCGGTTCCGCCGGTTCCTTCATACGGACCGATTCGTTCCGCGGCCGAGGCTTCGTCGAGCGATTTGGAGAATGTGTAGTTGAACTGCGCTTGCAGGTTGGCTCCCCAACGGGCATTGTAGGTCACCTGCAACGCGTTGTAGTCAGAGGTACCGATGTTGCGCCATGCGTAGAGCGAGCTGAACTGATCATGGTAGAAGGCATACGGGCCGAACTTGCTGTTGGGGAGCGCGGGAGAGAACTGGTTGATGAGATTGGGCAAGTCCAGAAACTTGAGGGTCAAGGTTTCGTTATGCGGGGAACAGTTCCAGATTTCATAGACATTCTGTGTGGCCGTGGGATTGGCGGGGAGTTTCCCGGGTGCGCAATTGAGACCGCTAGGAGTGGATGCCGATACGCCGTTCATGGCTAGGGCACTTTGTGTGGCCGCGCCGGCCCAGGCAGGAAAGATATTCTCCCAGAATGGGATGGGCTGGATTGAGTTGACGTCGGTGCCGGCGGCAGCGTCTTTGGAGAGCATGGTAGCTGCCTGGAAATATCGGGTATTGCTGGCCGGATCGTTCAAGTTCGTGGGCATGCCCATATCCACTTGCATGGGCAAGCGCCGACCGATACTGCCCACATAGGCCACTTGGAGGGAGGAGCGGGAGGTAATCTGGCGCGCCAGCGAGAAATTGAACATGTGCGTATACGGGGTCTTCACCGACTGGTCGAGGCCCCAGTTGATGGCAAAGGCGGTGTTGCTTGGAGTATTCGGGAAACCGCCCGCTGGCGGTGGGCCGAACAAACATCCCGCGTTGTTTAAGCTCGCGCACGGAGCCGGCAGGCAGGACTGGCCGGAAGACCCCGGAATGAGACAGGTAAAGCGGGGAGCGTTGGCGGCCGTCACCGAACCGGCGGAATTTCCGAGTACCGTGGACAGGCCGAACGAACCATGCTGGTCAAAGCTGTTCACGACGGGAATACCGAAGTGATCGTACATAATGCTGTAGCCGCCGCGGATGGTGAACTCGTCCTTCTTGCCAAGAATCTTGGAGACCCAACCGTCGCCGGTATCCGGGGCCCAGGCCACGGCGATGCGCGGCGAAAAATCTTTGTGGTCCCAGTTCCAGAGGCCGGGACCGTGATTCACGGGTCCACCCAGGGTGAACCCAATTTCCCCGGCGTTGTTGGCCGGCTGGCCAGCCGTAGCCAGCTGGGCGCTGTGGTTGAACCAGTCAGCGACGTTTTGATTGGTGCAGCCTCCCCCGGTGGCCTCCACACAAGGGGCCACCTGATATCCATTGGTCTCGTAGGGCGGAGCTTCCAGCACCCAGCGCAGACCATACGAGACGGTCAAGTTGCGGTTGACTCGCCAGCTGTCCTGGCCAAAGAACTCGTAATCGTTGATGGCGTAACGGCGGTTGACGGCTTGGCCCTGGGGAAGGGCGGAACCGTTGCGGGCGTAGTTATAAATGCCGTCCCCCTCGGCGAAAATACCCATTACGATGGCGGTCGCGCTGTCGTAATTCGGACCGAAGCCCTTATCCACCTTCGGATAGCCATTGTTGCCCGGATCCAGCGGGCTGTTGTCGTTGGCAATCCCTCCCGTGTTGAGATACACCACATTGGTCTGAACGTCGGAGAACGAGTTGTCGTAGCTGATGTGATTGTTGCGAATCAGAAACAAGTCGGTGCCGAACTGAAACGTGTGGTTTCCACGAGTCCAGCTCAAATTGTCGCTGAATTGGTTGATGGGCACAAAAGCAGTCGTAGGGCGAGTGAAGGGAACGAGGCTGTCAATCCCATTCAGAAAAACTCCCGGATACACCGAGGTCCCACCGTATTGCTGTCCCTGGCGGATGTAGCCCCAGTGAAAATCATTGATGAGCCTGGGGGTGATCAGTGAGGTGAGTCCAATGGTGATGCCTTTGCTGTCATCCAGGAAGTTCGAAACGGCGGGCTCCCCAGGAAACTCTTGCGGTCCGGGTTCCTTGAAGTTCTGCATCTCTCCGCGCACAAATACGGTTTCTGAGCCGTTCGAGGTGATGTGGTAATCGAGACGGGTAATGTAGGTGTTGAAGCTGCGGTCAACGTTTGGGGAGAAGCGAAACCCCAGAGTATTGGAACCATCGCCGGCGTTGGCTGCATTGGCCGCGGGGTACTGATTGAGGAGGCTCAGGACGGCCTGATTGTCCCCAATGCCCAGCGGGTCCATCTTCTGGATTTGAGCCGGCCCCAGCGCATAGTAGCCAGGTTGAACCCCGCTGACTCCATTGACGGTTCCACCCGGACATTGGGTTGGGTCGGCACATAAATACACGAGATCGCCGGCGCGAAGAGTGGGGCTCGGCACGTTCCGCAGTGTGCTGCTGCCCTCGGCGTCGCGGCGGCCTTCATAGTTGGCGAAGAAGAAGAGACGGTTCTTCATGATCGGGCCGCCGAACGTGACGCCAAATACATTGCGCAGGAGCTTCGGCGCGGTGTTGGATTCGCCGCTGCTCAACTGCGATTCCTTCAGGAATGGGTCGTTGGCGCTGAAGATGGTGTTGCGGTTGTACTCGTAGACTGAGCCGTGAAAGGTGTTGGTGCCGCTTTTGGTGACCAGCGCAACCTGCCCACCGCTGGAATAGCCGGAATCAGCATTGGAGTTGGCGGTAGTGACCCGGAACTCCTCGACCGAGTCGGGCGGCGTATTCAGGACACTGGTAAAGGCGTAACCATTATTCTGGTCGTTGACCCCAATGCCGTCCAGGGTGACATTCGATTGGTCGCTGCGCACGCCATTCACGGCGCCGCTGCGGGTGTCGGTCGCTTGATTGGTCTCGGCGGCTCCCCCTAAATACGCTACACCAGGCTGCAGGCTGAGGAGATAGGCCACGTTGCGGTCGGCAATGGGCAGTTCCGCAATCTGGTTTTCTTCAATGGTGTTGCCCAGCGAGGCGTCGGTGCGATTGAGGAGCGGGGCCTGGCCCTCCACGGTGACGGACTCCGCAATGCCGGCCACACGGAACTTGATGTTGAGGCTGGAAGGCGTATTGACGACCAGAGTGATTTTGCTGGCGAGGTATGGCGAAAAACCACTGGCGGTGGCTTCCAGCTTGTAGTTTCCCGGAGGCACATCGAGGAACTGATAAAGGCCTCCTGAGTTGCTGGTAGCGGTGCGCTGCAGGCCGGTGGCGGTATTGGTTAGAACAATCTTCGCGCCTGGCACCGTGGCGCCAGACGGGTCGGTCACGCTGCCATTGAGCTGACTGGCGGATTGCGCGGCCGCGAACGAGGTGAACAACGCCAACACCGCAAACACCCATACCGCACACTTCACTGCACGCATGGACCGACCGAATTCGTACCCCCGCTGTTGCTGCCTGCTGTTCGCCTGCTCACGGATTCGCGTCATTGACATAGCCCCCCGCAGCAAGACACCGCCGGAAGAAGACACATTCTTCAGCCGCGCGCGCTTGCGCCGTTTTCGATTCCCTGTGCGTGTTCTGATAATTCGATCGAACGTTCCCGCCCAAGTGGCGCGGATTATACCCGAAGAGCGTGCGGAAGTTCATGCAGAAAAAAGCAGTCCAGGGCTGTGAATTTTTTGCAACGTTCGGTGATCGCGGGGCAGTTAAGTGGGTGTTGCGGGAGATCCATCCGCCGGCTGAACTGCGCCGACGTTCGGGATGTCGCCGCCAAGAATGGTGGCGTCAAGCACACCAGGGCGAGCATCAAGCCGAAACCCTTCGCGATCGTACCCATAACCCCCGTACATCCCCTTCAGTACCGTAGCCGGTTCGGCCCGGACAAGAGAAGATAACCACTGCAAGAACTCAGCCCTTGGGCTTGGCGGACCTAAACGGCTGAAAAGGCGCAGCTTGGTCAATGTCCGAGCGCGACCGCGTCAAAAAACCATGGCCGAAACCCAGATTGCCGGCTCCTCCGTGCCCGACCCGGACCCTTTGGCTTCCCCGGCCCAAGCCCCCGCGCCTGACTGCCGCGTCTCAGAAAGCTGGCAGCAGGTCATCCAGGGCGTCTTAGGGCTTGTGCTGCTCGCCGTCGCTCTCACCATGGTGCATTTCTATCGGCCTCAAGCCGTTCAGAGTTCTCCTCCCGGCGACCTGCAGAAAGATCTGCAGAAAGAAGTTCACGAACTCACGGCGGAAGTTGAACAACTGAAGGACGAGCAGGCCATGCCTGCGGTGGTGCTCAGCCGCTATCGCAATTCCATCGGCTACATCTACGGCATCTATCAGGTGGGAATGCCCAATCGCCACCCGGCCATCCGGGCTCGCGTTTCCGGCACTGGATTTTTGGTTGGTCCCGGGTTGCTGGCCACCAATCGCCATGTAGCTCAACCCTGGTATGGAGATCCGGAGGCCGAGAATCTGATCAGCCAGGGCGCCACCGGAACCATCGAGAATCTGGTGATCTTTTTCCCTGGTTCTCCGACTCCGGTTACCCTTTCGCCCGCGTCGGTCTCGCAAACTTCTGATCTGGCGATTCTGCGCATTGTCGACTACGACGCCGTCCGAGCCCTGCCAGTTCTTCCTCTGGCCAAATCTCCCGGCTCTCCCGGCGAGCGGGTCACCGTCATCGGATATCCCATGGGCATCGCGGGCATGGTCGCCAAATCGCCTGCCGGCATTTACGAGCGCCTGGCGTACCGTCACAACGACATCACCGCGGCCAGCGAATTGGCCGCGCTCTCGCTCATCCGTCCCTCCACCACCTGCGGACATCTCGGCGATGTGGTCGGCGACAAGCTTATCTATGACGCCCCGACCGCTCACGGCGGCAGCGGCGGCCCGGTTTTCAATTCCAAGGGTGAAGTGATCGGCATCAACTCCGCCTTCATGGACGGTTTCACCGGCGGCACTCTCGGCGTGTCAGTGGACGCTCTCCGTCCGCTTCTGCAACAGGCCCAAGGCGCGCGCTGATTCCCTGACCCTGCTTCCTAAAACGCCCACCGCAGCGAGAACTGAATCAATCGCGGATTGCCGTTGGTTTGCACGATCGTACCGAAGGGATCGTGTCCCGTACTGCCGGCCGCGACCCAGGCGTTGTAGGCCTCGATGTCGGTCACGGTTGGGTTGCCGAAGTTCGTGTGATTCCACAGATTGAAAAAGTCGACGGCGAAGCGCACGTCCTGCCGCTCTCCAATCTTGAAATGCTTCAGCAAAGACACGTCCCAGTTTTGCTCGAACGGACCGTGATAAAGGTTGCGGCCAAGATCACCGAACCCCGTAGTGCAGAAGTTCGGGTCTGAGGCGCAGCCGGCCGGATCCACCAGGGGAGCAGGGGTAAAGGCGGTCGGCACCAGATATCCGTTGGCCACGCGCGAACGCAGATCCCCGCTCGACAGTCCGCCCGCAATCGTCGCCCCGGGTGCCAGGCTTGCGCCCAGCAGCGGCGTGCTGCCTTGTCCCAGGAACGCCGTCCCCGCGCTCGAATCGTAAATCGAGAAAGGAATCCCGCTCTGGAAAATCGATACCCCGCTGACTTGCCAGCCTCCGAGGGCCGCATGTTTGATTCCTGTCGCATGCTGGAAAACCGGCAGATCATACGCGTAACTCACCGACAGCCGGTGCGGACGGTTGAAGTCGGAGATTCCCCGCGACGCGTTGATGTTGCTCTGATCGTTGTACGCCGTGTTGAAGGCGGTATTCCCCGTCGAGGTCGCATCGATGTTTTTCGAGAACGTGTACGCCGCCTGGAAATAGCTCTGGTTCCAGCGCCGCGAGACCGTCGCCTGCAGCGCGTGATAAATCGAATAAGCGTCGTTGGCGAAAATCTGGTACCCGCTATACCCATTCAGTCCCGGCGTCGGAGTCCGTGCAATCGCGTTGGCAAACGTATCGGTGGTGATTGTGTACGAGTTGCCGCTTGTGTCCGTGACCGTGAACGGATGCTTCATCGCGTCCACCGACTGGATGGCATCGCGCGTCTCCCGCAAGTGAATCCCGCGCGTGCCCACGTAACCGACTTCCAGTACCCAGTTCTTTCCCAGTTCGCGCTGGACGGTCAGGTTCCACTGCTGCGTGTTCGGCACCACGAAGTGCCGCGGCACTTCCAGTACAAACAAGTTCTGGGTTGTATTGACGCCCGGTCCGGTACAGCCACCGTACGTCGCCGCCCCGTTGGTGTCCGGAAAGCTGGTCAGTTGCGCCAGGCACGGCAACCAGGCTGCATTCAGCGAACCCGCGGCCGGCACTGCATTGGCATTGACCGCGGGTGTTCCGGTGAAGAAGTTGCCCAAGTTGTATCCCGGCGTCGTGCCAAAGAACACGATCGGAATGAACGGCGACTGGAAGCTCAACTGGTCCACCGCTCCCACATCCTCGCGCACGTAATAAATCCCGTATCCGCCGCGGACGGTCGTCGTATGCCGCCCCATTACATCCCAGGCAAATCCCACCCGCGGTCCCCATCCGGTCGACACATTGTTCTTGAACGTCGACCCCTTCGCGTTCCCGGTCAATCCGGAAACGCCCAGCTTGTTCACGCAACTCGGATAAACAAACGGGTACGTCCCCGATTTGGTCAGATCCGATTCCATGTTGCCGATGTGGCAGTCGCCGTCGGTCCACGCCCCCAGAAATTCCGTGCGCAGCCCCGCATTCAGCGTCAGGCTCGAAGTGGCCTTCCAGTCATCCTGCGCGAAGATCGCAGAGTTACTCTGCTTGTAAGCATGGTTGTACACTCCGCCGCCGCCAAAGCTGAACTCCGGCGTTCCCGCCACGAAGTTCCCGAAGTCCGTCTCAGTCGCGGATGTGTTCGTAAAGAAGAGCTGCCCATTGAACACCTGTGGAAATAGCTTATCGAGTCTCACCCGAATGTATTGCCCGCCCACGGTGAACGTGTGCTTGCCATGTACCCAGCTCAGGTTCTCGACAAAGTTGTAATTGTTCTGTGTCTGCGCCTGGTTCGCTTGCGGTGTAGGCCCAAACTGAAATCCCGAAGTCAGGAACGTGAACTTGTAAATGCTGCTGGTCAGATTGTCGGTCGGCCTGTCAATTCCCGCGTCCGCGACCGTCACCGGGTTCACGTTATTGGCGGTGTTATCAATGTGCACCAGGCCGAAACGAAAATCGTTCACCAGCCGCGGGTTGAACACGTGGGTCTCGGAAATCACAAAGACCCGGTCGCGAATGGGCAGCTGATAGGGGAAATTCAAGTCCGTTCCGCTGGCCGCCGCTCCCAGCGAAGCCTGCAATCCGCCCGCGCCAAAGGGAATGTCCTGCTCTGAATTGGAGTAAAAGAACCGCGCCGCCACCGAATCCTTGGATTGGTGGAACTCGTGGTCCCAGTTCGCGGTCAACTGGTTGTCGGTAAATTTTCCCGGCTTGCTGACGGTGAATTGCACCAGCGATCCGGGCGTGGTTCCCGCCGGAACATTGGGCAGCGGAAAAAGATATCCATTCGCCGGCGCGCCAAACTGGTTGCTCTGAAATGCCAGCAGGTTCACCGCCACCGGATCGGCGCTAGGGACGCCGAAATCCGCCGCCAGCTTCGCTGCATTCGCCGCCCCGCGGTCCGAAGCCGGCACGTACGGAATAAATGTGCTGATCAGCGTCCCTGGAGAGTCGCCGCTCCGCTGCCGCGTTCCCTGGTAGTTCACAAAGAAGAATCCCAGCTTGCCGCCCGGGCTCACCGGACCGCCCAGGCTTCCGCCAAAAATATTCTGTTGAATGACCGGCCGCGGCGATCCCGTCTGCTTCAAAAAGTACTCATTCGAATCCAGCACCGTATTGCGGAAAAACTCATAGGCGTCCCCGTGAAACGTGCTGGTGCCCGACTTCAGAATGGCGTTGATGTTCCCGCCCCCGTTGCGTCCCTGGCTGGCATCGTAGAGCGATGTCTGCACCTTGAATTCCTGCACTACGTCCGGATTGGGCAGCGGCGTATTGGTCAACTCCGCCACGTTGTAATCGGTCGCGCTGATGCCCTCGATCAGGTAATTATTGTTGTCTTCGCGCTGGCCGTTGACTTCGATGCGCACCTGCCCTCGTCCCAACTGGGCCGCCGCATTGAGTTCGCTTTCCGCCCCGGTCGAGAGCGTCAGCAGTTGCTGAAAGTTTTGGGTAGCCAGCGGCAGCGCGCGGATGGTGTTGCTCTCGATCGCCTGTCCCGTGGTCGCATCGCTCGTGTTCACGGTCTGCACTTCCGCCTGCACTTCAATCTTTTCCTGCACGGCCTGGGTGGCCAGCTTGGCGGTCATGCGCGTCGTTTCCGTCACGCGCACCACGATGTCCTTAAACTGGGCCTGGTTGAACCCCGGCGCCTGCACGCCCACGGTGTAGGTTCCCACCGGAAGCAGCGGCGCCGTGAACGCCCCATCCGGGCCCGTCTTCAGTGCCCGCTCCAGCAAACCGGTTTCCTGGTTGACAATGCGCACGTCCGCGTTCGTCACCAGGGCCCCGCTCGGGTCCTGCACCGTGCCTGAAATGGCTCCCGTAGCTCCGCCCTGTCCGAACGCCGGCAATCCCAGCGCCAACATGATCACACCAAGTACAGTGAACCTGATCGCCCTACTCACCATGATCGTTCTCCCCATCTCTCAGCTGAAGATGCCCGAATGTTTATTGAGGAATTGCGAACAGACATGTCGACTACCGTCGCTGTTATCTTCCGGATAGCGATCGAAGCCGGTCCCTTCCGGTCACGGATTCGAAAAGAAATGTTCCCCGCCCACCACATCCCTTCTCGGGATATGGCTCTGTCCGCCGCCTTCGTGGGATTCGGCAAAGCTTATCGAATGGGGTAGGAAGTTTTCAAGTGCGGAACTGGCGGCAACGTAATCAATCGGCTTCCGGGATTAGGCCATACCGTCGCGCCCGTGCCCGGCGGGATCACTGGGGTGGCTATCCCTCGCCGAACTCCCGGTATCTTTCCAACACATCCCGCTCCGAGATGACTCCCTCCAGCTGCCGGAAATCCGCCCGGCTCACCACCGGAATCAGCGGCCACCGGTCCACATAGCGCAAGGCCGTTTCCAGCGGATGGTCGGGATGCAAGTACGGAACCTGTTCATTTCCCAGCAGCGACCCGATGGTCTCCGTGCCCTTAGCCTTCGCCGCCATGGAGAGAAGTTCGTCTTTGGTTACGATACTCCACCGGTTGGGACTCATCCGCATCAGCAGATGCCGGGCTTCGGTGTGATCTACCTGGCGCAGCGCCTCCTCCAGCGTCCACTCCCCATTCAGCACCGGGCCTTTGACTCGCTGCATCGCGTCTTCCACCTGCAAAACGTCTTCTTCCCGCTGCTCTTCCATGGAGGGAAGTTCGAGGCCGTCTTGCCGCGTCAACAAATCGAAGATGGGGATGGGTTGCAGACCTCGCGAAATCACGTAGGCAAACGTATTCGCCACAATGACCGGCACGATGATCGAATAATTCCCGCTTACCTCCAGCACCATGAATACCGATGTCATCGGCGCTCGCAGGAATCCCGCAAACAGTACGCCCATGCCGACCAGCGCGTACGTTCCCGCCGAAATCGTCAGGTGCGGCAGAAAATAGTGCTCCGCTCCCCCCACCGCCGCGCCCAGCATCGCTCCCACAAATAAAGTGGGTGCGAACATTCCGCCGGGCGTTCCGCTCACGAACGAAAGCAGCGTAGCCAGAATCTTCAGCCCCGCCAGCATGGCCATAAATTCCCAGGTGAACTGCCCGTGCATCGCCTGGTCAATGTATTCGTAGCCGGCGCCCATCACCTGGGGCGCGCCCAGCATCGCGATGATTCCGATCAGCAGACCGGCAATCGCCGGCTGAAAATATTGCGTCCACCGCGGCAGCGCCTTGCAGCGGGGACGCAGCGTCGCAATGCCGCTGGAAAAGGTCACCGACGCCAGGCCGCCTACTACTCCCAACGCCGCGTAGGCGATGAGTTCCGAAGGCCGCCTCAATTCCACCGCCGGAATTCGAAACAGCGACTCCGATCCCAAAAACCAGCGCATCACCACAACGCTCGACACCGCCGACAGCACGACCGAACCCAAAATGCCCGCCGTCCAGCGCCCAATCACTTCTTCGATCACGAACAGGACCGCCGAAATCGGTGCGTTGAAAGCTGCTGCCAACCCCGCTGCCGCGCCCACCGGCGCAATCAGGCGCATCCGGTCTCGCGACAACCGCATCTTCCTGCCGATCACCGATGCCAAGGCCGCGCCGATCTGCAACGACGGATCTTCCGGCCCCAGCGAATGTCCCGATCCAATCGCCAGCGCCGAACAAATGAACTTGCCGAACGCGGTCCGAATCGGAATGTTCCCGTTGTAGATGTAGAGCGCCGCCTTGGTCTGATTGACACCGCTCCCCCGTGTGCCGGGGAAAAAACGCATGACCAGCACCGCAATCACCAGTCCGGCCAGGCTGGGCGCCAGCAGCAAACGTTCCCGCGTCAGCGCTACCCCGGTTCCCAGCAGGTAGAGCCGGGCCCAGTCGATGGCGAATCGGAAGCACACCACCGCCAGCCCCGAGAACACACCGATAAATACCGAGAGGACGAGAAAAAATCGGTCCTCGCGAAACACCGCCCGCCACAGGTCCAGCGGGGAATGTTCGTGCATCCACGCGCTCGACTGCGGGCTCTGGCCGGTCTCGGGCAGCACGACGGTTTCGGATTTTGCCGGCAGATCCACTATTGATTTCCTTCGTGCAATTTGGCGATTAACAACAGCGCCAGATCGCTCCCGCTCGGTGTCCCGCATACGATGCTGGTCTGCCGCTCGATCTGGAACACCAGGTCCATCGCCGACTCCACCAGATCCGGATCTCGCTCCAGATTTCGCTCGGTAATCTTGGGCTTCAAACTCGCCCACTCATCGCTCAAGCTGGGTTGTGTGCTCGCCGGCCCTGGAGTCGTGCTCTTCGGAAGCGCGCAGCCGGTCAGGCGCTGTCCGGCTATCTGAAAGACCTGCACTACGCTGCGGTTTCGCTCCGCCGTGCTGATTTGCCTGCGGAATGGGTCCATCTCCACCACCATCTCTGTGGTCTTGAGCGCCTGCGCGCTTTGCTTGTCGTTGGGATTGGCGGCGAGCGCAGCCTGCAGATAGCGCTGGGCCAGCGGATAACGGCCCAATTGGAACGCAGCTTCTCCCGCACCCGCCAGCGCGGTGGGATTGTGCCGCTCCGATTTCAGCGCTATGACAAATGCATTCAGCGCATGCTCATAATCCTGCGCCCGCAAAAACAGACTGCCGATCTGCTCCTGTTGCGCTGGATCATCCCCCACATTCGCCTCGAGTCCAATTAACTCCGATTGGGCTTGTGCCGGCGCCTTGTGGTTCAGCAACAGTTCGATCAGTTCCAGCCGCGCATCCCGCCGCTTCCATTCCTCATCGCTGGCCCAAGCCGCGTAGATGGCGTCGTGATAATAACGAATCGCCTGTTGCAACTGCCCGGTGCTGCTGGCGATGCGCGCCAGTTCCAGGTTGACCAGGCCATCCTCCGGTTCCCGGTCCCACAGATTCAGCAGGTACGCGGAAGCCTGCCCCGTCCGGCCCAGCCCCAGCAGCGCCTCCGCCAGGTTCAGCTGATAGGTATAGTTATCTCGGGAATAGAGCAGCGCGGCGCGAAAATCCGAAACCGCCCCAGCATAATTCCGGGCATTCAGCTCCGCCCGTCCCCGGGTAAACCAGCGCGTCCCCAGCGATTCGCGCTGGGCGCGATAAAGCCGCGCCAGACCGCTGGTGAACAGAAAAAAAATCACCGCCATCAGGGTGAACACGACCAGGATCACCGGCCGTTGCCGCAGATACAGACGGTAGTAGGGGAGCCTTTCCGTCGTCACCGGATCTTCTTGCTCTCCGAACACTTCAACTCTCCATTGATACTATGCGTGAAGCTAAAGGGAATTCCAATCCGGCGGATGGAGTTAGTTAAGTGGGCGGCCCGTCACCGGGCCGCCCTCTTCATTTAGCGGGCCATTGCAAAGTGGTCAACTCGATTCCGTTGCCAGCATTGGTCGTTGTCTTCCGTGCAGAAGGGTTTTTCCTTGCCATAACTGATCGTCTTCACGCGATCCGCCGGCACTCCCTGCGCGGTAAGCGACTTCTTGAGCGATTCGGCCCGGCTTGTTCCCAGCGCCAGGTTGTATTCTTCCGATCCCCGGTCATCGCAGTGCCCTTCCACCAGCACCTGGATGGAAGGATGCTGCAGCAGGAACGCGGCATCGCCCTGCGCACTGCCCGCTTGATCGGGACGAATATCCGCCTTGTTGTAGTCGAACAACACGTCCTTCACATTCTTCGCGAACAGGTCCTCATCCGTGGGAGACGGAGCCGACTGCGCCACCGGCTCGTTCACCGTCACGCGCGCCGAAGCGTCCTCGGATCCGCCCGGCCCCTTTGCCGTCAGCGTGTATGTGGTGGAGGTATTCGGGGTGATGGACTGCGATCCCGACGCGGCTACCGTGCCCAGACCGGCGATCGTGATTTCATTCGCGTTGTTGGTTTGCCAGGTCAGCGTGGTGGACTGGCCCTGCTGAATGACGGCGGGGTTTGCGGCCAGAGTGGCTGTGGGAGCGGCCGGAGGCGGCGGCGCGGCCGGCGGTGTCGCCTTGGCCGACTTCTTGCTGCAACCGGCTAATGTGAATGCTCCCGCAAGAATTGCTACGGTCCATATCTTACAAGCTGTCTGTGTCACTGGAATTCCTCCTCAAAGAGTTCACTTCTGAAATGGCGGAAAGATGTGCACTCAGAGGTTGCAGCCGGTCAAAAGCGCCCAAGCGCCCGCCCGAGCGGAAGGGGGTCCGAAACTGCAACACTGTTTTTCTTGGGTTGGGAAAAAGGGAAGGAGAATCAGCAGCGCAAAATCGCACTGCAAGTTGCGGACAGACTATTTACCGGGAATTCTGCCACCGGAACCGCGGCCCATAACGATCGCGTCAGTGCGACTCGTGCACTACTCAACCGGTCCCGCACCCCTCGCACTCCGGCAATCGCCGCGCGCAAGCCCGCTGCCGCGCGCACCGCCAACAGCGCCGTCACCGGACCGTGCACCACCGAATACGGGCCGTTCATCGCGGGAAAAAAGAAAATCATCAGCACGCAGACTGCTGCGATCACTGCCAGCGCGCCTAGGGCACGGCTTAAATCCATGGGAGTCTCTACAATTATATGCTGAATCCCCACACTTCCAGCCGCCGGCTCTTTCTCTGTCCGGCTTACTAACGTAATACTTACCTTGAGCCTGCCCCTTGACTTATTGGGAACCGCGCCCATTGACGTACCGAAGCTATGTCACTAAAAAACCACCAGTTGCGCGTCGAAAAACTACCCGGTGAGAACGGCACGTTTAGCGCCGCGTGTAGCCCGCCGTTCTCCGGGCTTTAGTCCTCGTGCCCGTTGTTCCAATCCCATTCCGAGGTTCCTGCTCGGTTTTCTTTCCCGCCATTACCAGCTTCAAGGCCGCCACCAGGTCCGGAGCCGCCCTCTGCAACTGCTCATGATGATGCGACGCCAATTCTTCCAGAACCCGTTCCCCTTTCGAGGTTAAGCCCAGCAGCACCTCGCGCCGGTCATCGGCAGCCCGTTCGCGCCGGACGTAACCCCCCGCCTCCAACCGGTTGATGAGTTCCACGGCGCTGTGATGCTGAATCCGCATCCGGTTCGCCACATCCCGAATCCGCGGCCGCATCCCTTCCGGCAGCCCCTTGATCGCCAGCATCATCTGGTACTGCCCCCGCTCCAGTCCCGCCGCAAGCACTGCCTCGTCGCTGAAATGCAGAAACTTTCGAATCTGGTGCCGGACCTCGGCCAATGCCTGGTAATCCCGCAGCGTAAGGTTGTTCATGCCAGCGCTTAATCGATAACCATTATATCGTGCAGCGACATAACAAGGGAATCCTGGCGCCCGGCCCGCCCCTTTCTTCAATCCTCTGTGTCCCCTGTGGTTAGGTTTTCTTCTTCGTGTACCTTCCTGTCCTTCGTGGTTAAGGCTTGTCTTCCTCTGCGCGGAAGCAGCCCTAGCCCATTTCCAAGTTTAAGATTTAGAATCCTTAGTCCCGCGCAGGAGGACCCGTGATCCCCCGCTACACCCGCCCCGAGATGGCCCGCATCTGGAGCGATGAAAATCGCTTCCGCACCTGGCTTGCCGTCGAAGTCGCCGCCACCGAAACCCTCGCCGAAGCCGGAATGGTCCCCAAAGATGCCGCCAAAGCCATCCGCGAGCGCGCCGATTTCCGGGTCGAGCGCATCCATGAGATCGAAGCCGAGGTCCGCCACGACGTCATCGCTTTTACTACCGCCGTCGCCGAAATCGTCGGACCGCACGCCCGCTGGTTCCACTACGGACTCACTTCCAACGACGTCGTCGATACCGCCCAGGCGCTGCTCATTCGCCAGTCTTCCCAGGTGATCGCGCAAGACCTCCAGCGCCTCGTCGAAGTTCTCGAGCGCCGCGCCTGGGAATTCAAAGACACTCCCATGGTCGGGCGTACCCACGGCATCCACGCCGAGCCCATCACCTTCGGATTCAAACTCGCCAACTGGTATTCCGAAACCCAGCGCAACATCGCGCGTTTTATGGCCGCCGCCGAAGACATGCGAGTAGGAAAGTTCTCCGGTGCGGTAGGCATCTTCGCCCACCTCACGCCCGAACTCGAGGAAAAGATCTGCGCCCGCCTGGGATTGAAAGCCGCCGCGGTTAGCTCGCAAGTCATCCAGCGCGATCGTCACGCCAACTACCTCTGCACGCTGGCCGTGATCGCGTCCACGCTCGACAAGATCGCCACCGAGATCCGTCACCTGCAGCGCACCGAAGTCCGCGAGGCCGAGGAATTCTTCAGCGAAAAGCAAAAAGGATCGTCCGCCATGCCGCACAAGCGCAATCCCGTCACGCTCGAGCAGATCAGCGGCCTGGCCCGCGTGGTCCGCAGCAACGCTCAAGCAGGACTGGAAAACGTAGCCCTTTGGCACGAGCGCGACATCTCCCACTCTTCGGTCGAGCGCGTCATCCTTCCCGACTCGACCACACTCGCGGATTACCTGCTGACCAAGACCGCCAACATCATCGACACCATGTTCGTCTATCCCGAGCGCATGTGCGCCAACCTCGAAAGCACCCACGGCCTCATCTTCAGCGGACAACTGCTGCTCGACCTGGTCGAACATGGAGTGTCGCGCGAAGACGCGTATCGCCTGGTGCAATCCCACGCCATGCGCGCCTGGAAGGATGGCCTGAATTTTCACGACCTGGTGTTGGCCGATAAAGAGATCACCAGCAAAGTCCCGCGCCGGCAAATCGAATACGCCTTCGACCTTCCCCGCCAGCTCAAAAACGTCGACAAAATCTTTGCCCGCGTCTTCAATGGCAACAACAGCTCGCCGGATGGATCCCGGAAGAAGAAAGCGCCTCCCGCGCAGAAGAAGAAATCGCGCTGACTAACCCAAAGGCCTCTCTCAGCCATCTACCGCCTTACCAGTAAGGTAAGCAAGACATCCGCTTCCTCTAATCCCCGAAAACCCTGCAAGTTTTCCCTGAATCGAACCTGTGGAGGGAACGATGACCACAAATAGAAAAATCGTAATTACTTTACTGGTTTGTTGCTTCGCCGCATTTGCCTGGGCGCAGGAATCAACCTCAAATGAGAAGAGCGCCGCCGGACAGTCTGAACTGCAGCGCGCCACCGAGACGGTACAGAACATCACCACCGCCGCACCCGATAAGGGCGTGCCTCAGAAGGTTCTAGAAGATGCCAAGTGCGTAGCCGTGATTCCGAAACTGGTGAAAGGCGCTTTCATCGTCGGCGGCGAGCACGGCACCGGCGTTGCTACGTGCAGGACCAGCACCAATGCGTGGAGCGCTCCCGCCCCATTCTCCGTTTCCGGCATCAGCTGGGGACCGCAGATCGGCGGCAAGAGCACCGACCTCATGATGTTCATCATGAATGACGAAGGCATGAACGGCCTGATGAAGGGCCACATCAAGCTGGGCGCTGACGTTTCCGCCGCCGCCGGACCAGTCGGGCGGTCTGCCTCTGCCGACGCCGGATACAAATCTGGCATCCTGACTTATTCCAGCAGCAAAGGCGCATTCATCGGCGCATCTTTGAACGGCGCAGAAATCCAGCAGGATAAGAAAGCTACCAAGCAGTGGTATGGCAAGGATCTTCCCTTTGCCGACATTCTCAAGGGAACCGTGCAGCCTCCGACCGCGGAAGCCCGCGACTTCGTCAACGCTGTCCAGAACGCCAAAGAAACCGCGCAGGCTCGTTAGCTGGCGCCGCGCGCGTTCGAACTTCATCCATCGCTGCGCGAGCGTCGCGGACAAACGTGCTGCGACGCTCGTCAGCTTTTCCTGACCGTCAATGAGCCGGCGAGACCCCGCCGCTACGGTTTGCGAACGCCCGCGGAACCCTTCCCTTCACCTCTCAGCACGGTTTTGGCAGCAGCCATGTTGTCGTACTTGTCGTACACGCGGACCACGACCACATGCTCGGCAGCCATGTCTTTCTCGGCGGCTGGAGTCACCTTGAAGTCGTAGTCTTCGATCTTCGAATCGGAGAGCTGGCCTACGGGATCCAGATATTGCCATTCGCCGGCATCCACCGAAAATTCGGCGCGCTTGATGGTGGAGAATCCGTCTTCGGCCCGGAAGCGCACGTGAATCTGCGAACCTTCGAGCGACCCAGCCAGATTCTCAATGCGCGGCGGAGTGGTGTCCACCTCAAAGCGGCGGCTTTCCCGCGAGGCGGTAAGAGCCTCGCCCGGCGAGTGCGAAGGCGCGTCCGAGGCAACCACCTTGATGATGTAGCCTCCGTCGGGAAGCAGGCTGGCGTCGAACGAGTATGCTTTGTCGAACAGATTGTCCTTGAGCAAAAGCCAGCGGGTCTCGCCGTCGCCGCGGTAATAGACCGAGTAGACGAGCTCGTCGTCGTTCTCGTCGTGGGCGCTCCACTTCACACCGATGGCATCCCGATCGTGCGAACTGGGCACGGGCGAATCAAAATGAGCGCCGGAGGAGCCGCTCAAGTCGGTTCCCAGGTTCGATGACGAAGACTTCGCAATCGGCTGGTAACGCGTGCCGACCTGCACGGAGACATCGTCAATCTCTGGCGCCACGTTTTTCGGCAGGTAATACAAGGTGACGGAATCCACCGCTGGTTTGGGATTACCGGCGTGCATCACCACTTTCCACTGCGCGTAGCGGGCGGCGGGAACGCCCATTTCCGCGCCCTTGCTGAGATCGACCTGCTTCCATGGACTCCAGTTGCGGTCCGGATTGTCGACATTGCCGCTGCGCGCCAGCAGGTCGATGTTGCCCGTCCCGCGGAAATCCACGCGCCCCCAGCGCGAGAAGATCTTGGCATCGAAAACGTCGCTCTCATAAGAGCCCTCGCTTTCGGGCCCCGGACCGAGCACGAAAATTTTTCCCAGATTGCTGCTGGCCGCGTAGAGGCCTCCGCCGGGCGCTTTGGCAAAGCCTGTGACTTGCGACGCCGGCGCCTTCAACAGATCGGAGAACTCGTCGGGGCCCTCGATCTCAAATACGTGGCCGCGGTTTCCCGTTCCGGCCAGCAGGTTGTCGTGGGAGTCGAAGGCCAGGGCGTAGACGATATCTTCATGCGACGTCCACAGCCGCGTGGGCGAACCATCGGCGGAAATCTTGTACACATCGGAACCGCCGCCCGCGCTGCCTCCCGGCGCGGGGAACGATACCATCGGCACAGTGCTGGTGGTGGTCGGAGCCTGGCCTGCAGTCGGCACCTGAGATGAAGCGGGACCTGCGCCGAGGTTGAGCATGATGGACGTGCCGGGGGAGGGTGATCCGGAAGTAGCGTGTTTCTCGCCAACCCCGGCGGCATAAATGTTGCCATCGTGATCAAGGGCCAGCGCGGTGATCTCCTTTTTTGGAGCGCTGTACAACACAAACCCTTCGCCCGCCGGAGAGATGCGGTAGATCAAACCGCTCCCGTCCGTGCCGGCAATCAGGTTTCCCTGCGCGTCGAGAGCCAGCGCGCGGATGTGGGTTTCGTCGCTTTTGAAGAAAATCGAGTGCTCTCCTTTGGGAGTAACTTTGTAAATCTCCCCATGATCTCCGGTGGCGACGTAGAGATTGCCCGCCTTGTCGAAGCAGAGATCCCAAATGTATTTTGTGCCCGGAGCAAAATAGACGGACGAAGTCCAGGAGGAATCGACCTCAGATTTGATGGAGTCTTTAGCGGCGTTGTCGGCCGGCTTGCTTTCAGACTTGGAACCTTTTCCCTGGACTTTATGCTCGATTTTGTAGACCTTGCCATCGGGAGCGGTGGCGGCGAAGATTGCGCCGCCGGGCCCGACCTTCAGCGCCTGCACCTCCAATTCCTGGGGCTCGAAGATGATGGTGGATTTTCCGTCTGGCGTGACGCGGTATACGCGGGCAGGAGATCCGGCCGCGGCATAGGCAATTCCGGCGTCGTCGGCGGCAATCGCCCAGATGTAGGTAGAGGGCGTCGAGTCCAGCAACTTGAAAGAGGGCGCCAGTTCGAGCACGCCATTGCTGCCGATGGCGACTCCGGACGCCGTGCCTTTGACCAGGTCGTCGAAGCGGGACTGCTCCCAGGTCCGCGTGCCATCGGCTGAGAGAGGAACAGTCAGAACGCTAACTGAGAGCAGGAAAATAAAAAGAGTAGCGCCAGAAAAACGTGCGACTTTCTGCAATGTCATACCTCATCGGGAAACAGCGGTAGCGGCGCTGCCTCATGATAATCCGAAAACTTCAGGTTAACACGCAGGGCGGGTGGACGGCGCGGGTGGCGGGCGCTGCGCGGCATGGTATGGTAGGTTTTTATGGATTCTGCGCGTCAGAAACTGCTCGCTACGCTGGCCCACAAATCATTTCGGCTGGGCGAGTTTAAGCTTTCGTCCGGGGGCACGAGCGATTACTACATCGACTGCCGCACCACTACGCTCGATGCCCGGGGATCGCGGCTGACGGGAGAAGTTTTTCTGGAAGAAATCCAGCGGCGCGGGTGGAAAGCTCAGGCGATTGGCGGGCTCACCATGGGCGCGGATCCCATTGTGGTAGCAGTTTCCGTCGTGAGCGGCGAACTGAACGGCTTCCTGGTCCGCAAAGCGGAGAAGCTGCACGGTACGGGACAGCGCATCGAAGGCTTCCGGGAGAAGGGCGCCAGAGTCGTCATTGTGGACGATGTCTGCACTACCGGCGCGTCCACGGTGCAAGCCATCGAAGCGGCAAGGGCGTTCGGATTCGAAATAGTGGGAGTGATGTGCCTGGTCGAGCGGGAAGAAGCCAAGGGCCGGCCCAACGTGGAAAAAGCCGCCGCTCCGGCGCCGTTCATTTCGATCTATACAGCCAACGATGTGCGCCAGCAGCACATCCTGCAGAACGACGACACCACACCGAGCCTATTCGCTGTATCTTCGAAGTGCGAGGTTTGCGGACGGCCGGCAGTGACGAACAATCCCCGCAACCGGTGCGAGGCGCACAAGAATTGAACCGTTCAGGCATTGCATCATTGAGTCATCGCATCATTGAATCAATGACTCCATCACTCCATCGCTAAATTTTATGATCCAAACTCTCGAGTGGACCGACAAAGGCCTGCGCTTCATCGATCAGACGAAGCTGCCTACCGAAGAAGTCTATGTGACCTGCAAAACACACGAGCAGGTGGCGGATGTGATCCGCAACATGGTGGTGCGCGGCGCGCCTGCGATTGGCGTGGCAGCGGCCATGGGAATCGCGCTCGGCGTCAACAATTCCAAAGCGGAAACCAGCGGCGACCTCAAGCGGGAATTCGATGCAATTTGCGATCTGATCGGCAAGACGCGTCCTACCGCCGTGAACTTGTTTTGGGCGATTCGCCGCATGCAGGAGAAGTTCGAGCGCATCCGCATGCGTTCCATTCCGCAAATCAAGCAGGCGTTAATCGAAGAAGCGCAGCGCATGCACGCCGAAGACATTGCGGCCAACCAGGCCATGGGACGGCACGGCGCCACCCTGATGCCGAGCGCGGGCGGAGTGCTCACCCACTGCAATGCCGGCGCGCTGGCCACCGCAGGATATGGCACCGCCCTGGGCGTAATTCGAGCGGCGGTCGAGCAGGGCAAAAAAATTCATGTATATGCGGACGAAACGCGCCCGTTCCTGCAAGGTTCGCGGCTGACCGCGTGGGAGTTGATGAAAGACGGGATTCCCACCACGGTGATCTCCGACAACATGGCCGGGGCGATCATGAAGCAGGGAAAAATTGGAGCGATCGTGGTCGGCGCCGACCGCATCGCGGCCAACGGGGACGTCGCCAACAAGATTGGCACATACACGGTGGCGATTCTGGCCAAGGAGCACGGGATTCCCTTCTACGTTGCTGCTCCCATCTCGACCGTGGATCTGGCGTGCCCGGACGGCAGCAAGATTCCCATCGAGCAGCGCAACGGAAAAGAAGTGACGCACATCGCCGGCAAGCAGATGGTGCCCAACGGCGTCGAAGTGGAGAACCCGGCCTTTGATGTGACCCCGGCGAAATACGTGGCGGCGATCATCACGGAAAAAGGCATCGCGCGGGCGCCCTATCAGGATTCATTACGGCAACTCGCGGCGCAAGCAGCGGAAGTTCATCCCTAGGCAGGACTTCCCGCCAATCGTAAAGAGATGTAAAAGCCCGAAAAATCGCTCCTCTCCGCGCTACTTTTTTTTCGGATCTGGGTTGACTCTAAAGACAACTGGCACGTGGTACTCTGAGTTCAATGAGGTTCAACCGTCCGCCCAGCCTCTCTTCAGGGGGATTTATGTGGTCACGCAATCGGTTCTTTCTGTTCGCTCCAGCTTTATTGTCTCTTGCTTTCCTGGCCGGCTGTGGAAACGGCGGCGGCAGCTTTACTCCCCCTACACCCCCGCCCAGCGGTGGTTTCAGCGCCAGTAATCTTAACGGCACCTATGTCTTCTCGATCTCGGGAACCGATGTCAACGGGGCGCCTCTGGGGATCGTTGGCACGTTCACCGCGAATGGGCAGAGAGGCATCACCGGCGGCACACTTGACCTGAACGACCCCGGCTTCAGTCCTGCAACCTTGCCCAATAGCCCGGTCACCAGTGGCAGCAGCTACCAGGTTGGACAGGATGGACGAGGGCAGGTGACGCTCAACAGCAACACTCCCTTTGGAAGCGCTCTCATTTTTGATTTTGTCCTGCAGGACAGTTCGCACGGGCTGATTACCGAATTCGACAGTAACGCGACCGGAAGCGGGACCCTCGACTTGCAGGCAGCGGGCGTCACGCCGGTTGGAACCTACGTCTTCAGCTTGGGTGGGGCATCCGTGAATCTCACAACGTCGAACTCAGCTCCATGGGGGATAGTCGGCAACTTCACGGTTGGAACCGGCGGAGCCATCACTGGTCTGGAGGATTCTAACGACGGTGGCACCGTAAGTTCCGACTTGACGCTGAGCGGTAACCTGGTGCTGGGTCCATCTTCTACGCCCGCCACGACGTTTAGCACGCCATCCGGCTCGTCCTCGAGTCAGACCTATGACGTCGTTGCCATTGATGCGACACATTTGAAGTTTATCGAGATGGACGCTTCTGGAACTCTGGTGGGCGATGCATTTGCCGGAACCACGACCGCGATTTCTGCCGGCACTTACGCGTTTATACTGGCGGGCGCGTACCCACTTTCCAGTTCCATCTCGGCGGCGGGCGGTTTTATGGTGACCGATGGCAGCGGGAACATCACCAACGCCTCCTCGTTGGACGCCAATAATGGCGGTAACGGTGTAGCCTCAACCGTAAGCTTCACCGGCAACTACGCGGCCGCCGGCACTGGCCGCTACACCTTAAGCAATCTCGCCAACTTCGAGGGAACGGAGTATGTGGCCTACCCCTACAGCGCCGGCCTGATGCTGTTGGAAATCGATAACGCTGGATTTATGTCGGGCGCAGCTTACCCGCAGACCCAGAACGCCTTTGCTGCGGCGCAAGGCTATGCTCTCAACCTGTCGGGCGCAAACTTATCTCAGGCGGCATTTGGTGGCGGCACGGAAGAAGTGGACGACATCGCGGAATTTGTTGCCAACAGCAGCGGCGCCACCCTCACCGGCATTCTTGACGAAAACTACGATCCCGGCGGGTCTCCGAGCTACGACAATCCCATGGTGAATAGTAATTACGCTGCGCCCGACTCCAACGGCCGCGGCCAGATAGTGGTCAACATCGGAAGCAATGGCACCGGCACGCTGAACGGAGGATTCGCCCTCAACTTCTATGCCGTGGACGGCAAGACCTTCCCGTTTATAGAAACCGATGGCAACGGCCAGGCCGCAGCGGGGGTATTCGTGGAGCAAAGTGCCACCGGGTCATCGGCGAGCGCAAGATCGCACTTGTTCGTCGTTCGGCCGGCGGTCAAACCAAGGTCCTTCCACCACAAGCAGCAGTAGAAAACCATCCATTGAGGAAACGGCGCGGCTTGCAAAGCCGCGCCGTTCTCCGATCAGCAAATACATTTCCGGGCGCAATTAAAGTTGCTTCGTCATCGTATGGAGATCTCTGTCGCCCCGATCTTGGATGTGGACCCGATTTCGGGGCGAGTCTTCCGGTTCTGAATAATCCAAGCGGTCAATCTGTACAGGATCAGCGCTCCCAGCACCGCCCCATACTCCAGCGGTTTCCTCAAATCCGCCTTCACCAGCCAGATGTAGTGAATGACTCCGGCGGCGGCGCTGAAAAAGATCAGGCGATGGAGAGCCTGCCAGCGCTTGCCTCCCAGCTTTCGGATCGACCACTTGGTCGAAGTCAGCGCCAGCGGGAGCATCAGCACAAAAGCGGTCATGCCCGCGGTGATGAAGCGGCGCTTGGCGATGTCCTTGAGCATTTCATGGACGTCGAAAAACTTGTCGAGCCACACGTACGTCATCAGGTGCAGGCAGCCATAGAAGAACGCGAACAGCCCGAACATGCGGCGGAATTGAATCAGCCAGTACTGGCGGGTCAGCTTGCGCAGGGGCGTGACCGCCAGAGTGATCAGCAGAAATCTGAGTGTCCAGTCGCCCGTGCCGTGGGTGATGGCCTCGATGGGATTGGCCCCAAGTTCCGCGTGAAAGCCGCGCCACACCAGGATGCCGAGCGGCGCCAGACAGGCGAGGAAGACCACGGGTTTTAGAAGGCGTGACATCCTCGCAAACGGGACCTCGGACTTCAGACCTTGGACCTCAGACCTCAGGCTTTTCACTCTGCAGTTGTACCGCTGAGGTCCGCGGTCTGAGGTCCGTTTTTTGACCTCGGACTTCAGACCTCGGACCTCAGGCTCTTCAGCCTGCAGTTGTACCGCTGAGGTCTGCGGTCTGAGGTCTGCGGTCTGAGGTCTGAGGTCGAGCCTTAAAAATTCTTCTTCAAATCCATGCCGCTGTACAGGCTCGCGACCTGATCGTAGCCGTTGAACATCAGGGTTGGGCGCTTGAAGAACTCGCCCAGCCTGCGTTCCTTGGCCTGGCTCCAGCGCGGATGGTCCACGTTCGGATTCACATTGGCATAGAAACCGTACTCATTGGGCGCGGCCACATTCCAGGTATTCAGCGGCTGCTTTTCCGTGAAGTGAATGCGAACAATCGCTTTGATGCTTTT
Organism: Candidatus Sulfotelmatobacter sp.; assembly: GCA_035949755.1. Taxonomy (GTDB): domain Bacteria; phylum Acidobacteriota; class Terriglobia; order Terriglobales; family Acidobacteriaceae; genus Sulfotelmatobacter. The sequence continues at coordinate 28,879 of DASYYT010000160.1, forward strand.
GAATCCATACTTCCACGGCAGCACGAGCCGGAGCGGCGCGCCATCCTGATTGGGCAAATCCTCGCCGTACATACCAAAGCAGAGCAAGGCCAGCGGATGCATGGCCTCATCCATGCGCAGGCCTTCGACATAGGGCCACTGCAGCACGTCGCGCCGTTGCCCCGGCATCTGCCCGGGATCCAGTAGGGTGGTGAATTGGACGTATTTCGCCTTGCTGGTGGGATTGACGCGCTTGATCAACTCGCTCAAGGAAAATCCGATCCACGGAACCACGATGGACCACCCTTCGACACATCGATGCCGGTAAATACGTTCCTCGGGCGGCGCCATTTTGATGATGGTGTCGACGTCGAATTCCTGTTTCTTTTCTACCTGGCCATCGATCTTCACTTTCCAGGGGCGGGTGCGGAAGTTTTTCGCCAGATCGGCCGGCCCCGTCTTGTCGGTGGCGAATTCGTAGTAGTTGTTGTAGTGCGTGACGTCCTGGTAAGGCGTAACTTTCTCGCTAGTACTGAACGGGCTCTTCTGGATCCCGTCAATCTTGTTGCCGGCGAGCACCGTGGCACGGGGCGTAATGATGTCGCGCAGGGAAAATCCACCCCCTGCTGCGGCTCCGGCAACCGCCATACCGGCCAGGAATTTGCGCCGGTTCAAATAGATTTTCCGGGGAGTGATTTCCGACGAACGAATGTCTTCCGCCTTCTTGATCAGCATGGGAACCCCTAATCCTTTTATACGCGCGACAGCCGCGTCTGCCCAAAGGCCTTCCCTATACCTTCCATTAGATAGGACGCAAGCGCGGGAAAAAAGTTGCACGGGTAGATGCCTTCAACCTCGGCGAGGAATCTGGAGGTTTGTAATTCCGAGCAAACCGAGGAGTGCCTCCTCCGACGTTGGTCATTCCGAGCGCAGCGAGGAATCTCTACTCCTGCCAGGCTTCTTCGGGTACAGTACCGATCGACCTTATCCCAATACTTCCCTGACTTTGCGCGAGAGGTGTTGCAGGCTGAAGGGCTTCTGCAAAAACGCGGTGCTGTTCTGGGTCGAGCCCTCGCTCGTGATAGCGTCTTCGGTGTATCCGGAAAGATAAAGGATCTTCGTGCCCGGGCTTTTGCTCAGCAATTGCCTGACCAGTTCACGGCCGCCCATGCCGGGCATCACCACATCCGTAATGACCAGGTCAATCTTGCCCGAGTGGTTGGTGGCAGCGGTCAGGCCGCCTTCCCCGCTCTCGGCCTCCAGAACTCGATAGCCTTTGGAAACCAGGGTATCGCGAACCAGTTGCCTCACCGATTCCTCGTCTTCCACCAGCAGGATCGTTTCCGTGCCGCCGAGCGCTGCATCGGCGACCGGAGCTGTGAGCTTCTCAGCCACGCCTTGCGCCTGTGGCAAATAGATGTGGAAGGCGCTGCCCCGTCCTTTTTCGCTCTGCACGATCACGTATCCGCCGCTCTGTTTGACGATGCCGTAAACCGTAGAGAGACCGAGGCCGGTGCCCTTGCCCTTTTCTTTGGTGGTGAAAAACGGTTCAAAAATGCGCGACTGTGTCTCTTTATCCATGCCCATGCCGGTATCGCTGACGGACAGCATCACGTAATGGCCGGGGCGGATGAACTGCTGGCCGCGGCGATGGCTTTCATCCACGACCGTATTCTGCGTCTGAATGGTCAGCGTTCCGCCGCTGGGCATCGCGTCTTTCGCATTCACCACCAGGTTCATCAACACCTGTTCGAGTTGGCCTGCATCGGCGCGGGTCTGGGCAGCCTCTTGGCATAGCGAGGTCACCAGTTCGACGTCCTCGCCGATCAGCGGCCGCAGCAGGCGCTCCATGTCGTGCACAATGGCATTCACATCGATGACCTTGAGTTCGAGCAGTTGCTTTCGGCTGAAGGCCAGCAACTGCCGGGTCAAGGTGGTCGCACGGTCGGCCGCCTGCTGAATGGCGCGGCCTTTTTCGTATAAGGGGTGCCGCAAGTCCAGCTCCGCCAGGATCACTTCCGCATATCCGCTGATCACCATCAGCAGATTGTTAAAGTCGTGAGCGACGCCGCCCGCCAGGCGGCCGACCGCTTCCATTTTTTGCGCCTGCCGGAATTGATCTTCGAGCGCCCGCCGATCGGTGACGTCTTCCGCGATCGCTTCCAGCACGTCGGCTGGTTCGTCCGCGCTGCTGACGGCGCGCCCGCTGATCCGCACCACGATGGTTCCGCCGTCTTTGCGCATCCACTTCACTTCGAATCCATCGAGCCGGCCGGTGCGCCGGAACTCGTCGATCAGGCGAGCGTGTTCTTCGGGCTGCGCGAAGACGTCCTTTTCCGGATCGAGCAGTAATACTTCCTCCGCCGACCCGTAGCCCAGGATCGCCACCAGCGCCGGATTCACGTCCAGGAAACGCCCCTCCAGGCTGGAGCGGTAGATGCCGTACACCGAACTCTGCACCAGCGAGCGATAGCGCGCTTCGGAGCGCCGCAGCGCCTGCTCATTGCGCTTGATTTCCACCGCGCTGGCCAACTGGCGGGCCACGAAGGTGAGAATCTCCTTGTCGCGCTCGCCGTAACGGATGTTCCTCGAATACGTCTGCACCACCAGCGCGCCGAAGGTGTGGCTGTTCACTTTGAGGGGTACGCCCATCCAGTCGAGCGAGCGCGAGCCATTGCGCGCCACGTCGCCGCGCTCCTCCATCGCCTGCAGCACCTCGGGCGTAGCCAGCAACGGCTCGCCCGTGCGGATAAGGTAATCGGTCAAGCCGCCGCCCATCTTTTTTGAAGGAGGCGCGGCATCGTGCTCGTCGACGAAATACGGAAAGCTGATCGTGTCCGTCACCTGGTCGTAAAGCGCGATGTAAAAGTTGCGCGCATACATCAACTCGTCGATGATGCCGTGCACCGCGGCGAAAAACTGCTGCAGATCGTGGGCGCTGCTGCTTTTTTCCGCAACCCGGTAAAGCGCCGAACTGAGCGCTTCCACGCGGCGCCGGTCGGAGATGTCGTGGTAGCCGGCGTAGAATCCGCTGATCTGTCCGTCGAGCTGAAGCGGCGCGCAGGAAACCGAGACTTCAACCAGGGTTCCGTCTTTGCGGCGCCGCTTGGTTTCCAGCGTGATGCGCTCGCCTTTGACCAGCGCTTCGTTGACCCACCTCGATTCCGCCAGACGGTCGGGAGGCACGACTAACTTCTCCACCGACTGTCCCAGAATTTCATCCGAGGTGTAACCGAACATGCGGATGAAGGTGCCATTGGCCCAAAGAACCCGGTGTTCGCCGTCGGCTACCACCAGAGCGTCCGGCGAGGCTTCAAACACCTGCTCCAGAAAATGTAAACGAGTACCGGGATTTTCCTTCTGAGGGTACGCCGGCTGGTTGCCCACAGGTTGCAATCGTGGAGCGGCGGCAGCGCCCGATTCCGCCCCGTTGCCCGGCAAAGTCTTGGACGGGATAAATGCAGGCGGAGCTCCGCTCTCCAGCGCTTTTTTCAGCTGCGCAGCGCGCGCCAGATCAGCCGGTTTCGATGGGATGACACGATCGCCCATCCGCGGATTCCCCCTCCGAATACGCAGTGCATCTCCATCGTAAACAGCGGGGTACCCGGTCGAAAGTTACGGGGGTAATCCGAAAATGGGAGGGCAGGAAAGGAAAAAACGGTCCGTGACCTTCGTGCCCTTTCTGATAACCCCTTGCCCGGAAGAAAAGGTTGGTTGGGCCGCCGACAATGCGTCCATTTCTATCTCGAGCGGCGCTTGCATCTTTGCCTTGTCCCGGCGCATCGAAAGAATTAACCGAATGGTTAATTCGTAAAGATTCGTCAACCGGGTCGGAGGTGACCTCTATGACACAACAAAGCTTCAGAAAATGGGCCGGTTCCCTGCTGGCGGCGGCTTTTTTGAGCGCCACGCTCGCAGCTCAAACCAGCAGCGGAGCCGGACGCTATGACAATCAGATACAGAGTGCGGTGACCCACAAGTTGGCCGCGAAGAAACAGTTCAGCGGTGTGAAGGCCAGCGTAGACGACGGCATTGTCACGCTGACCGGAACCGTCGATCTGTTCCAGCGCAAGCTCGACGCCGCCAAGCTGGCGCGGAAGATTCCTGACTCGCAGGGTGTGCGCAACCTGATCGAGGTGGCCGGTCCCAATGTGCCCGATGCGCAACTCGAGCAGAAACTGGCGGCCAGGCTGACCTATGTCCGCGAGGGCTACGACAGCACATTCGACTACTTCGCGCTCGGTGTGAAGGACGGCGTAGTCACAGTCGAGGGCCAGGATCGCACTGGCGTGGGCCGCGACGAGGCACTCGCGGACATCGCCAGCATGCCCGGAGTGAAGGACGTGATCGACAACATCTCGATCGCGCCGGTCTCGGCATTTGACGACGGACTGCGGTTGCGGGCGCTGCGCGCCATCTACAGCGATCCCGTGCTCAGCAAGTACGCCATGGATCCGGCGCGTCCCATCCGCATCATCGTAGAGAACGGCCATGTGACTCTGTACGGCGCGGTCGACAGCGCCATGGACAAGCAGGTCGCGGGACTCCGAGCCGGCCAGTTGTTCGGCGCATTCAGCGTGAACAACAAGCTCGAGGTCGCACGGTCGTAAGTTGACGGGGCGGTGACAAATGGGGCGCGGCCAGTGGCCGCGCCCTTTTTTATTCCAATCCAGACCGGCACCGGTATGTGCATGAGGTAGTGAACCACACTGACGAGCACGTGCGCGGACAGGTTCACACTCACGGGCTGGAAAACTTTTGGAGTTTGCTCAAGCGTGGCCTGAAAGGTACTTACGTTGCGGTAGAACCTTTCCACCTTGAGCGCTACGTAGATGAACAGATTTTCAGATTTAACAATCGCGCTACGAAAGATAACCCACTGAAAGACTCTGACCGTTTCCTGCTTGCGCTCTCGCAAGTTTCAGGGAAGCGTCTTACCTTTGCCGAACTCACCGGCAAGAGCGGAGAAATACTTTTCTAATCCTCGTTATCGGAAACGTGGGCCGAAGTCGAAGAAGGCTTAGGCCCAGGTTTGCCCTTTTGGAGACGGCGTATGCGCTCGTCCTCTGCCTCTGCTTTTTTCAGATCGTCTTTCGAGACGGACAGGATATGGCCTAGGGCGCTATTGAATCGCTCCATCTTTATGTTTTGGCGTCGTGTTTGGGTCGGGAGTAGACTTCATGCGCTCATCATAGCACTGACGTATAATTCTCGGCGCTATGCCACGATACAAACTTCTATTTTTCGCGCTTTGTAAAAATACCCATGCCATGCTTGTGTCAGATCGCCGAGTATCGCCCTCCAAGGATGAGGCTGTTAAAGTTGCTATAGCGCAAGTTCTTCCGCTTGAGAGGTGCAGTCAATGCCATGCTCCAGTAGCCTCAGCGCAATTACGGAGTGTCGAAGAAATTAAACCTGCCAAATACACAGTGTGGGGGTATATCTGCGAGTGTGGCGAGAAAGTGGAAGTTTTCCGTATCGAGGATGAGGTTAGTACCAATCCTCCACCAACATTTACGACTGCCTGTTCAAAGGGACACTCCCGAACGATGACAAGTGCTCAGGCGATAATGCTTCCCAGTTGGCGAGAAGAGCCAAATTAGGGTTTTTTTCTAATGTCATTAAAGACACAATTTTTGGCTCGCCAGATTGCAAGCGATAAACAACAATCATAAATTGCGGTTCTGTCGGCAATTTTATGAACTTTCCTGCCTCAAGATGTAAGGTTGAACGGGCCCAGAAGCACATCACGGACCTCAATGGTCTGCTCGCAAGATTTGTTGCTTCTGATTTCTATAGCATTAGCGTGCATACGGACCAAAACGGAAAGAACTATCTTGGGTTCAATATTGACAAATCTCCACCCACATCTTCGTTTCCGATTGTCGATGCTGCGCTCATCATCGGCGATACTTTGCACAATCTCAGAAGTGCTCTCGATTTGCTCTGGTACAGCATCGTTAATGGCCCTACTAAATGGACTATTTTTCCAATCCGCGATACGCGGGATCAACTCATATCCGTTCTTGATACTGCGCTGGAAAAGAAGCAAATTAGTGCCGACATCTACGAGCTTGTGGCTGATACCGTACAGCCCTATTCGACTGGGAATTACTTCCTCTGGGCCTTGGACGATTTGAATGTCAGGGATAAACATCAACTTCTTATCCCAGTGGCTAAGTTTTTGAGGTTTGACGGCGTGAACCTTGAGGACGACAAACAACGGCCAGTCAATCCGAGAATGTACTACCTTATGGAAGAGTCCAGTCGCATCCCGATTGGAATCGACATGAAAATTACAGTCAAGGATAAGGGCCATGCGTCCGGCACGATATTGTTCGAGATGGGAAAATCTGGCGATATCATTCCCTTCCAGAGTGAGCCTGTCATCCCATCTCTTAGCCGGATCGCCGAAGAAGTCTCGCGCACGCTTCAGGCTTTCGAGGGCCTTGATGCTTCGTGCTTTATTGTTTCTTAGAGATAGGGGTGACTCAAGAACGGCACTAAAATCGCTAGCGGCAAGTAGGGACCTCACCTACCTTATATATCATTTTGGAAGAACTAGATTGGGTTAGCCAAGTCAATTAGTACCCACCTAAAGCCATGATTCCAATAGACCGGGAGGGGGAGGGGTACCCCGCACAATTCAAAAACTCCAGGATGAAACCGCCTCCGTTGATCGCCTCTAACTGATTTTCAATTACACCATTACTAAATTACCCAATTACTCAATGCTTCACCGCAGTCGGTTGATCAGCGACGCCACGTAGCCCGCGCCAAACCCGTTATCAATATTCACCACGCTAACGTTGGACGCGCATGAATTAAGCATCCCGAGCAGCGCGGCCATTCCTTTGAACGACGCGCCGTATCCAACGCTCGTCGGCACAGCGATGACGGGAACGCCAACCAGTCCTCCGACGACGCTGGGCAACGCGCCCTCCATTCCCGCGCAGACGATAATCACTCGCGCTTTGGTCAGAGCTTCGCGATTGGCCAGCAAGCGGTGGATGCCCGCGACTCCTACGTCGTAAAAATGCTCGACCTCGTTGCCCATCAGTTCGGCGGTGACCAGAGCTTCCTCCGCGACCGGAATATCGCTGGTGCCCGCGGAGACGATCGCGATGATGCCCTTGCCATATTTCGTGGGATCTTTCTGCAGAACGATGGCCCGCGCCAGTTCGCGATACTCGGCGCCGCGAACTTTCTTCTTCACCGCGGCGAACTGCCGGTCGCTGGTTCGCGTGGCCAGAACGTTGCCTCCATGTTTCGCAAGCCGCGCGAAGATTCCGGCGACCTGCGCCGGAGTTTTCCCCTCTCCAAGAATGACTTCGGGCATCCCATTCCGCAGGGCGCGATGATGATCCACCTTGGCGAAGCCAAGATCTTCGAAAGGCAGATGCCGCAGGCGCATGACGGCTTCATCGGGGCTCATCTTCCCCTTGCGAACCTGATCGAAAAGCTGGCGGAGGGATTCGGCGTTCAAGCAGGCACTCAGTAATTAGCTTTCGGCATTCAGCCGGAAGAAGTCTAGCTTAGCACCTGGAAGATGCCGAAGCGGTGAGCGGTGAGCAATGAGCAATGAGCGGTGAACGGTGCACCATATCACGAGAGGGCTCACAGCTCATGGCTCATGGCTATTTTCAAGCATGCGCCGCGCGGCCGAGTTGGCGCGAGATGGACCGCAGCTTGCCGATCACGGTAGCACAGACTTTGCGCGCCAGTCCGGGCTCGTCCAGATGAGCCAGGAACAGCCGCCGCAGTCCGCTGGGCGCGACTTTGCCCGCCAGGTACGCCTCGTAGATCTGATTGCCAATACGATATCCCCACTGCTGGGTCGACGATTCAAAGTCACACGCGCTGGCGCGGGCAGCGGCCACAGCCGCTTTTTCGCAGGCGGCGCGCGAAAGCTGCGTCCAGTTTTCCGCACCCGGAGCGGGACGCGAGGGATAGAGAATGCGCGATCCGAGATAAGCCACAGCGTGCTCGATGACCCGAGCGTAGAAATGATCGATCGCGCTGCTGCGGGCCACGCTTTCACCGGCTATGGTCGCGCCGGTAGATTGTCCGTTCAACCGGTGCGGCAAACCTTGGCAGGCATGATGCAGGAACCGGGTCGCATCTTCGGCCGCGTGCATCATCTGAAATTGACGAATGCAGAACGCATTCACCTGCGGGAAATATGCGCTGCCGCGTTCTTCCACGCTGGCCAGCATCTGTTCACAAAGGCTTTCGCTCACGCCCTTGCGCGAAAGCAGGCGCCGCAGCATGGCATTGGAGGAACCGCCATATACTTCGGGCAGCATGTCCACCAGAAATTTTGGCTGCGTGCCGTTATGCGGCGAGTAGCGGTTGATCTCGAGAAACGCGGCCAGACTGTCGATCAGGTTGTAGATGGTGGGAGCGAAGTCCGGACCATCGTCGCAGCGGCTCCACTGATCGAGGAACAGCCGGTAGCTCTCGTATTTTTCGAGCGGGGTCGCGTTGAATACGCATACGACATCGTCGCTGACGCGCACAGCTTCCACTTTGTCGGTTCGCTCTCCGGCAGCATGCCAGTAAAGCGCGTCGATATTCTGCAGGACCGTGAGAATTTTTGCCGCGGGCATCTGCTCGCGAAGTTCGCGCGGCAAGTGTCCCGGAGCAAGGTGCGACTCGCCGAACAGCACGAAAATGACCGCATCGGGATGGGCGCGCCGGATTTCCGCCAGCTTGATGGCGGCATGGCGGTCGCGCGCTCCAATCTTGCGCAAATCTTCCCGCGGCATGCAATCGAGCCCGTATAGGGCTTCGGCGTGATCGCGCGCCGTGACCAGCAGTTCGTAGAACGGCGCCCAGTCATAGCCCCAGTCGAGGTCGAAGCGAATGCGCTGGCGGAGCTCGGATTCCTCAATGTCGCGACGCCACCATTCGTCGAGAATGTGCTGGTCCCGCGCGAAAATGGTTTCCACCCCGAGGACCACGGGGCGGTCGCCGGCCAACGCGCGCTGCTCGATCAACGATGCGGCATGGCGCTGCGCTGCCGGCAGGGCATGGTAGTCACCAATTAATATGACGTCGGCGGAATGCAGCGTGCTGCGCAGCTCGTCGCAGTCCAGCACGCAGTCATAGCTGCGAAAAGCCTGGTTGAACTCGCGAAGATATTTCCTGCGGCCGTGCGAATCCTGAAGGCGGATCTCGCGCTCCACTCCGGCCAGCGCCTGCAACTGCGCTGCGCTGCGGCGGGACCGGAGATTGGCGGTAGATGCCATAATCAGCTTTTAGCTTTTAGCTCTTAGCTCTTAGCTTCTAGCTCGTTCACCTTGACTTCAGCGGCGTTGCCTCCCTATGCTCCACAGCCGGGGGCATTTTGCCGAACCATCCAGCGCAGAATCTGACCGTCGCCACTACTGGAGCCAGCGGGGCCATTTTTCTGCGCCATTTCCTGCTCGCGGTCGCCCGCGATGAACGCGTCAAAAACGTCAACCTCATCGCGTCTGACAGCGCGCTGCGAGTGATGGCCGAAGAGTTGGGCCTGCAAGGCCGGTCCAATCTCGTGGGCCAAATACTGGGCACATCCAGCGGCCGCGGAGCTCGCAAAATTCAAGTTCAGTCGAACGCCGACATTGGAGCCAATATCGCCAGCGGGTCTTATCCCGCCGACGCCATGGTCGTCATCCCATGCAGCGTGGGCACCTTGGCCCGGATCGCCAACGGCGTGGCCGCGCAATTGATCGAGCGCGCCGCCGACGTCTCGCTCAAAGAGAAGCGTCCGCTGGTGCTCTGCGTGCGCGAAACGCCTCTCAACAAAATTCACATCCGCAACATGTACCGGGCGGCCGACGCGGGGGCGACGATCTTTCCGCTGATCCCGGCGTTCTATTACCGTCCTGCTTCATTAGATGAGATGGCGCGCGAATTTTCTTGCCGCGTGCTGGCTCATCTGGGGCTTCCGCAGCCCGGTGCCTTTCGCTGGAAAGGCTGATCTCTCAACAACTTGCGTCGACACCGCGAACGTAAGGCAAAAAAGACTTGCGCCTACGTAGGATCGGCAGGTCCGCTCTAGATTTCAGTGTAGAGAGCCAAAAGTGCAGGTCACAGATGCCCGGTGGACATGACCAGCCGGGGAATTCCGCGGTTCGCCGGAGATTTCCAGAGCTGCAATCGTCATTCGATGGCGTAGAATTCGGCAAATTCCGGGAGCAACCCATGTTCAGATTGTGGCTGGCAGAGCTGCTTGGCGTTCTTCTTCTTGCGACCGTGGTTCAGGCAGCTGCCCAAAAGAATCCGCTGGCGGGTGAGGCGAAAGCGGCGAAGGCGGGAGAATACGAGTTCCGCATCAATTGCGCGTTATGCCATGGGCTGGGGGCCAAAGGCGGGGGGCGCGGGCCCGATCTCACGCGAGCCGTGAAGAAGCACACCCACAATGACGCGGAGATGTTTCAGGTCATCAGCAACGGGATTCCCGGAACCGCGATGCCGGCCAATGGGACGAACGGGCAGGGCGTGGGCATGACCGATCGCGAAATCTGGCAGATCATCACCTACATTCGCAGCCAGGAAGTGAAGGCTCCGGCCAGGCCGCTGGGCAACGCGGCGCATGGCAAGGAACTGTTTTATGGCGATGCGAATTGCTCGCTGTGCCACATGGTCGAAGGCAAAGGCGGCAGGCTGGGGCCGGATCTGAGCGGCGTCGGCGGATCGCGGACGCGCGAGGCGATCATCGACTCGGTGCGCAATCCCTCGCGGAGGCTGGCGTGGGGCTTGACCGAGGCCACCAAAGAATTTCCGCAGGAGTACGAAACGGCCACGGTGGTGACGGCCGATGGCAAGCAGATCAAGGGCGTCACGCTGAATGAAGACAGCTTCACGGTTCAAATCATGGATATGGGCGAGCACATTCATCTGCTGGAGAAAGACAAGCTGAAATCCTTTCAGAAAAGCCGCGAGTCGATGATGCCGAAGTACAACCCTGACATTCTCAGCGACAAGGATCTGGGGGATATTGTGGCGTATCTGCTCAGCGTGGGGGCGAAATGAACCGGGGCGGCGCAAAAACTTTAAATCGCAGAGAAAAGCCGCGGAGACCGCTGAGAACATCTTTGCTCGGGGTCATCATTGTTTTCTCTATTCTGGGCCGCGGGTTAGCGCAGGTCACGCCGGAGCGGTTGCTTAATTCTGCCAAAGAACCGCAGAACTGGATGACCTACTCGGGCGACTATTCTGGAAAGCGCTTCAGCAGCCTCGATCAGATCAGCGTGGTCAATGCGCAAAGTATGGTGGCGAAGTGGGTGTATCAGACCGCGGCCACGGGCAAGCTGGAGACGACGCCGCTGGTGGTAGACGGAATCATGTATGCCACCGCGCAGGACGATCGCGCCTTTGCGCTGGACGCGCGCACGGGGCGGCCGATCTGGATGTACCAGCGGCAACTGCCGGAGGATATTCGTCCGTGCTGCGGCCGGGTCAATCGGGGCCTGGCGATCCTCGGCGACAAAGTTTTTATGGGCACGCTCGACGCGCATGTCATCGCGCTCGACGCGAAAACTGGAAACGTCGTCTGGGATGTCGCCGCTGCCGATTATCGAACCGGGCACAGCTTCACGGTGGCTCCGCTCGCAGTCAAGAATCTGATTGTGATCGGCATTTCCGGTGGCGAGTACGGGGTACGCGGATTCGTCGACGCCTATGACGCCGGCACCGGCGCCCGCAAATGGCGCTTTTATACAGTGCCGGGTCCGGGCGAGCGGGGTCATGACACGTGGGAAGGCGATTCCTGGAAGGTCGGGGGAGCGCCGGCGTGGAACACTGGAACGTACGACCCGTCAACCAACCAGATTTTCTGGCCGACAGGAAATCCTGCGCCGTCGAATCGCGGCGCCGGGCGCGCGGGCGACAATCTATACAGCAATTCCCTGCTGGCGCTCGATGCCGACACGGGCCAGCTGAACTGGTATTTCCAATTCACCAAACACGACGAGCACGACTGGGACGCGACCCAGGTTCCGGTGATGGTCGACGCCGACGGAAAGAAACTGATCGCGCAGGCGGACCGCAACGGGTTTTTCTACGTAATCGATCGCAGCACGGGAAAACTGATCTCGGCGACGGCTTATGGCAGACAAACCTGGAGCGATGGGAAAGATGCAGAGGGGCGTCCGGTCGCGAACAAAAATGCCGAGCCGACGTTAAACGGACACACGGTGTGCCCGGGCGCGCTGGGTACCACGAATTTCATGGCACCCACCTACGATCCGCAGACCAATCTGTTTTATGTGACGGCGCGCGATCAGTGCGACATTTTCAGCACCGCTCCGCAGCCCTATGAGCCGGGGCACGCCTTTTACGGCAGCGCCTATTTCCCGTCCGATGAGACCGAGCCTTACTTAGGATTTCTGAAGGCGATCGATCCGGCGACGGGCGAGATCAAACAGAAATTCCAGCACACGTCTCCGACCTT
>DASYYT010000161.1:0-10317 GCA_035949755.1 Candidatus Sulfotelmatobacter sp.
ATCGGAGGTCAGATGCACCGCCGTTTCGTACTGTTCGATGGCCTTCCCCATCTGGCCGTGATTCTGAAAATAGGTTCCCAGATTGCTGTGGCTCATGGGATCGCGGGGATTGATACGAGCAGCGGCTTCGAAATGTGGGAATGCCTCGTCTTCTTTGTCTTCTAAGATCAATGCCCCGCCAAGATTATCTTCGGCGACGAAATTGTTCTTCGTAACCGCCAGCGTGTGCGACCACAAGTCGTAATTGCTCTGCCAGTAGCCGATCTGGCGATGGGTGGCAAAGGCTAACGGTACGAGCGCGGCCAGAGCCGGAATTGCCAGCCAGCGGGAGAAATTCTTTTGCTCCGAGCAATTGGCAATGCCGAAAGCAATCATCACGAAGATGCCAATGAGGGGAATGTAAGCGTAGCGGTCCGCCATGGCGGCCTCTCCGACTTGCACGAGGCCAATCACCGGAACCAGCGTTCCCAGGAACCAGAGCCATCCCACAACAAGATATTGGCGTGCCCGGAAACGCCAGACACAGGCGGTGATGAGAAGCAGAGCGAGGCCGGCAACCAGGACTTTCCATCCCGCCAGAGAGTTTCCGGGGTGCGGGTAGAGGGGCGCAAGTCGGGCCGGCCATAACATCTTCCACAAATACATCGCGTAGGCATAAATGGCATTGGCAATGCGGACGCCAAACGAGAACTCAGCGGTCGTGCGGATGGAGCCGCCGGCTTGCTGGGCAACGACCGTAATCATTGCGCTGGCAGCGGAAAGCGCCAGCAAGGGAACTTTTTCCAAAGCAAGTCGCGGCCACGTCGAGCTTGGGTTCGTTCCGTTCGTTGTCCCGGCCACTCGATTCAGCGGCCAGTAATCCAGCAGCAGTAATACGAACGGAAGCGTGATCACCATGGGCTTGGACGCGAGCCCCGCCGCAAAAAAAACAAACACTACCAAATAGCGCGTCCAGCCTGGCTTCCGGACATACCAGCCATAGGACCACAGAGTCAGCAAGAAGAAGAAGGTGCAGAGCACATTTTTGCGCTCTGCGATCCAGGCCACCGATTCCACATTCATCGGATGTATGGCGAACAGCGCGGCCACGAACAGGCTGGGCCCAAGGCGTCCTGTGGCCCACATCAGCAACAGGTAGAGCAGCACAACGTTCACCGCGTGCAGGAGGATGCTGGTGAAATGATGTCCAGCCGGATTCAGGTGAAATAGCGAGTAGTCGAGAGCGTGAGACATCCAGGCCAGCGGGTGCCAGTTCGCCTGCTCGGTCGATGTCAGGGCCCACACCATGGTTTCGCCTGTCAGGCCTTGCCGAACATGAGGATTCTCGGTGACGTAGCGGTCGTCGTCGTAATTCACAAAGGGGTGATGAGTAACCGGGTTATAGAGTGCGAGTGTTACCAGGGCCAGCAGCAGGCACAGGATGGCATTGCGCTTTTCCGGGGACGTGAACAGGCCCGCAGGTGCGCTGACGGGCGCAGTTTTTGTTGTGGGAGGCAATATCAGGATTTAACCACAGAGGGCACTGGGGAACACAGGGAAAAAAAATTGTTGATGTTTGACGATTGCTGATTGAAGACCTCGGATGTAGAGGTTTTTCAATCAACAATCGTCAATCATCAATCATCAATTTAATTTCCGGGCTTCCATCGCAGCACGGGCTTTCTGGCCGCGGCGGTTTCGTCCAGCCTGGAAACTCGAGTGGAATGCGGGGCATCGAGCACGGTCTGCGGGTCTTCTTCGACCTCTTCCGCAATCGACTTCATGGCCTCAATGAACAAATCCATCTCCTCCTTCGATTCGCTCTCCGTCGGCTCGATCATAAGCGCGCCGGGGACGATGAGGGGAAACGCGGTCGTATATGGATGGAATCCGTAATCGATCAGGCGCTTGGCGATGTCCATCGTGCGCACGCCTTTCCTGGCCTGAATGCGGTCGCTGAAGACAACTTCGTGCATGGTCGGCGTAGCGTAGGGCAGATCGTAGGTGCCCTCGAGTCCCTTGCGGATGTAGTTGGCGTTGAGGACGGCATCTTCGGTGGTCTGGCGCAGGCCGTCGGGACCGTTTGCCTGAATGTAGGCGAGGGCGCGCACAAACATTCCAAAATTGCCATAAAACGCGCGAACCCGCCCGACTGAGTGGGGCCGGTTATAGTCGAAGCCCAGGGTGCCATCCGGCTTGGTGACCAGTACCGGAGTAGGCAGGAACGGCTCGAGATCTTTCTTGATGGCGACCGGACCCGATCCCGGGCCGCCGCCGCCATGGGGAGTCGAGAACGTCTTATGCAGGTTGAGGTGCATGACGTCCACCCCAAAGTCGCCCGGGCGGACCTTACCAACCAGTGCGTTCATGTTGGCGCCGTCCATGTAGAGCAGGCCGCCTTTGGCGTGCAGGATGTCGGCGATTTTGTGGATCTGCTGCTCGAAGACGCCCAACGTGTTGGGATTGGTCAGCATCAGGGCCGCAACATCTTCGTTCATCTGCGCTTCGAGCGAAGCGATGTCGACCATGCCTCGTGAGTCGGACTTTAGATTTTCCACCGCATAGTTCACCATCGCAGCCGTGGCAGGATTGGTGCCATGGGCGGAGTCGGGGATCAGGACCTTCTTGCGAGCATTGCCTTTGGACTGATGATAAGCGCGAACCATCAGCAGGCCCGTCATCTCGCCGTGAGCGCCGGCGGCGGGCTGAAGCGTAATCGCATCCATGCCGGTGATTTCGATCAGGCACTCGCTCAGCGTCTTGATAATGCGGAGCGCGCCCTGCGAAATCTTTTCCGGCTGATAAGGATGTCCATTGGCAATGCCTTCGACACGCGCTACGGCTTCGTTTACGCGCGGGTTGTACTTCATGGTGCATGAGCCCAACGGATACATGCCCAGATCGATGGCATAATTCCACGTCGAGAGGCGGGTGAAGTGGCGGATGATCTCGATCTCGCTCACTTCCGGCATGTTGCCCAGGTCTTTGCGTTCCGCCGCGCCCAGCGCCTTGGCGGTGTCCACTTCAGGCACATCGAGCGGCGGCAGTTTCCACGCCGCTTTCCCCGCCGAGGATTTCTCGAAGATCAGTCCTTCGTTCTGATTGACGTGGCGCGTGGCCTTGCGGGTCGTGTGTTTCATCGCGCCACCTCCTCTACTTCTTCTTTGGCCGATCGCACGGAGCGCTCGCTTTCCGCGACCAGACCGACTGCGGTATCGATTGCGCTGCGCGTGGTCAGTTCGGTGCAGCACCACAGGGCGGCATTGCCGAACTCGGGATAGAACTTGCGCAGTGGAAGTCCGCCGACGATCTTGTGACCCAGCAGACGGCCGTTGATGGCATAAGGATCTTCACTGGTCGCAACCACGAATTCGTTGAAGCGCGGCGTGTGGCTGAATAGAACGTTGCCGTGTTTTGCAAACTGGCTGGCGGCGTACGCAGTCTTCGCGAGATTCTGCTTCGCTAGTTCCTTGAGGCCGACTTTGCCGTACACGGTCATGAAGATGTTGACCATGAGCGCGACTAACGCCTGGTTCGTGCAAATGTTGGACGTCGCCTTTTCGCGGCGAATGTGCTGTTCGCGGGTCGCAAGAGTGAGCACGAATCCGCGTTTGCCTTGCTTGTCGACAGTCTGGCCGACGAGCCGTCCCGGCATTTGACGAACATATTTTTCGCGGGTAGCGATGACGCCGCAGTAGGGACCGCCGAAGCCGAGCGGCACGCCAAAAGACTGCGCTTCCATCGCGATCACGTCGGCTTGCCGTGGAGGTTCGATGATGCCCAACGAGACCGCCTCGGCGATGGATACAACCAGCATGGCCCCGTGCTTGTGCGCGACTTCGGCAATGGCTTCGACATCTTCGATCGTACCGAAGAAATTCGGGGACTGTATTAGCACGCAGGCGGTTTCTGGAGTGATCGCCGCTTCCAGCTCTTTCAAGTCGATCCGGCCGTCCGCCCCAAACGGAGCAACGGATAAAGGCATACCCTGATGAGTCGCATAAGTCGCAAGGACTTCACGATATTCGGGATGCAGGCTGCGCGCGACCACCACCTGACGGCGGCCGGTCAGGCGGACCGCCATCATGACCGCTTCGGCTGCGGCCGTGGAACCGTCGTACATGGAGGCGTTGGCCACTTCCATGCCGGTCAGTTCGCAGATCATGCTCTGAAATTCAAAAATGGACTGCAGCGTGCCTTGCGAAATCTCCGCCTGATAGGGTGTATAGGCGGTCAGAAACTCGCCGCGGGAGATCAGCGAGTCGATGATCACGGGGCGGTAGTGGAAATAAGCGCCCGCACCCAGAAAGCTGGTGTAGCCGTCGCCGTTTTCGCGCGAACGCTGGCGAAAGAAGTCCACGATTTCCGACTCCGCCATCTGGCGCGGAATTCTTAGATCGCGGGTCAGCCGGTATTCGGCGGGGATGGGGGCAAACAAGTCATCGACCGAGCGCAAGCCGATGGCTTTCAGCATGGCTTCGCGGTCGGAAGGGGATTTAGGTAAATAGCGCATAGAAAATTATTAGATGACTGGCACAGCTTTTCGATTGTGGCAGGTGTTCGGCATCCGCTCCGTGTTTGAAATCACAGGACCGAATCAATGTCCCGCTTCTTCCGCCACAAACTTCTCGTAGTCGGCGGCCGATAGCAGTCCGTCGAGCTCTTTTGGATTTTTCAAGGTTATTTTGACCATCCAGGAACCGTGGGCGTCTTTGTTTACGTTTTCGGGGGAAGTGGCCAGGTCGCCATTCACCTCAGTGACGGTTCCGGAGGCAGGAGCAAACAGGTCGGATACCGCTTTCACGGATTCCACCGTGCCGAAGGTTTTGCCGGCAGTCAGTTCTGCGCCCACTTTGGGGGTTTCGACGAACACGATGTCCCCTAATGACTGTTGGGCGTAGTCGGTGATGCCGACTGTGGCGGAGTTTCCGTCAACCTGAATCCATTCGTGCTCACGGGTATATTTGCGATCTGTTGGATAGGCCATAAAGGCTTCTAGCTCCTAGCTGCTGGCTTCCAGCAAGTCTCTGTGTAACTCTGCATCCTCTGCGATTAAGGGGTCTTCTTGGGGCGCTTGTAAAACGGTGTGGGAACCACCACTGCTCCCACGCCCTGACCCCGAACCTCAACTTTGACTGTTGTGCCAACGGCAGAGAGTTCGAGCGGCACGTAGGCCAGCGCGATGTTCTTTTTCAAAAATGGCGCCGGAGAGCCGCTGGTTACGTAGCCGATTTCGCGATCGCTGGAGTCGAGCACTTTGTATCCATCGCGAGCAATGCCGCGGCCGGTCATCTCTAGACCCACCAGCGTTCGCTTCACTCCTGCGGCCTTCGCCTTCTCCAGCGCGGCGCGGCCGATGAACTCAGCCTTGTCCATTTTGCAGAAACGATCCAAGCCGGATTCCCAGACATTGATCGTATCGGAAATCTCGTGGCCGTAGAGGGGGAGCTTGCCTTCGAGGCGCAGCGTGTTGCGGGCGCCCAAACCACAGGGAACCACGCCGAACTCTTTGCCTGCCGCCAGAACTTCGTTCCAAACTCGGGCACTGGTCGGTTCATCGGACGGAACATAAATCTCAAAGCCGTCTTCCGCCGTGTAGCCGGTGCGACCCATCAGAATATGATTGAGCCCGCAGAGCCTGCCGCGCGTCACCCAGTAGAATTTCACGGCGCTCAGGTTGGCATCGGTGAGTTTCTGCAGCAGATTCACGCCCTTTGGTCCCTGAATCGCAATCTGCGTGAAGTCATCGGACAAGTTTTCGGCCGCGCAGTCGAATTGGCGCGTATTGTCGCGTACCCAGTTGAAATCCTTTTCGCGGGTGCCGGCATTGATGACCAGCAAATACTCGTCCTCGCCAAGGCGGTGGACAATCACGTCATCTACGAACGTTCCCTGCGGATAGAGCAGCGCAGAGTATTGTGCCTGGCCCACTGCGAGCCGGGAGGCGTCATTCATCGAGATGTGCTGCACGGCGGCCAGAGCCTGCGGGCCGGCCAGGCGGATGTCGCCCATGTGGCTGACGTCGAAGATGCCTACGCCGGTGCGCACCGCCATGTGCTCGGCGATGATGCCTCCGCCGATGGATGCGGGATATTCAACTGGCATGTCCCAGCCGTTAAACTCCACCATCTTTGCGCCCATCTGGCGATGGACCGTGTTCAGCGCGGTTTTGCGGATGGCGGGCGCCTCGACCGAAGACAATCAAAAACCTCAAATCGCGAAGCAGTGGCTGGCTGCCGGGCTGTGTGGACAGGTATGTCGGACTGATTACCGTAACATGCCGATTTTCGGCGGGTCAAACCGGACAGCCTTAACCACAGAGGACACAGAGGACACAGAGTCATTCTTTCGACTTATTGCCCAAACTGCACGGTCACGCGCGCCCCGGCTGGCACGTGGGTTCCGGCTAAGGGAGATTGCTGGCGGGCCACGCCGCTGCCCACAGCGTCGAGTTCCAGACCGGTATCCTGGGCTGCTTCCACTGCGCCCCGGACGGTCTTTCCTAAGAAGGATGGGACTTCGATGCCGCCTTGCTCAACGTCGAGCACAACTGTGCCGCTGGCCGGCAATGGTGCTTGCGCCTCGGGCGCAGCTTTGGAATTCTGATCCGGTTGATTCGCAGGCGTTTCAGTCGCAGCCTCGCGCATGGCCGCTGGCACGATAATCCCCGGAGCCCGTGGCGTGCCAGGCTTTGCCGCGTCCGAAGCATCATTATTCACCTCGGCGGTTTCCAGAGGCTCGCCGGGGTGGTCGGGAGTGCTATCGTCCAGGTCCTTATCTTTTACTCTCTCCTGCGCCAGCAGTAATTGATGTTGCGGCGCGAGCGGCAGATCGTGCGGCACGTGCAGGTATTCGAGTACCTGCTGCGCGATGCGATGAAATACCGGCGCCGAAACCTGGCCGCCCTGGTGAAGTCCGACCGCTGAATCCAGAATCACCGCGACCACAATCTGCGGATTATTGACCGGAGCAAATCCGGCAAAGCTTCCGATGTATTTCGTCTTGGAATATGTGCCGGTTGCAGGATCGACCTTCTGCGCTGTGCCCGTCTTCCCTGCCGATGAGTAGCCTTCGAGAATCGCCTTGCGCCCCGTGCCCTCGAGCACGACCTTCTGCATCATGGCGCGCATTTCGGCAGCGGTATAAGGAGAAATCACGCGGTGCGATGCTCCCGGATGAAATGCCACGGTTTGGGGTGTTCCGCTGGGCTGCACGGTGCCGGCGACAATGCGCGGCGCGACCCAAACCCCGTCGTTAGCAAAGGTTGAAATGAGGCCGGCAAGTTGAATGGGCGAGATTCCAATCTCCTGCCCCATCGAAATCGCCGCGATGGACACCTTCGACCAACGGCTGGGGGGTTTGGTCAGGCCGCGAGTCTCTCCTGGAAGTTCAATGCCGGTCTGCTGCCCGAAGCCATAGGCGCGAATGTATTTGTAGAAGCGGTCTTCGCCCAGGCGCAAGGCGATTTTGATCGCGCCTACATCGCTGGATTCCGCCAGAACTCCCCAGACGGGCAGCAGTCCGTGCGGTTTGGAGTCGCGGATGCGCATGCCGTTGTAGACGATGGCGCCCATCTGGCAATCGAAGATTTCATTTGGATTCGTGACCTTCTCCTCGAGCGCGGCCGAGATCGTGACCAGTTTGAAGGTCGAACCCGGCTCATAGACATAGCTGACGGCGCGATTGGTGAGGGCCGCGGGCGTGACCTGCTTGCGCTGGTTCGGATTAAACGTGGGCCGATTCGCCAGCGCCAGAATCTCCCCGGTATGAGGATTCTCCACGATCACCGTCCCGGCGATGGCTTGGGTGTCGTGAATGGCTTGATCGAGTTCCTTCTCGGCAATGTACTGGATGTTCTTGTCTATGGTGAGGACGAGATTCTCGCCCGGCTCCGGCTGCGTTTCGACATCTGAAAACCACTGTTTGCGGGCGTCCACCGAGATAAACATTTTTCCCGGGCGCCCGCGCAAATCATCGTCGTACTCGTGCTCAATCCCGCTAAGGCCGGAATCTTCCATACCCACCGAACCGAGCACCTGCGCCGCCAGATCGCGGGCGGGGTAGAAACGCTTCGGCTCTTTCTGGAAGTGAATGCCCTGCAGCTTCAGGGAACTGATTCGCTCAATCGTCTGATCGTCAGCTTTGCGTGCAACCCAGCAGAAAGTCTTGTGCGCGCGGCAGTCGGCGAGAACGACGTTGTAGTCTTCGCCCGTGATGCGGGTAATGAGGGAAATTGCGGTCGACAGATCTTTGACTTCGCTGGGCACGGCAAATGCGGACTCGACGAGCACCGACATGGCAAGCTCGCGTCCATTGCGGTCGTAGATGACTCCGCGTTTGGCGGCCAGCGGGATCGCACGCTGCTGCTGATGTCCGGCCTGCTTGACGAACTTGCCGTAGTCGAAGATCTGCAGAACAACGAGGCGGCCGCAGATTGCGGTGCACCACAACAGCATCATGGCGCCCAAAAAATAGAGGCGGGAGTTCTTGGCGAAAGTCGAGTCCAGGGAAGCCATGAATCTCTACGTCTTAAAGGAGCCGTTAGACAAACTTGGCGGCCCACTTACAGACAGGCCGCCGCTGAAATGCAGCCGAGCTTTCTCGGCCGTGGCCCGGATCCAAAGGGTCCGGCCTACACAGATCTTCTATTGTCCCGCGACTACCATCACGGGAGCATTGCTCGCCATGACCGGGCCTTGTCCATCCGACGGCGTCGCATCCATCCGGATCACTTGCCCCGGCTCGGGCGGGACCAAGCCCATCCGCCGCGCCAGCACGTCGATGCGCTCGGGATCGCGCAGCGAAGCATCTTCCAGACGCAGAGCGTGGTTCATCTCCGTCTTTTCGCTCAGTTCGCGCTTGGCCGATTCAATCTGGTAACCATACTCAATGGCCTTGAAATGCTGCCAGGCATAGGTAAAGACCAGCAGGAACAGGCAAGCCAGGGCGGTGCCAAACTGTTTCATCTCGCGATTGCGCCGCGGATCTTCCACCTTGACCAGCCGGGAATTATCAATGGCCTTGGCGAAGTAGATTTCGGGCGTGCCCGTCCATAACGACCGGCGCTGCTCGACCACCGGAACCGCACCACGAATTGTTGCCGCTGCTGCCGCCATTATGCCGCTCCCATGTAGGCTCGATCACCCTCTGCCAATGGAATCTGCATGGTGAAAATTTCATGCAGTTCCGCTTCTATACGTTGCTGTTCGGCTCGTTCACTGGCCCGCTCCACCGTCGCCATCAAATCGCTGATTAATGTCCCCGTGTACATTCCGCAACCTCAAAGTTGGATTCCTACCACAGAACCCGTTAAACAGCTGTCAGCCTTCAGCTCTCGGCTTCTTTCCCGCGGATCTCTCGTCCGCTGCTCAACCTGAACTCTTCCCCGGCACCGCCATGACAGCCATGCCGGGTGCCCCGGCAGGTTTTCCGGAGCTAAACTCTTTCCGCCACCCGCAATTTCGCGCTGCGTGCCCGCGGGTTGCGATCGCTCTCTACTTCAGTTGCCGTTACTGGCTTCTTGGTTAGCAAACTGAAGTAACCCTTCTGCGTCCCTTCGCGGAAGGCATCTTTCACGATGCGGTCTTCCAGCGAATGAAAACTGATCACCACCACGCGTCCGCCGGGCTTCAGAATCCGGGGCGCTGCTTCCAGCAGCGCCTTCAGATCGTCCAGTTCGCGGTTTACGAAGATTCGAAGAGCCTGAAAAGTGCGCGTCGCCGGATGAATTCGCCGTTCGTACTCGTTCTTACCCCGATTCATTGGCCGGGCCGCGGCTGATATGACGTCCGCAAGTTGTGCGGTAGATCGTATCGGCCGCGACCGGCAAATGGCTCTGGCGATTCTCCGCGACCTCCTTTCCTCTCCGAATTCGTAAATCACATCGGCAAGCTGTCGCTCGTCGAGGTGGTTTACCACTTGTTCGGCGGTTCGTTCGCTCGTCGGGTCCATCCGCATATCGAGCGGTCCTTCCGCCTGAAAACTGAATCCGCGCGCCGCGTCGTCCAACTGCAGGCTGCTCACCCCGATGTCGGCGAGCAAGCCGTCAGCCCTCAGACCTTGGACCCCGGCCAAACTCGCGAACGATCGATGCAGCAACGTCACTTCCGGCCAGTCGCTTTCCTCATTCCGAGGCCCGCTGAGGTCTGAGGTCTGAGGTCCGATGCCGGACGCTCTAAGTCTGACGCCCGCAATCTTCAGCGCTGCCGGATCCTTATCGAGCCCAATCAAATGTCCCGGTGCGCCGAGGCGTTTTGCGATTTCGTAACTGTGCCCGCCAAGGCCCACCGTGGCGTCGATATAGGTCCCGCCACGCCGCACGGCTAAAAAGTCGATCGC
>DASYYT010000162.1:0-16537 GCA_035949755.1 Candidatus Sulfotelmatobacter sp.
CTCGTGGACGTCGTCCACCACGCCAATCACGTGATCCTCTTCGTCGCCGCGCATCAGAATCTTTCCCACTGCGTCTTCTCCCGGCCAGTACACTCGTGCCGCCGACGCATTGATCAACACCACCTTCTCGCTGCGCGGCCCGTCGGACCATGCGAAGTCTCGCCCGTGCAGCCGGATGCCCATGGCACGAATGAATCCCGGCGTGATCACATAAACCAGCGGGTCTGGCAATTCGCCGGGCGCAAAGACCTTCCCCTTCGGCACCGGTGTATCCCATTCGCGGTTTGGTCCGAGCGGCAGGTAATCCGATATTCCTGCTGCATTGACCCCAGGCAGCGCGCTCACGCGGGCAAGAATCTGCTGAAAGATTTCCGCGCGCTTGAACGCTCTGGCTTCCTGCGTTGGAGCGCTGTCATCGTAATCGACCCGGGTCGATGCCGCGTGATCCGGCCGGAAACCGAGATCCACGTCGAGCACTTTGACGAAGCTGCGCAACAACAGCCCCGCGCTCACCAGCAGCACACAGGCTAATGCCACTTCCAGGATGACCAGCGCCGCACGCACCCGCTCGTGCTTGCGGCCAAGGCCTGCGCCCGGACCGGAGTCTTTGAGCATCTCTTGCAGGTTGCCGCTCGCGATCCGGATCCCCGGGAGCAGGCCGAAGAGCATGGCGGTGAAAACCGCGACGAGAACGGTCCAGCCGAGCGCCTGACTGTCAATGCGCAATGTGCTGAGAAGCGGCAGAGCCACCGATCCCTGATGCGCGAGCCAGGAGATCAGCATCAATGCCAATCCCAGTCCGACGAGGGCGCCCGCGCTGGAGAGCACCAGGCTCTCCATCAGCAACTGGCGCACGATGCGGCCCCGGCTTGCACCCAGTGCGCCTCGGACCGCAAACTCCTTGGCGCGAGCGACGGCGCGGGCTAGCAGCAAGTTCGAGAGGTTCACCCCGGCGATCAGCAGAATCGCGCCCACAGCGCACCACAGCGCAATCAGCGACCGCCGCAGCTTGCCCGTGACGTAATCCTTCAGCGGCACCGGAACGAGATCTCCTTTATATCGACCCAGCGTCTCGGGATACCTCGTGTTGAAATAGATGTCAGGCGCGACACGGTTCGCATCGTCGAGCGCCTGCGCCACCGTGACTCCCGGCTTGAGGCGGCCGAGGAGCGTGACGATATTTCCCCAATTGCGTTCATTATCCAGATCAAGCGGCGTGAAGATATCCACTTTCTCGCCCGGAGAAAACAGTGCGCCGAAGTCGAAGCTGTCGGGCAAAACGCCGACAATGGTCACGGGCTGTCCGTGCAAAACGGGCGTTCCACTGAGTTCGACCGCGTTGCCGACGATCGCCGGATCTGAGTTGAACTGCCGCCGCCAGTAGGCGTTCGCCAGCAGCGCAACCGCGTGCGGACCTCCGCGCCATTCTTCCGGGGTAAACAGGCGGCCCAGCGCAGGCTTCACGCCCAGCACCTGGAAGAAGTTTCCGATTACGTCGATGCCGGTGGCCGGTTGCGGTTCACCGCGCCCCGCCAGGCGCATATTGTCCGGTACAGTGAAGGCCTCATAACCGGTCACATCCTGGTAGACGCGGCTTTGCTCGCGAAATTCTTCGTACGCATCGGCGGAGTAGGTGGCGCACGATAATCCGCAGGCGCTCGGCGGCGGCGCAATCCATATCAGTTCGCGCGATTCGGGAAACGGCAACGGCCGCAGGAGCAGCGTGTTGACCACGCTGAACACAGCCACGTTCGCGCCGATGGCAAGAGCCAGGATGACGATTGAGACCGTTGCGAAGCCCGGATCACGTGCCAGCGTGCGGAGGGTGTAGCGTACATCCTGCAGCGAGTCATTCCAGTAATCGTTGAGACGTTTCTGCCGTTCCATCTTTTGTCCCATCCGCACACCGATTTGTTGCACCGCGCGCAGGTCCCCGAACTGACGCTCGGCTTCCTGGCGCGCAGCTTTGCGGTCCCATCCCTGAGCGACGAGATCGTCAATTTTCGATTGCAGGTGAAAGCGCAACTCGTCTTTGACGTCTGCCGCCGGATCGGCGCCAAACATGCGGGAGTAGCGTCGCCACATTGGTGTCGGCTTCATGCGGTTTCCTCCGGCAACGGAGGCTGCGTGGCACCCAGCACCTTGGCCACAGCCGCCGCATAAGCCTGCCAGGTTCTTACCTCATGACGCAGCTGCCTCCGCCCTTCGGGCGTGAGCCGGTAGAACTTTGCTTTGCGGTTGTTTTCGGAAAGACCCCATTCCGCGTCGAGCAGTCCTTTGTTTTCCAATCTCCAGAGAGCGGGATAGAGCGTGCCTTCTTCCAGCAGCAGGGCGTCGTCGCTCTGCCGCCGGATCAAGCTGGTGATCGCATATCCGTGGAGCGGTCCCCACACCAGCGCCTTAAGAATGAGAACATCGAGTGTGCCCCGAAAGAATTCCAGTTTGGCTGTATCCATCCGCACCCCTTGCATTCAAATGGAAAAGCTTCCCCTTTGTACACTAGGGGAGACGTTCCGCAGCGAAATAGGTTAGCCGATAAGCGTGAGCCACCTGTAAATCCTCAACGAAACGTGGGCACAGCTTAGCGGTGTATACACTGGTGATGCGGCAGGCGGCGTGGCTTGCATAGCCGGGACAGATGCCCTGCGAGCAAAGTAACAGCGCACTGTGACCACAGTCCTTGACGTCCACACCCCAAAACGGCGATCATCCGCCTAGGCTCAGCATCCGGTGCGGATCTAAGTTATTTGTTTCCAAGATTTTGCCCCTAACTCAAGCGCCTCAGCTTTTCCTGAGCCAAGCCGCAGAGTCTCGGCCAATCATAAGGGCAAATAGACGGCGCAAGCTTGCCTGATTGCGTCAGCTGACAATCTCCGCTGTCAAGTCAGGCATGATTGCCACGCTGCCCGGACAGCTTCGCGTACTCCGCTTTGGCTTGTTTCAGGATGGGGATGTCGGCATCAGCGTCTTTCCCTGAGTTGAATAACCGGAGGGTTGAGGCTAAGGCAGTTCCACTTCAAGCGAATAGATCTCGTCGACGCTCACATCACGAGTGAGAAGAACAGTGCCGTCGGGAGTTATACCATTCCAGAGTCCCCGCACGTCTTTCAAATCAACGACCAGTTCGGAGCGGGTTTGTCCGACTTTAACCCGGCGATATGTTGGGGCGGTGGAAACGTTGAGGTAGTAAATGTACTGTCCGTCGCGCGACCAACTCGCGATGTTTACCAGCCCGGGGGGTTCGGAGACCCAGTCTGTCCATTTCTGAGTCTGGAAGTCGAAGATCAAGAGCTTCTTGTTATCAGAGGTAACCGCGGCGAGGTGCTTGCCATCTGGAGACAAGCGGGGACCATACAGGTTTTCTGAGCCTGGAAAAATGGAAACCTTTTTGGAGCTGAGGTCCAAGACCTGAAGGGCTACCTTCTCCGAGCTTCCCGGAATGAACGGAGTGCGCCCGAAGATCATTCTTTTGCCGTCTGGAAACCAGTGTGCATCTGACTGATACTCGTTTTCCAAAAGCATTGGCTGTGGTGTCCCGCCCTGCGCCGGAATCAGGAAAATTCTCCAGGGCTGACCAGGTGGCGCATTGATATACGCGATCTGCGTACTGTCGGGAGACCAGCGTGGGAGGAAAACCCAATCCGGCGGAAATGTCAACTGGACCCGTTCAGTACCATCCCTGCGACTGCGCCACAGGGTGCCCTCTGGGTAAGAAACGTAAGCAATCCACTTGCCGTCCGGGGAGAAATCCAGGTCCTGAGCCGAAATTCCCGAAAGAAAGGGCAGGAACTGGTGCGACTTGTTGTCATAAGAAGCCAGTTCACCACGAGGCAGGTGGCCCACTGCGAACAGCGTCCTGCCATCAGCGCTTGGCACCGGATCACCAAGCGACATAGGGCCGTTGGTCAACTGAAAGAACTGTGATAACCCTTTGTGAAACAGACCTGTAGATTCGCGCACTGCCCAGAGATTAAAAGCGGTAGGAGTGCCGCTGACGAAAAAGTAATAGCGGCCGTCCCCACTCCAAACTCCGCAGCACCCCGCTGGCGGGCTGTCGGAGAGCAAGGCGTGAAGCCCGCTGCCATCGGCACGAACTTCCCAAAGCGAAGACGAATTCGTCTGAGGAGCGTCGAGTGTAAACCGAAGGCGGGAGCCATCTGGGGAAAAACGAATCGCCCAAGGCCGGCCAGAAACCGTAATCAGTTTCCGCGCGTTTGCTCCATCTGCGTTAGCCAGGAAAATATCCGACCCTTTGGCAAACACGAGCCCCTTGCGGTCAGGAGACCAAGCGGCCCAGTGGGCCATAATGTCTGAAAGACGGCGGGGATTGCCGGTCGGCAGAGGCAATATCCATGTTTGTAGTTCGGTCTCGGGGCCGAGGAAATCAGCCACCAGCAGCCGCGAATGATCGGGAGAGATGTCAAACAGTTCGGTATTGTCGAGTGGAGTGGGGATCACCGAAGTATCACCGCCCGCGACGGACGCTTGAACCACGAACTGCTTCACTCCGGTACTTTCATTGATGTACAGCCGCGAACCATCCGTCAGTACATTGCCTTTGGAAAGAGCGTCATGGGTAACCTGCACGATCTTGAGGACTTTCGGCGGAGGCAAAGGTCGACTGAGCCAGGCAAATATTCCGGCAAGCACAACGACCAATATGGCTGCAGAGACCAGAATCTTCCTGAGCCTCCCCCTGGCAGCCGTCCGAAGCTGGGCTTTCTCGACAGAGGCCGAGACATGGGTTCGAACTGCTCCTGATGTTGGCGCTTGCCGGGACTGCGAGGCTGTATCCTGTTCCTCGACCGTAGCGGAACTCACCGCCGCCCCGCGGCCGCTCTCCGTGTCCCGTTTCAAGCGCAGCAAGTCCGACCGTATCTCCGCTGCACTCTGATAGCGAAGGTTGCGATCCTTCTCCAAGGCTTTGTTGATGACGTCCTCCAACCTGCGCGGAACGTCTGGATTCAGTTGCATGGCTGGAACAGGTGCATTGTCCAGGATCGATTTGTAGATCACTCCCGAGCTTTCTCCCCGGAAGGGCAGAGTGCCGGTAGCCATTTCGTATAGAACGGCCCCGAAGGAGAACAGATCACTCCTCGCATCCAGTTCGTTCGCGCGCACTTGCTCCGGCGACATGTAAGCGACGGTGCCTAGCGTAGAACCTGGGCTCGTCAGGTGCGGTTCTTCAATCGTCATGGTATCCGCCGATGCAATCTGGCTGGCCGAACTGGGGGTGGACATGACCTTCGCCAATCCAAAGTCAAGAACTTTGGCGTGCCCATGCTGGGTGACAAAAATGTTCGCGGGCTTTATGTCACGGTGAACCACTCCTTTGGCATGCGCAGCATTCAGCGCATCGGCGATGTCGATGCCTAGCGAGACTACGGTTGCGATATCCAATGCTCTTCCACCGATCAGATGCTTCAGCGTCGCGCCTTCCAGAAACTCCATGACGATGAACGGATGCCCATCGTGCTTTCCGATTTCGTGGATTGTGCAGATGTTCGGGTGGTTCAATGCAGAGGCTGCCTTGGCCTCTCGCTGGAAGCGGATGAGCGCCTGCGGCTCGTGCGCCACATCATCGGGCAGGAATTTGAGCGCAACAAAGCGGTCGAGGTCCGTGTCTTCCGCCTTGTATACCACACCCATCCCGCCACCGCCTAGCTTCTCGACAATGCGGTAGTGCGAAATGGTCTGCCCGATCATTGGGCTGGAATGTTAGGTCTAGTGGCGGCGCAAGTCAATGAAGTGTGGGAAGTTGGCTGCGTCCGAACAGGCCCGTTGACAATAAATAATTTCACTCAGAATCGCCTATACTCAGAATCGCCTATACATGGACGGTTTAGAGTTCCTGTCGTGGCCCCAAGCATTTGAAGACCCCCTCCCCGGCCCGAATCATCCGCGGCCGAGGTGCGACTGCGTTCCGAGATCCGACAGCACAGGCCCTTCGTCTGCTGTGACCACAATCCTTGACGTCCACACCCCAAAACGGCGATCATCGAAACTGGCGAGAGCGTAGACGGGTGAACTTAACTCCTTATTTTCCAAGATTTTGCCTGTAACCTACTGAGCCCCAAGATTTTATTCGAGCAACTGGACCTAAGTCATAGATTCCAATAGATCAGGGGGGAGGGGGATACCCCCTCCGCACCCGGATTTTCCCAAAATGGCACACGTGCATCTCGCCCCCCGGCGCAACATCCAATGAAATAGCTACACGAAAACTATGGGAAACACTTTCAAGACCGCGTTCCTGCTGACCGCTCTCACGCTGCTCCTGATGTTCATCGGACGCGCCTTCGGCGGCCAAAACGGAATGTTCCTGGCGCTGGCCTTCGCCGCCGTCATGAACTTCGTCTCTTATTTCTATTCCGACAAGATCGCTCTGGCCATGTATCGCGCGCAGCCGGTCACGCGCGAGCAACTTCCGCGCGCCTACGCAGCGGTCGAGCGCCTGACCCAGAAAATCGGCATCCCGATGCCAAAGATCTACGTGCTTCCGACCGAGTCGCCCAACGCCTTCGCCACCGGACGCAACCCGAGCCACGCTTCGGTCGCGGTGACGCACGGCATTCTGGAGTTGCTCAACGACGAGGAACTCGAAGGCGTCCTCGCCCATGAGCTCGGACACGTCAACAACCGCGACATCCTGATCAGTTCGGTTGCAGCGACCATCGCGGGCGCCATCACGATGATCGCCAGCATGGGACGTTGGGCCATGATCTTCGGCGGCTTCGGCGGACGAGACCGCGAAGGCCGCGGAGGCGGAGGCTTGTCGGCGCTGTTCATGCTGATCGTCGCCCCCATCGCCGCGAGCCTGATTCAGCTCGCAGTCTCGCGTTCCCGCGAATATCAGGCCGACGCTACTGGTGCGCATTTCACCGGCAATCCGTACGCATTAGCCAGCGCTCTGCAAAAGCTGGACGCCTATTCGCGCCGTATCCCGATGCAAGCTACGCCCTCGACCGCGCATCTGTTCATCATCCAGCCGCTGCTGGGAATGAATTTCGGCGGCCTGTTCTCCACGCATCCCCCGATCGCCAAGCGCATTGAGCGCCTGACCGGAAGGCCCGCGGAGTTTATGCAGTAAGGCAGTGGGCAATGAGCGATGAGCTATGAGCAGTGCACAGAAAGATTCGCGCAAGTTGGCGGACGTACCAGCGTTCTCAGCGAGTTGAACCCGTGCTCACGGCTCATTGCTTACTGCTCACGGCTCACCGCTAGTCTATGACGTAGGTAACTCCATCCTCTTCGCGCCCCAATAGTAGAATCGATAAGAATGTCTCCCGAGACCGCCATCGCTGTATCTCACAAAGCCGCTGAACTGGAAAAGGCGCTCCGCCGCGTGATTCGCGGGAAGGATGACGTGGTTCGCCTTGCCCTGGTCAGCATCTTCGCCCGCGGACACCTGCTCATCGAAGGCGTTCCCGGCGTCGGCAAGACCACCCTCGGACAGGCGCTCGCCCGCGCCATCGACTGCACCTTCCAGCGCGTGCAGTTCACCAGCGACATGCTGCCGTCCGACGTGCTCGGCATCTCGGTCTATTCCGCCGCCGAACAGGCATTCGAGTTCAAGCGCGGTCCGGTCTTCACCAACGTTCTGCTGGCCGACGAAATCAATCGCACCACGCCCAAGACGCAGTCCGCCTTGCTCGAAGCCATGAACGAAGGCCAGGTCACGGTCGACGCGCACTCCTACGAATTGCCGCAGCCCTTTCTGGTAATCGCGACGCAAAATCCGGTCGAACATCACGGAACTTATCCGCTGCCCGAATCGCAACTCGACCGCTTCCTGATGCGCGTGCGCATGGGATATCCCGATGCGCAGGCCGAACGCCAGATCCTGCGCTCCGAAGCCGGAGCCGCGCATTTGGATGATTTGCGCCCGGTGCTCACCGGCGCTGACGTGATCGAAATGCAGCAGACGGTCAAGAATGTTCGAGTGGACGATTCGCTGGTGAACTACGCTCTCGAAATCGTGCGCCGCACGCGCGAATCCGAATTCCTGTCGCTGGGCGTCTCGCCCCGCGGATCGCAAGCCCTCTATCGCGCCGCGCAGGCCATGGCGTTCCTCGAAGGCCGCACCTTCTGCACTCCCGACGATCTCAAACCGCTGATCGTGCCGGTCTTCGCCCACCGCGTGGTCGTCAATGGACTCTACGCGTCCACGCTGAAGAAGTCGGAACAGTCCGATCAGGTGCTGAAGGAGATCATCGAGAACGTTGCCGTCCCCATTTAGATAGTCTGCATCGGCATTTCTGTCACACTCGTGAGAGAATGCCGCGTCGATGATTGCCGAGATCATTCCCGAAGCCTACGATGCAGTCGGCAAGCAAGTTTCACAACCTTTCTCTAGACGGAAAGGTCCTCACTCTACCTTCCCGATGGGTCGCTACATTAGTAAGCCCCTCAGCGTGCGCTGCCAAAATATCGGAGACGTTCGCAATTTCCTGCTCGGTTGCAAGTACGTGTCTGACCAGGAACTGTTTGGAAAGCGAGACTATTGGCAACCGCCGGAGGATTTTGAAAAGCAAAAGAAAGGCGATTGTGAGGACTTTGCGCTCTGGACCTGGCGACAATTACTAAGCATGGGTTATGACGCGCGATTCATTGGCGGATCCGCTGGCCGTTACGGCGCTGGACATGCTTGGGTCGAATATTTTCAGGATGGAAAATGCTTCCTGCTTGAGCCTCAGCGCTGCAGAGTTGGTTACACGATGCCGCGCTTGGCGACCCTTCGATATGAACCCCGGTTTTCCGTCGCTTGGGACGGTAAGACTCTAAGATATTTTGCGCATAAGAAACCAGTCACCGGACCTAAATTGTCGGCTTTTCTGCCGCTTGTTCCGGAATATCTGGTTTTTTGGACGTGGATTTGGTTGATGGTGCTTTTTCGCGCCCCACAGATCATGTGGAATGTCCTTCGGATGAGGGTTTTCAAGCGCGAACTCTGGGGCTTGCGAAAGAGTCGAAGTAGCTGAGGTTCCGTTTCGTCGGACTATAATTCCTGCATGTCCTTCTTGCGCTTCGTCATGGTGCTCTCGCTTGTGGTCTGGATCGGCGGATTGATCTTTTTTGCTTTCGTGCTTGCGCCGACGGCTTTCGGCGTCCTGCCCGACACGCATCTTGCCGGCAACGTCGTCGGACGCGCACTCGGCAAGCTGCACTGGATCGCCATCGTCTCGGGCATTGTCTTTTTGATCTCTTCCCTGCTCTACAGCCGCCTCACCGACGGCACAGCGCACGCCTTCGCCGTGCGCAACGTGCTCATCGTACTCATGCTTGCGCTGACCCTGTTCTCGCAGTTCTGGATCATCCCACGGATGGACACGCTGCGCGCTTCAGTCGGCAACTTCGCCACAGTCACGCTCGACAATCCCGCGCGCATCCAGTTCGACGCGTTGCACGTCTGGTCGACGCGCGTGGAAGGCGCAGTGCTTCTACTGGGATTGGTCGCGGTCTACCTGACCGCGAATGCGATCACTCAAAGATGAGCTTGGCATTTGCAAGAATCGTGCCCTCTGCGGGTTTCACCACAGAGGGCACAGAGGTTCACAGGGGAATTACTCCAGCGATTTAGGATCTGATTTATTGACTGGAGATTTTTTGTCGAGCAGCGCGACCAGAGGTTGCGCGCACGCCGGAACCCCGACTTTGCCGCCGCGGATAATGTCCTGTGCGGTTAATTTTCTCTTGTAAAGTTTTTCGTTGGCGCTGCCGTCGGAGCGGAGAGTGGAGCCTTCCAGCGACACACCGGCGAACAAACCTTTGTTACGGGAATAGGAAAGAATCTCGGCGCTCATCACGATGTCGGTAGCGCCCTCGGCGGTACGGCCCTTGGGTCCCGCCGCCGCCGAAGCATCCGCTCCCAGTTTCACCTTGCTATGCAGCAGCGATTCGGCCCCTTTGGGATTCATGACGAGAAGAACGAAGTCGGTCGCCTGCCCTCCCAACTGAAATCCAATGCTGACCCCTTCCAGCGCGTACAGAGCGGGAGCTCCCCATCTCCCCTTGTAATGCGGGCCACTGCGGCAAACCATCACGCCGCGGCCGTAGCTGCCACCGATTCCAAAGGCTCCTTTTTTCACCGAGGGCAGGATGATGACGCATTCCGCTTTGTCGAGCAGATCCTGGGGAATGTCGTCGGGAATATTCAGGATCTCTTTCAACACTTCACCCGAATCCTTGACCCGGTCTTCTTCCCGCTCGTCAGTCGCCGCAAAAGCCGCGACTGCGGACATGAGGACGATGAGCAAACACGCCATGAGTTTCTTCATCAAACAGCCTCCAAAAAAGATTCTAAGGAAAAATCGATAAACTTCGTGCGCCTATGTTAAGCCGCGAATCCGGTTGGGTACTGGGGGCCTGGGACGCCGGAAGTCATTTGCTTTGCATGTTTTGTGCCATGACCAAACGTGTGCTCCTTTTGTAACTTGGCACCTGCGCGGCGCGCTCCTACAGTCAATCAGATAGCGCTCCGCAGAAACCCCCGATTTCGGCCCCTGGCGTGCATCCGTTAGATTGGGAGTGTGCTGGAACGCGGATTAGAGTGAAAAAATTGGATTCCCTGGGCATGAAGTACACGCACCGCATTCTCGGACTTTTTATTCTCAGTCTGGCAACCTTTTTGGGGACGGGCCGGGTGTGGGCCCAGTCTGCGTACCTGTCGGGCGCTCCCAGCTACGCCGCGGAGAACAACAACCCGGACGACACTCAAGGTGCGCTGGTCACGCTTCATTCCCGGGTAAACGAAGTAAACGTACTGTTCATCGCGACCGACAAGCATGGAAAATTCGTGCGCGACCTGAACGAGAACGACTTCAGCATTCTTGACGACCACAAGCCGCCGCAGGCCATTATCAATTTTCTTCGGGAAACCGACCTTCCCCTGCATTTGGGATTGCTGATCGACGTCAGCGGCTCAGTGGACAGCCGGTTTGATTTCGAGCAGGACGCCGCCACCGCCTTCCTGCAGCATACGCTGCGCGTGGGCTACGATAAAGCTTTCGTGGTGGGCTTCAACAGCCACAGCCAGATGGCCCAGGATTTCACCGACAATTATTCCCGGCTTTACTGGGGGGTGCACCGCCTGCACAATGGAGGCGGGACTGCGCTCTACGATGCCGTCTACCGCGCCTGTAAGGAAAAGTTCCTGAAAGACCGTCCGGAGCGGCCGGTGCGTAAAGCCATCATCATCGTGAGCGATGGCGAAGATAACCAGAGCGAAGTTTCCAGAGCACAGGCCATTGAAATGGCGCAGCGGGCTGAGGTCATCATCTACGCGATCTCGACCGACGACAGCGGCCTGGTGATGCGCGGCGACAAGGTGCTCGAACAACTAGCCGATGCGACCGGCGGGCGCGCCTTTTTTCCGTTCAAGATGAAGGACATTACGCATTCGTTCGCCGCCATCGAAGACGAACTGCGCAGCCAGTACGTGGTCTCCTACAAGCCGGCCGATTTCGATGCCGATGGCCGCTATCGCTCGATCCAGATCTCGTCCCTCAAGAAGGATCTGCAGGTGCGAGCGCGCAAAGGGTACTTCGCGCCGCAGCAGTAGCGGGCAGTACTCAGAAGCTATCTCATATTGAACCCAGAAAGTAATCTGCCTGTGCCCTCAGGGGCTAAAGCCCGCGTTTTTCGCGGCTCCAGACGGCACGGCTGAAGCCGTGCCCTTCCCAAAACCTATTTATGAGATAGGTTCTCAGTGCTCGATACTCAGCTTCAGTTCCTCTCTTATTTTCCGCAGGCGACTACCAGGCTGGAGTCGTCTTGCAATTGATCACTACAGCGGAACTCTTCCAGAACCGCCTCGACCTTCTTGAGGATTGCATTGCAGTCCAGGTCTCGGCTTTGCTGGAGAAGCCCAAGCAACCGGTCTTCGCCAAATTCTTTCCCGTCTACGCCAAATGTCTCGGTAATACCGTCGGTGAACATGCTCAGTACATCTCCGGATTGCAGGCTAGTCTCAGCCAGTGAGCAATCCCAGTTTTCGAACAATCCCAACACCGTCGCCGTTGCCTGGAGCCGTTCGACCGCACCGGAGTTGCGGAGTAGCAGCGGCGGGCTGTGTCCACAATTGACGTACAGCAAGCTTCGGGTATTGTCGTCATAACATCCGAAAAACAAGGTCGCGAATACCTCCGGAGCGGTATGGCGGTAGATATGCTCGTTCACGGCCGTCAGCAAAGCGGGCAGATCGCTGTTGCCAATGCGGTTGTGGATACTTCCCTGAAGATTGGCCATGACGAGGGCGGCCGCGACTCCCTTACCGGCCACATCGGCCAGGACGAAGCCGACGCGCCCCTGGCCGAGATCGAGAAAGTCGTAGTAGTCACCGCCGAGGGTTCGTGCCTGAATGCATTTCCCGGAATAATCCAAGGTGCGCAGCAGGGGGTTTTCGCGAGGCAGCAGCTTCCGTTGAACGGCGCGCGCAACTGCGATTTCCTGAAAGAGCGGCTCGTCGTCGGTTCGGGAGGACAGATCGAAATCCCAGATATTGGTTTCGGGGCTGAGGCACTCCACGCCAATGTGGCCAGCAGTAGGCGTGCCCGGCAATCCAATCCAGGCCACGCGAAAGACGGCCTCGCGCTGTCCGCAGCGAATTTCCAGGAATTCGCCCAGTTTGAGCGGCTCTCCGAGACCAGCGAGCCGGGCGCCCATGCTCGAAATGTCGACCGTGTGGGCCGTCCATGATGTTTCCGCGGCCGAAAGCCGGCAAACTTGCACCGGCATCCTCATTCGAATGCGCTTCTCGCGGCGACGGCATTTCTTATGCATTTCGAGCGCGCCATGGCGGAATTGGGGAATCTGTTTCAGGCTGGCCAGCACGGTTCGACACTCTTCTTCCGTCGCGAACGGGCCCATGTGGATCGCGTGACCTTCAGCCGAAGATGTAGCGGCGGGATTCTCGAAGATATGCCATTCGACGACGTCGGCAGGATTTACGCTCATAAGAGAGTCATGGCCTCAGATAATTTGCCGGGGAAAACACAATCGTGGATTACCCAGTGTGACACTACGCCATCCGGGGCAACATTGCAGTGCCAGGAACGTACCGATTGATTACGGCAGCTGGAGTCTGAACCCGTTTCAGGAGCGATCCTGATTCGGGACCCTTGGAGCCTGGAACTGAGAAGTCTCTAATTTCCTCGTCCGGCCGCACTCTTCAAACTAGTCTTAAGTATCTCGTACGTCGCGCGTTCCGGGGTTAGCTCTGGTTACCAAGGCAAGATGGGGGCCGGCTTATTTTGTGCTGGCGGCTTTCTGTGGTAACGTCCCATTGAATTGCGGTTGCCATCCGCAAAGAAAGGACGCCCATGGCCGGCATCATCATTCTGGTAATTCTTGTCGTAATCCTGGTTGTGCTCGTCGGCATGTACAACAGCCTGGTGCAGCTGCGGGTACGCTGCGACTCGGCGTGGTCCGACATCGATGTGCAACTGAAGCGGCGCCACGACCTGATCCCCAATCTGGTCGAGACGGTCAAGGGATACGCGACGCACGAAAAAGGAACGTTCGAGAACATCGCCAAATTCCGCTCGCAGGCGATGCAGGCGACGACTCCCGGGGACAAGGCGGAGGCGGAGAATCAACTCACGGGCGCGCTGAAGAGCCTGTTCGCGGTGGCCGAGAATTATCCGGAGCTCAAAGCTTCCGAGGAATTCACGCAACTGCAAGGCTCGCTGAGCCAGACCGAAGACCAGATTCAAAACTCGCGCCGCTATTACAACGCAGTGGTGCGGGATCTGAATACGAAAATTCAGTCCTTCCCGACCAACATTCTGGCCGGCATGTTCGGATTCACGCAGCGGCAGTTCTTTGAAACCGCCAACGCCGCCGACCGTGAACCGGTGCAAGTCAAGTTCTGACGGATTGTGTAATTGGGTAATTGGGAAATTGAGTAATTTGAAAACCTCTCGAACGATCACTTTCCTTGCGATTCTCTTCTGTTTTTCCTCGAGTATCGCAGCGGCGAAATCCTGGCGGGTTGCCGATTTTCAGGACAACATTACCGTCAATGAAGATGGCAGCGCGGTGGTGACGGAGCGGATTTCGCTCAGCTTTGTGGGCGAATGGCATGGGATTCACCGCATGATCCCGATCGAGTATCCCGGGCCCAACGGCAGCAATTACGAGCTGTTTCTTGAAGTCCAGAGCGTTACCGACGGGGAAGGCGGCAAGCTGAAGTATGAGTCGTCGGTTTCCAGCCACGAACGAGATTTGAAGATTTATATTCCGGACGCGGTGGACGCCACGCGCACGGTCGAGATCACCTATCGCGTGCGGAATGGCACGCGGTTTTTCAAAGACTACGACGAGTTTTACTGGAACGTGACCGGAAATGACTGGCCGGTGCCCATCGATCACGCGGCAGCTACGGTGCAATTTCCGGAGGCCGCAGCCGGATCTCTCCGCGCCCAGGCGTTCACTGGCGTCTATGGTTCCAGCGAACGCAACGCCTCGGCCGAGGTCAACGGCGCGGAAGCGCAGTTTGCAACGAATGCGCCGTTGCCTATGCGCGGTGGGCTGACCATTGATGTCTACATCCCGCAAGGCATCCTCAAAGAGCCGAGCGCTTTTACGAAGTTTTTGTGGTTTGTTGGCGGAAATCCCGTACTGTTTCTGCCCTTGGTCACACTGGCTGGCATGTTCGTGTTGTGGTGGTATAAGGGACGCGATCCCGATCCCGGCATGTCGGTCGCGCCCATGTACGAACCGCCGGCCGGGATGTCGCCGGCCGAAGCGGGAACGCTGCTGGAGGATGCGATCCATCCCCGCGATATCACCTCGACGATCGTCGATCTGGCGGTGCGGGGATATATCAAGATCGAAGAGACGGCCGAGAAGGCCCTGGTCTTCACGCACAAGGATTATGTTTTCCACCTGGTCAAGCCGCGCGATCAGTGGGGCGCGGACCTGGCCCCCCACGAGCGCGTGATGCTGGAAAATGTTTTTGCCGGCGGCAACGACATAGCCCTCTCCAGCCTGAAGAACCGCTTCTACACCGCCATTCCACCTATTCGCGAAGACATCATGTCATCGCTGAAGAGCAAAGGGATGTATCTGCTTGATCCCGAGTCGGCCAACGGATACAGCGTGGTGGCCGGCATCGCGATCCTGGTTCCATTCGCCATTTTCCAGTACATGGGGTGGGCGAACTTTTTCAGTTCGATCCCGCTGCTGATTTTGTGCGGCGCGATTTCGGCGGTGATCTGGTGGCTGTTTGCGCGCGTGATGACGGCAAAAACCGTGAAGGGAGCGAGAACGCAGGTTGCGGTGCTCGGATTTCAGGAGTTCATGAACCGCGTGGATGGGGAGCGATTGAAGCTCATGCCGCCCACCACCTTCGAAAAATATCTGCCGTACGCGATGGCGCTGGGCGTGGAGCATCACTGGGCGCAGGCCTTTGCCGGGATCGTGAAAGATCCGCCAAGCTGGTACGTTGCACCGGGAGGATACGTGCCCGGGATGATGTTCAATCCGATTTTCTTTGCCAGCTCAATGCATGGCATGGCGACGGATATGAACCAGGTTTTTGTTTCGGCGCCGCGGGCGAGTTCGACAGGATCGGGATTTGGCGGCGGCGGATTCGGTGGCGGGGGCGGCTTCTCCGGCGGTGGATTTGGAGGAGGCGGCGGGGGCGCGTTTTAGCTGAGAGCTGAGAGCTGCTTCTACTACTTTTCTATTATTGATCTTCCGCTGCACACCCCTATAATCGGCGCACTTCTTTCTGGGGTTCTGAGACTTGAACTGGAAATCGAGTCGTGCCAAAAATGCAACCGTCGTAACGCTGTGCGCCATCGCCGTGGTTTGGATCGGAGCGACTGCGGCGCTGTACCGGGTTATGCTGCGGCCCCCGGAGGCTTTCGGCCAGGTGATGGCGAAAATTCCTGGCCCGGTTCCCTTCCTGATTTTCCCTTTTGAGACGTTGTGGCTGCGCGCACGCGCAGGCACGCTGCAGGTTGGCGATCCCGCGCCGGACTTCACGCTCGCCAAGCTGGATAAGAGCGCGCACGTCGAGCTATCGTCGTTGACCGCGGAAGGCAAGCCCGTGGTCCTGATCTTTGGCAGCTATACCTGACCGCCTTTCCGGCGGGAGGTTCCCGCTCTCAACAAGCTCTACGAGCAGTACCGAAATCAGGTTGAATTTCTGGTCGTGTACATCACCGAAGCTCACCCCAGCGATGTATGGCAGATGGAAAGCAACCTCCATGACAAGGTCGTATTCGCCAGCCCCCGCAACGAAGAAGAGCGAGCCACGGTGGCCGGCACGTGCGTGCGCAAGCTGGGGATTGAGATTCCGGCGGTGCTGGATGAATTTGGGAATTCCACGGAGAGCGCGTACACCGCCTGGCCGGATCGCCTCTACCTCATCGATCGCAACGGCAAGGTGGCGTACAAGAGCAAGCCGGGACCATTTGGATTTAAGGCAGACGAGTTAAAGGCTGCAATCGGCAGGATCGCCAGCGGGCAGTAAGCGAAGCCAGTTCGCGAACAAAAAGTCCCGAGGACCTCAGCCCTCGGGACGCTTGGG
>DASYYT010000163.1:0-54104 GCA_035949755.1 Candidatus Sulfotelmatobacter sp.
CCTCCGCAGACGTTCCGCATCGGGCAACGCCCGCACTTGCCTTGCAGCTTCGAGCTGTCGCGCAGCGAAGAAAACAAAGTGGAATTGCAATACACCTCAGACAACCGATCGGTCATCACGTTTCCCCCCGCGATCGGCAGATATCGGCTGGGATACACTTCGCCCTCATGACTGATAAAGACGAATGCCTTACCGTCATTGACGCCTTTCGGCGCGCAGGTGATTACCTCCGCTTCAGTCATCCTTCCCCGCGATTCTCGCGCTCGCTGTTTCAGCAGATAACGCTGGTAGTGCTGCGCTTCGGTGGTCTTGATCTGAAAATGCACTTGCCCGGAAGCGGCATATAATTTTGCAAATACTTCCTCGTGCTCATCGGCGGAGAGCATTTCGCCGGCTTGGTCGCGGCTCTTGGGCACAAAAAAGATCACATTCCACAGCGCGACGTCGAGGCGCGTGAGCAGCTCAATCATGGGTTCGATGTCGGCGAAGTTCCGCCGCGCGATAATCGTGTTGACTTGCACCGGAAGTTCGACTTCATGGCATGCCCCCACCAGATCCAGCGTGCGCCGTTGCGATCCCGGAACCCTCCAGTACACATCATGTAGAGCCGGAGTCGAACCATGCAGCCACAATCCAACCCTCATCAGCCCAGCGGTCTTCAGCTCACCGAAGACCTCCGCAGTCAGCGCCGGCGTGGGCAGCAGAGTCAGGGATGTGCGCACGGACCGCGCGGCCGCAAATTCCACGATGGGAAACAGGTCCGGCCGCAACAGCGGATCGCCGCCCGTCAGCGTTAGCAAGGGCACATGCATCTCGGCTACCTGCTCGACCAGATGAAACGCCTCGGCAGTGGAGAATTGTTTCTGATTCCGCGCGACTCGCCCGAGGCTGCGCGTCGGCGCACCTTTCCAGTCGCAGGCGCTCGTCATCTCCCAAGTCACTTGCAGCGGCCGCGGCTGAAATGCAGCTGAATTCGCCAGCGTGCTCGATTCCCTTCGCCAGTTCAGGTTCTGGTTGCTTTCCTGATGGGGCCCTGACTCTAAATTCGACATCCCTCGCATGCGTGTCATGCTAAGTTTCCCGTCGGGGGACCGCTGTGCGGCATCGCACGTCGAGCCGTGATAAACATCACAATCCACGGGAAAAAACCCTGTGATCGTTGTCACAGGGCCGCGTGACCTCTGCCCTAGGTCTCATCTTCCGCCCATGCGAACCTAACCTTGCGAGTGAGTTCTCAGGGTGCGGACGTAAGCACGATTCGCTGCAATCCTGATTGGTGGGATTGTAGCCAGACGGTCGACGGCCAATCCCTACTCTGTGATATCGTGCGAATCAAATTCTTCCTCAGGAG
The DNA here is from genome assembly GCA_035949755.1 of Candidatus Sulfotelmatobacter sp. Lineage (GTDB taxonomy): Bacteria > Acidobacteriota > Terriglobia > Terriglobales > Acidobacteriaceae > Sulfotelmatobacter. The sequence continues at coordinate 1,352 of DASYYT010000163.1, forward strand.
GAAGTTGCGAATGAAAAACCTTTTTACGAGAGTGGGATTGGCGGTTCTCTTAGCGGGCGGACTGGTGGCAGTCTGCAACTCTTCGGCAGTGGCTCAGGACGCAGCCGCTACCTACAAGGCCAAATGCGCCATGTGTCATGGAGCCGACGGCAAGGGCGGCAAGATGGGCACCAAAGATTTTGCTTCCCCGGAAATTAAGGGCATGAGTGACGCTCAATTGACTGAAGTCATCACCAAAGGCAAGCCTCCGAAGATGCCCGCCTACGGTGAAAAGCTGAAAGATACGGAAATCAAGGACCTGGTTACCTACATTCGTGGTCTGGGTAAGTAAGTCGCAATGGCGGCCTTAACAGCCGCACGGAGAAGTTCAATTCTGAAGAATTGGCGGGTGAGAGCATGTCCACGCGAACCATACGGAATCTTGTTGCGCCTGGCGTTGCCCTCACCCTTCTTTTAGCCGCCGGCGCTCTCCATGCTGCCGGCAAAAAAGATCCTCCCAAGCCAACTGCGGATGAATGCCTAGCCTGCCATGGCGACCCCTCGCTCAGTCACGACGAAAATGGCAAGAATGTCAGTCTGCACGTTGACCCGCAGGCTTTCAAAGACTCCATCCACGGCAGTATGTTCACCTGCGTGGACTGCCACACGGACGTAAAAAGCGCGGCCCACGAAACCACACCCAAAAAAATTACATGCGCTACCTGCCACGCCGATGAGCAAGCGGCTTACCAACGCAGCTTTCACGCCAAGGCAGTCCAGGGCGGAAACAGCCACGCGGCAACCTGCGTAGATTGCCATGGAAGCCCGCATGAATTGTTGCCCGCCAGCGATCCCAAATCGCGCGTCCACCACACAAATATTCCCGCGACCTGCGGCTCCTGCCATAGCCAGAAGTTCGTCATGGAAGATGGCGGGCAAAGCGCCCAAATGGTCGCCTCTTATGAGCAAAGCGTTCACGGACACGCCGTCGCCAATGGTTCGGAAAAAGCTGCGGTCTGCACCGATTGCCACGGCACTCACGAGATTCTAGACGCCAAGGATCCCAAGTCGCCGATCTTCAAATTCAACGTGCCGCTGACCTGCGGCCGCTGCCACGACCAGATATCCAAAGAGTTTCAGCAGAGCATTCATGGCCAGGCGCTCGCGCATGGAAATTGGCAGGCTCCCGTCTGCACCGACTGCCATGGCATCCACTCCATCAAGGCGCTCAACGATCCCAATTCCCCAGTCTCGGCCCAAAATGTTGCCCAGGCCACGTGTGCGCGTTGTCACGAGGGGGTTCGGCTCTCCCAGGAATTTGGCGTACCCAGCCACCGCGAATCCACCTATCTGGCCAGCTACCACGGACTGGCGTCGCGGGAAGGCTCGCAGGTGGTCGCCAATTGCGCCAGTTGCCATGGCACCCACAGCATCTTCCCCTCCAGCGATCCCCGCTCGACCATTAATCCCAAAAATCTTGCCCGCACTTGTGGCCAGTGCCATCCCGGCGTCACCGAAAAATTCACCGCGGCAAAAGTACACGTGGGGGCCCCGCTCTCCGCCGATGTCGGCAGCAAAGCCGTGCGCTGGATTCGCCGCTTCTACCTCAGCATGATCTTTGCCGTCATCGGCGGCATGCTGCTGCACAACTTCATCATCTGGCGCGCCAAGGTCGTTGCCCGGCGCAAGATGCAGCAACATTTCGTCAGCCGCATGCCGCTGCGCTTCCGCTTGCAGCATGCCGTGCTGCTCGCCAGCTTCATCGTTCTTGTCCTAACCGGTTTCGCTCTGAAGTTCCCCGACTCCTGGTATGCCTCTATGCTCTCGTTGGGCGAGCACATGCGGGGGCTGCTGCATCGCATCGCCGCAGTTGTGCTGATTGGTGTGAGCCTCTATCACATCTTCGACGTCGCGATCAGCCGGCCGGGCCGCAAACTGATCCGCGACCTGTTTCCGACACTGGACGACGCCCGCGGCGCGTGGCAGAATATCGCCTACTATCTCGGACTTACCTCCCGCAAGCCTGAGTTTGCGCGTTTCAACTACGCGGAAAAGGCAGAATACTGGGCGCTGGTCTGGGGCATGATCGTCATGGCGGTGACCGGCGTCATGCTGTGGGCCAGAGTTTTCGTCGGCAATCACATGGCGCGCTGGTGGCTCGACATCGCCACCGCCATTCACCTCTATGAAGCGATCCTGGCTACCTTGGCCATCGTCGTCTGGCACTTTTACCAGGTCTTTTTCGACCCCGACATATACCCAATGAATTGGGCCTGGTGGGATGGAAAAATGACGGTGCATCACTACCGCGAAGAACACGGCCTCGACAGCGCAGCTTTAATCGAATCAATCGGCGAAAGCAGTCCGGCCGCCGAGCCACAATCGGCCGAGCACGAAGAAGCCACTGAGGTTCAGCATGGCGACTGAGAATACTCCGCCGCCCACCCCAGAGCCGTGGCACGTTTCGCGTATGCTGATGCGTAACCCAATCAGCCTGGCGGGCGTGGCCCTGGCCATCGTCAGTCTGGCCAACGTCTTTCTCTTTGTCCTCATTGATCAGATTGCGGTCAAGCCCAGCCCTTATATCGGAATCTTGGCCTACATGGTATCGCCCGCCTTTCTGATCCTCGGGCTGCTGCTGATCGCCGCCGGCATCTTTCTGGAACGCCGCAAGCACGCCGCGCCCTCCGCCTTCTATCCCCGCATCGATCTCAACGATCCGACGCAACGCAGCGCCGTCGTTTCCTTCCTCACTTTCTTAGTAGTGTTCGCGGTGGTGAGCGCAGCCGGCAGTTATAAGGCGTATGAGTTCACCGAATCCGTCTCGTTCTGCGGTCAACTCTGCCACACCGTGATGAGTCCGGAATACATCGCTTACCAGCTTTCCCCGCACGCGCGCGTCGCCTGCGCAGACTGCCACGTAGGAGCGGGCGCGACCTGGTTCGTGAAATCCAAACTTTCCGGCAGCCGCCAGGTCTTCGCCACCATCTTTCACACCTTCCCGAGGCCGATACCAACTCCAGTGAAGAACTTGCGCCCCGCCCAGGAGACCTGCGAGCAGTGCCATTGGCCGAAGAAGTTTTATGGCGGGCAGCTGAAAGACTTTAATCACTACGGCAACGACGAGAAAAACACGCTGCGCCAGATCCGCATGCTGATCAAGACTGGCGGCGGTGATCCCGCCACCGGCGCCCCCGAAGGCATCCATTGGCACATGAACATCGGCAACAAAATCGACTACGTTGCCGCCGACGAGAAACGCCAGGTGATCCCTTACATTCACGTCGAGGATCTACAAGGCCGCGTCACCGAGTACTACGCCAAAGATTCGACCCTCACCAAAGATCAGATCGCCAAAGCGCCGCGCCATCACATGGATTGCGTGGACTGCCACAACCGCCCCACCCACATCTACGTTCCCCCCGATCAATCGGTCGACCAGTCTCTCTGGGCGCGCCGGCTCGACGCTTCCCTGCCCTTCATCAAGCAGCAAGCGGTCACGGTGCTGGCCGCGAATTACCCCAGCACCGACGCTGCCATGCAAGGCATCGCCGGTGGATTGCAGGATTTTTACGAGAAAAAGTATCCGGACGTGGCCAAGTCCAAGCAACTTGAAATCCGCAGCGCCGTCGCCGAAGTGCAGCAGATTTTCAAGCGCACCACCTTCCCCGCAATGAAGGTCAACTGGCAGACCCACCCCAACAATCTCGGCCACTACTATTATCCCGGCTGCTTCCGTTGCCATGACGGACAGCATGTCAGCTCCGACGGTCGCGTCATCAGTCGCGACTGCAACCAGTGCCACACTTTGATGTCGCAATCCGAGGGCGTGGCTACCGCCGTAATTCCGGCCCCGGCCGCGTTCCAGCACCCGGTCGATATCGGAGATCTTACGCAAGTCAACTGCGCCGACTGCCACACCGGCGGAGTCGGACCGTAAGCCCCCCCACCACGTAGCCCGGACGCACCCACATAGCCCCGGACGCATTTCGTCCGGGCCGTGCCCACCCTTTATCCCTGGGTTTTTGCGCTACAAGATGGAGAATCTTGACTTCCTCAACCCCATTCCAATCCCATTCCGGAAAAGTGTGATCCTAATCACACCGCGCTGTGAACCTGCGTCCCGACATCCACCCCACCCATGCTGCATCCTGTTCATATCGCAGGGTCACTCTGGTGGCCGCCGTCGAGATTTCTGATTGGGGGATGTCAATGAAGCGCAAGTTTAAGACCATGGACGCCAATGAGGCGGTCGCGCATGTTGCCTATCGCGTCAACGAAGTGATCGCCATTTACCCCATCACTCCTTCGTCTCCCATGGGCGAGTGGGCCGATCAGTGGGCCTCCGAGGAAGTCCCCAACCTTTGGGGCAGCATCCCTCACGTCCTAGAGATGCAGAGCGAAGGCGGCGCAGCCGGAGCCGTCCACGGCGCCCTCCAGACGGGATCGCTTTCCACCACCTTCACCGCGTCCCAGGGACTGCTGTTGATGATCCCCAACATGAACAAGATCGCCGGCGAGTTAACCCCGGCGGCGTTTCATGTTTCGGCGCGCACCGTTGCGACTCACGCTCTCTCGATCTTCGGCGACCACTCCGACGTGATGTTGTGCCGCACCACCGGTTGGGCGATGCTCTGCTCCAACTCCGTGCAGGAGGCGATGGACCTGGCTCTGATCGCGCACGCCGCTTCGCTCGAGACCCGCATCCCCTTCCTGCATTTCTTCGACGGCTTCCGCACTTCTCACGAAGTCAACAAGATCGAGATGCTCACCGAAGACGACATGCGGGCCCTCATCAACATGGATCGCGTGATCGAACATCGCCAGCGCGCTCTCTCGCCCGATCATCCCGTGCTGCGCGGCACGGCCCAGAATCCCGACGTCTTTTTCCAGATTCGCGAAACCGCCAATCCCTACTACGACGCCGCGCCCGCCAAAGTCCAGGCCGTCATGAACAGCTTTGCCGAAGTCGTAGGCCGCCGCTACCACCTGTTCGACTATGTCGGCGCCCCCGATGCAGAGCGCGTCATTGTCGTTATGGGCTCCGGTGCAGAAGTCGCGCACGAGACCGTCGAGCATCTCAATGCCCACGGGGAAAGAGTCGGCCTCCTCAAAGTCCGCCTCTATCGCCCATTCTGCGTGAAATCGTTTCTGGCATCCCTCCCCAAAACCGTACGCCAGATCGCAGTTCTCGATCGCACCAAAGAGTCTGGCGCCATCGCGGAACCGCTGTATCAAGATGTCGTGAATGCCCTCCACGAATCGAAACATGTAGCCTCGGACGCCTTTGTCCACGGCGCGGACGCAGTCCGCGTCGTCGGCGGCCGCTACGGCCTCTCCTCCAAGGAATTCACTCCCGCGATGGTGAAAGCGGTCTATGAGAATCTCAAGCAGCCCCAGCCCAAAGATCACTTCACCATCGGCATCCACGACGACGTCGGCCACACCAGCCTCGACTATGATCCTTCTTTCTCGACCGAACCCGACAGCGTGGTGCGCGCGCTCTTCTACGGACTGGGCGCAGACGGCACCGTGGGGGCCAATAAGAATTCCATCAAGATCATCGGCGAGAACACCGACAACAACGCCCAGGGATATTTCGTTTACGATTCCAAGAAATCGGGCGCGATGACGGTGTCCCACTTGCGCTTCGGCCCGCAGCCCATCCATTCCAGCTATCTGGTCTCGAAAGCAAACTTCATCGCCTGCCATCAGTGGATTTTCCTTGAGCGCTACGACATGCTTAGCGCGCTGGTGGAAGGCGGAACCTTCCTGCTGAACAGTCCTTTCGGCAAAGATGAAGTCTGGGATCATCTCCCCCGCGAAGTCCAGCAGCAATTGATTGCGAAGAAAGCCAAGTTCTACGCCATCGACGCCTACCAGGTCGCGCGTGACGCCGGCATGGGCTCGCGCATGAACGTGATCATGCAGGTCTGCTTCTTCGCCATCTCGAAGGTCCTCCCCCGCGACGAGGCCATTGAAGCCATTCGCGAATCCATCCGCTACACCTATGGGCGCAAGGGCGAAGAAGTCGTGCAAAAAAATATGCGCGCAGTGGACGAAACCCTGGCCCACCTGTTCGAAGTGAAAATTCCTGCCACGGCCACCGGCAAAATTGAAATGCCTCCCGTGTTCCCAGGCGCTCCGAAGTTCGAGCGCGAAGTACTGGGCGCAATTTATGCCGGCCGTGGCGACGAACTCCCCGTCAGCGCCTTCTCCTGCGACGGAACTTTCCCCACCGCCTCATCCCGCTGGGAGAAGCGCAATCTGGCCCTGGAAATTCCTGCCTGGGATTCCAAGATCTGCATCCAGTGCGGCAAGTGCGCGATGGTTTGTCCCCATGCCGTCATCCGCATCAAGGTCTACGACCGGAAGGAACTCGCAGGCGCTCCTGCCACCTTCAAATCCTGCGACGCCCGCGACAAGGAATGGGCCAGCATGAAATACACCATCCAGGTCGCCCCCGAGGATTGCACCGGATGCGGGGTCTGCGTCGACATCTGCCCCGTAAAGAACAAGAGCGAAGTTCGCCTGAAAGCCATCAACATGGTTCCGCAGCCTCCCTTGCGCGCCCCCGAGAGCGAGAACTGGGAATTCTTCCTGAAGATTCCCGAACTTGATCGCCGCAAAATCAAAATCGGGGCGATTCGTCAGCAGCAAGTCCAGGAGCCGCTGTTCGAATTCTCCGGCGCCTGTTCCGGATGCGGCGAAACGCCTTACCTCAAGCTGCTTTCACAACTTTTTGGTGACCGCGCCATTGTCGCCAATGCTACCGGATGCTCCTCGATCTACGGCGGCAATCTGCCAACTACTCCCTGGGCCAAAAATGCCGACGGCCGTGGTCCGGCGTGGTCGAACTCGCTTTTCGAAGACAATGCCGAATTCGGTCTCGGCTTCCGCGTCTCCATTGACAAGCAAACCGAATTCGCTCAGGAACTGCTTCGCCGTCTGGCCGGACAGATCGGAGACGATGTGGCCTCTGCCATCCTGAACGCCAAACAGAAAGATGAATCCGATATATACGAGCAGCGGCAGCGGGTCGACATCCTGAAAGAGCGCCTGCGCAAGCTCAATTCGCCCGAAGCTAAGCAACTGCTCTCCATCGCCGACATGCTGGTCAAAAAGAGCGTCTGGATCGTCGGGGGCGACGGCTGGGCTTACGATATCGGCTACGGCGGACTCGACCACGTCCTCGCCAGCGGACGAAATGTAAATATCCTCGTACTCGATACCGAGGTCTACTCCAATACCGGCGGGCAGGCCTCCAAGTCCACCCCGCGCGGGGCGGTTGCCAAGTTCGCCGCCGGCGGCAAGCCCGGACCGAAGAAGGATCTCGGCCTGATGGCCATGACCTACGGCAACGTCTACGTCGCCAGCGTCGCCATGGGCGCCAAAGACGAGCACACCCTAAAAGCTTTTCTGGAAGCCGAAGCGTACAACGGCCCCAGCATCATCATTGCGTACTCTTCGTGCATCGCTCATGGCATCGACATGACCACGTCCATGAGCGACCAGAAGGTCGCCATCGAATCCGGACAGTGGCTGCTCTACCGTTTCAGTCCCGAGCGCGCCGCGATGGGCGAGAATCCGCTCGCCCTCGATTCCCGCGCTCCCACCCGCAAAGTCCAGGAATACCTGCTGCAGCAAACGCGCTTCAAGATGCTCACCAAGAGCAATCCGGAACATGCCGAGCATCTGTGGAAGCTGGCTCAGCAGGATGTCGAACATCGTTATCGCATGTACGAATACATGGCCGCCCGCAAGCTCGACCCAGCGGCCCCGGTCAAAGAAGAACCCGCGAAACCGGCAGCAGAAAAACCGGCTCCCGTTGGGGCAACAAAATAATTAAGAGGGTGCCGCCCTACGCGCCTTTCGTAGGGTCGGATTTCGATTGAGCGACGAAGTAGCAGAATAAGGAGATTTTCATGACCGACCTCACCACCACTTATCTCGGCCTCAAGCTGCCCTCCCCGCTGGTGGTTTCAGCGTCCCCTTTGTCACGCGAAATCGACGGCATCTGCCGCCTGGAGGACGCGGGCGCCTCTGCCGTCGTCCTCTATTCCTTGTTCGAAGAGCAACTGCAGCAGGAAGAAGTGGATCTGCACTACCATCTCGCGCAAGGCACTGACAGCTTCGCCGAATCGCTCTCTTACTTCCCGCAGCCGACCGAATTTCACACCGGCCCTGAGGGCTATCTGAATCACATCCGCAAGGCCAAATCTGCCGTCGGCATACCGGTGATCGCCAGCCTCAACGGTTCGACCCTGGGGGGATGGACAAAGTTTGCCACCGAAATCGAATGCGCCGGCGCTGACGCCATCGAATGCAATATCTATTTCATTCCCACCGATCCAAAATTGACCTCCGCCGAGGTCGAGCAAGGCTATCTCGACATCGTGCGCGCCGTGAAGAACGCGGTCAAAATTCCCGTGGCCGTGAAGGTGAGCCCGTTTTTCAGCAACTTCGCCAATATGGCGCACCGCCTCGAGGACGCCGGCGCCGACGGTCTCGTGCTCTTCAATCGTTTTTATCAGCCGGATATCGATCTGGAAGAACTGGAAATTCGTCCCAACGTGCTGTTGAGCACTCCCCACGCCTTGCGGCTGCCTCTCACCTGGATTGGAATTCTCTTCGGCCGCCTTCGCGCCAGTCTTGCCGCCACCGGCGGCGTTCACAATGCCGAAGACGTCGTGAAATTGCTGATGGTGGGGGCCAATGTGACCATGGTCTGCTCTTCGCTCATGCGCCATGGCATAAACCACCTCAGGCACCTCGAGCACGAACTGCGCGACTGGATGGAAGAGCATGAATACGAATCGGTCGCCCAGATGCAAGGCAGCATGAGCCAGATCCGCTGCCCCGATCCCGGCGCCTTCGAGCGCGCCCAGTACATGCGCGCCGTCAAAGGCATGCAACACATTCAGATGGCGGGATGGAGATAATGACAGTCCTCGCGGAACCCGAAACCAGGAACATGTGGGGTCAGCCGCCATCGGCTGTCCCGGCCGGAACGGCGGCCGCCACCGAGAAAGCACAGAGCCAACGCCGCCAGTCCCTCATTCTTCCCCGCGAGCACGGCGCCTGGGGACTGTTGCTCGTTCCCATGGTCACCGGTGCGGGCATCGCTCTGCGCGCAAGCAGCAACTTCTTCCCATTCATTTTGCTCTTGACGGCAGCCCTGACTCTTTTCTGGCTCCGCACTCCTCTCGAGAGCCTGCTCGGAACTTCAGCCCTGCGCGCCCAGACCGCCGAAGAGCGCCGCGAAGTCGCTTTCGTTGCGCTTTACCTCGGCTCAGTCGCAGCCCTCGCCCTGCTCATGTTGCTCTGGGCCGGAAACAATCCTCTGCTCTGGTTGATCGGCTGCGCGGCAGGAGCCGCTTTCGTCGCCCAAGCTCTTCTCAAAAAACTCGGCCGCTGGGCGCGCATGCTGGCGGAAGTCGTAGGAACCATCGGCCTCACCTCCTCCGCTCCCGCGGCCTATTACGTCATTACCGGAAAATTCGGGCTTACCGCTTGGACTCTGTGGCTGGCCAACCTGATCTTCGCCGGAAATCAGATTCATTATGTCCAACTCCGCATTCACACGGCTCGAGTTCAGGGCCTGCGCGAAAAGCTGTCGCGAGGCTGGGCGTTCGCCGTCGGGCAAGCCCTCATGACGGTCGCCCTCACCATCGCTTGCCTCACCGGCCTGATTCCTGCTCTCGCTTCGCTTGCCTTTGCGCCCGTCATGTTCCGCGGCTGGCTCTATTTCGTCCAAAAACCCGCTCCTCTGCTGGTGCGGCGTCTCGGCTGGAGCGAACTCTCCCAGGCCATCGCGTTCTGCGTCCTGTTCCTCCTCACCTTCGCGCCGGTAACCTAAACGTTCGATTCTTGGTCTTGCCAGGCGCCGCGCCGCCTCTCGTAACCTACTGCAAACAAGCTACTTACGCGCAGTATAGGAAAATTGTATGTACAATTTTGTAAAACAATGTTCCTGCAGGAACATATATAAAATTTACACACTACGGCACGATCACCGCTGCTCCATCCACGGAATCGCTCTTCACCGCCATAAGTGCTTCATTTGCTTGAGCTAGAGGGAACACCGTCACCTTAGGCCGCAAACCGATGTCGGCTGCCAGTGCCAGGAAGTCGCGGGCATCCTGCCGGGTCATGTTCGCCACGCTGCGTATCTGCCGCTCACCCCACAGCAGGCTGTCGTAATCAAACTGCGGTACGCGATCCAGATGAATCGCATTGATCGCCACGATACCACCCTTGCGCAGGCTGGAGAGCGCCGCGATTACCACGTCGCCGCTGGGAGCAAACGTCACCGCGCGATCGAGTTCCACGGGCGGCTTGTCGGTTTCAGTTCCTATCCACTTTGCGCCCAGTGACTCTGCCAGCTTGCGATGAGACTTCCCGCGCGTGGAAACATAGACCTCACAGTTCCATGCATGCAGCACCGCGATCGCCAGGTGCGCCGACGCGCCAAAACCAAACAGCCCCACGCGCTCGCCGCGCTCCACGCCGGCGACGCGCAGGCTGCGAAAGCCAATGATGCCCGCGCACAACAGAGGCGCGGCGTGGAGATCGTCCAGAGCATCCGGCAGCGGAAAGACAAAATCGGTGCGGGCAAAAGCGTGCTCCGCATATCCGCCAGCGACGTTGTAGCCCGTGAAGGTTGGCGAGTCGCAGAGATTCTCCCGACCTCTCTGGCAGTACGGGCACGTGCCGTCCGTTCCGCCCAGCCAGGAGACGCCCACGCGCGAACCAACGGGCAATTCAGCGCCGGCGCCATCCACCACTTCGCCCACGATCTGGTGGCCGGGAATAATCCGCAACTGCTTGGGCGGCAGTTCGCCCTCCACAATGTGCAGATCGGTGCGGCACACGCCGCAGGCGCGCACGCGCAGCAGCAGGTGCCCGGGCCGCACTCGCGGATCAGCGACTTCAATGATTTCCAGTGGACGTTGTGCGACCGGCTTAGGGGAGGAGAGGATTGCGGCTTTCATAGGAAGGAAAACGCTATCGTTATGATGCCAGAGTCAGCGCGCTCGCGTCACTCCGCCGGTTTGCATCCCACAACCTTGCCCGTCAGATGGCGTCGTTACGGAACCAGTTCCAGCGTCAATACCTGGAATGGCTGAAGATGAAACGTGTGTGGCTCCTGCGCCGCAATCGTGGCGGCCGTGCTCTCTTTCTTCCACACATTGCGCGCAGTGAACTGGCGCATGCTACCAGTCGGCAACTCGAGCAGCGAACCGAGCACGGCGGTAAAATCCTGCGGCTTGTCGCTGGGGTTGCGCAAGGTGAGGATGGCTTTTTTCGGCGTCCATGCGGCCCAGCCATACACTTCGAGGCGCGCGGGATCTCCGCCGACCCAGTGCGAGTCTTTGAGCACCTGCGCGTTGGCACGCGACCATTTCGCCGCATCGGCGAGCACGTCCCAATCCTGCGCGGAGAGAAGCGTAGGCGTGATGTACATCTCCTGCAGTTGCGTGCCGGTGCCGAAATAAGAGTGCACTTCGTCAGGAAAATCGTGGCCGGGATCGTCAGCCAGACGCTCAGCGTCGCGCGCAAAGATCATGCCGTGCAGCATGAGCGAGTTCAACGGAAACAGCGGTCCCTCTTCGACGACCCAGCGGTAGGTTTGCGAGTCGCGATAGGTGATCCAGCGCTGGCGATTCGAGCCTACGCCGGCGAAGTTGTGATCGTCGCCGCCGCGCCAAATCGAATCCGCATACAGCAGCCAGAAAGGGGATGGATACGTGCCCGTGGTGAGATTGATGTAGATGTCAGGTTTCTTCGCGCGCAGCTCGCCGATGAGATGGATGGCCGCATCGAAGTCGCTGTCGAACTCGCTGCCGGGGATCACTTCGTTGGCATTGCCGGTGCCATCGAACTTGAACTGGTTTACGCCATACTTGTCGATCATCTGGAAGCAGGTATCGCGAAAGTAGCGATAGTATTTGGGGCCGGAAAGCGCGAGGCCGCCATCATTGGTCTCGAATCCTTGCGCGTGAGCCGAGATGAGGCGCTGCGCCTTTGGCTTCTCGTAGCCTCCCCAGGGCGAAAGCCAGATACCGGGAGCGGCGCCATAACTGGCGGCCACTTTGGATACATTAGTAAGTCCATCAGGGAAGCCGGGATTGAAATGCCACAGCGTAGTGGGATCGTCCCAGCCATCGTCGAGGAGAAAGCTGTCGAGCTGGACGCCGCGCTGGCGGGTCAGCTGCTCGCCGAATCCATTGATAGAAGCGAGGAGCTGTTGCTCGCTGTAGCGATCCGAATATCCCAGGTCGTACCAGGTGTTGTAGTGCAGGAAAGTGCGATAAGGATGAGCGCGTTCGAGCTCCACATAGTGAAGGAAGTCGCGGCGAAGCTGTCCGGCGTGCGTCGCGCCAAATACGGCTGAGTACGTCACGCTTTGGTCCGCTTGCACCGGCAGCTCCCGGGAGAGCCAACAGGAGGCTCGCTCGGCGTGCACCCGGCACTCTGAGAGAGGCTGCTCGAATCCAAAGAACCAGGTTCCGGCCGTAACCGGCGAGCCCTTGGCATGGCCGGAGACGAATGCGCCCGGCACGACCGCATCTACCAGCACAATCTGCGCCAGCGCCAGCGGTTGCTGCGTCGAATGGATCGTTATCTCTTCGCGGACATAGTTTGCGCCGTCGCGCAGCAGCGCCTTCCAAGTCAGGTGCACTTTCGCCGCGGAATTTTCCAGTTCAATGCGAATTTGCCTGCCGGACAAGTGATCTGCCGCTCTCGACGAGTTCGCTGACAATGGGATCTCTTCCATCACAGGGTCCGCCATGATCTTGAAGTCTGCGGATCGCAGCACCGCGCCTTCTTTGGGCACGAAGGCAAAGGGGCTGCCGTCTAGGGGCAAAGTCACACCGGTAAAGTGATTGGTCAGGCTTTGCCAGCGCAACGTGTGGTCACGCACGGACCATGTCGCCGCGATGGCCTGGTTCGACAACGTGAGCGCGCTGCCGTTCTGGGCCGCTAGCACGCCAGTCGCCGCACCCGCATGGATGGGGGCCAGCAGAGCGGCCAACCCGATCAGCAATAAAACAAAAGAATGAAGATATCGCATAGGTGGAGTTGATCTGCGCTGGGAGCAGCAGGTGGTCAGATTACGCCACGAAATTTTATCAAGCAAATCAGAAGCGACTCGCAATTCTAGAAGGAGCAGGCGTCTTGCGGCCGCTTGCGCGGCCGGGACAGCCGAGGGCGGCTGTCCCCACATCGCTTTTAGCCGGCGGGCAATCGAAAATTTATTCGCAGCGGAGAGCGGCCATGGGATTGATCCGCATGGCGCGTCTGGCAGGCAAATAGCTGGCCAGCAGGGTCACCGAGACCAGGAACAGCGCTGAGCCGACGATGGTCCACGGGTCGGCGGGGCTGACTCCGACCAGCATGCTGCCGAAAAGACGAAACGTCGCCAGCGCTGCCGCGATCCCGACGAACAATCCGGGGATCGTCAGCAAAAGGCTTTCGCGTGCGACCATTTGCATGACCTTGAACTGGCTGGCGCCGAGTGCCATACGCACTCCGAACTCCTGCGTGCGCTGGCTTACGGCGTAGCTCATGACACTGTACAGTCCAATGGCCGCCAGCAGAAGGCAGAGCACTCCGACAACCGTCAGAAGGCTGGCGGCTACTTTCTGCGCGTACAGAGAATAACCAACCGCGTCGGCCAGCCGCATGGAATGGAAGACCGCATCCTGGTTGAGGGCCAGCGCCTCCCGGCGAAGCACCGGAACGATCTCCATAGAATCCGCGAGATTCGTCTTAATCAACATCGAAAAATTCAAGCCGGGCCGGAACCATTGCCGGAAGGGCAGGTAGAAATAGGGCGACGGAGCCTCGGTGGGGGTGTTGTACTTGCTATTGTTCACTTCGGCAACGATGGTCGCGGTTGCACCGGCAACGCGGACCGTGCGCCCAACTGGGCTTGCGCCTGCGAAGAAGTGCCGCGCAAAGGTTTCGTTGACAATCATCACTGGGGGCGTGCCGTCCTCATCACGCTCCGTAAAATCGCGCCCTTCGAGCATCCGGATGCCCATGAACTGGAAGTATCCGGGCGGGACCGTGGCGCGATGAATGATCATCTGTTCGTTCGGAGCAGGTACGTATCCATCGATGACAAGCTGATCTTCCGGGCTCGAGCCGGGCGAACTGAGCGGAACAAAGTCGGAATAGGTTACGGCAATCACTCCGGGCATGGCTTCCATGCGCTGGCGCAGCTGGCGGCAGAAGGCCCACTGCTCTTGGGCGCTGTAGCCGGCATTGGAAAGATAGAACTGGGAGACGGCGACATTCCTGGTATCAAAACCGGGTTCAATGCGGCTTGCGTTTCCGAAGCTACGCAGGAAAAGACCGGCGCTGACCAGGGCGACCATCGCCAGGGCAACTTCAATTCCCACCAGCAACCCTCTCAGCTTGTGCGAGCGAGTTCCGCCAATCCCCCCGCGCCCGCCCTCGTTCAACGCGCTACTGAGATCGGCGCGCAGCGAGAGCAAAGCCGGGGCGAGTCCCGCGGCAACAGTCGCCACCAGGACAATCAGCACGGTGAACCCCAGGGTCGGCAGGTTGAGGCCGGCTCCAAGATCGAAGGGAAAATCCACTGCAGGAAGCAAACGGTTCAGCGATTTTCCCATCCACATCACCAGCAGCATGCCCAGGGCTGCCCCGGCCAGGGCCAGCAACAGCGTCTCGGTAAGCAACTGCCGGACCAGCCGCGATCGGCGCGCTCCAAATGCAAGCCGTATCCCGAACTCCTTGTGCCGCGAGATGGCTCGGGCCAAAAGCAAATTGGAGACGTTGGCGCAAACGATAATCAGCAGCAAGGCGCATACTGCCATAAGAATCTGCAACGGCTTCAGCAGCACGCTCTGTGCGCCCAAGTGTCCCGCCCATACGGGAACGACAGTGGCCTCCACTCCGCGGTTGGTATCGGGATAAGTCGCTGCCAACCTTCTTGCCAATGCGGCGACCTCTTCGCGTGCCTGGTCAATGGTGACGCCCGGCTTGAGCCGAACAATGGTCGAAGTGAGATCACGGCATCCGCGGTACTGCAGCGTGCCATCCCCTGTGCCCATCTCGGCAGCCATGGTGATGGGCATCCACACGTCATAGACCAAGCCAACGGTGCTGCCGCGGAACTGCTGAGGCGCGACTCCAATGATGGTCAACTGGCGGCGGTTCAAACGGATGACCTGGCCGAGGACATTGCGATCGCCATGGTAGCGGTTCTGCCACATCCTGTAGCTGATGACGGCAATCGGAAAAGCGCCCGGCCGGTCAGCGCCCTCTTCGGGAAGAAAGGCGCGGCCGAGAATTGGTTTCACCCCCAGTACGTCAAAGTAGTTGGCCGAGACCAGTTCCGCCCAGGCGCGCTCTGCATTCTCCCGTGAGCCGACACTGAGAGGTGTGAAGCGCCCGATGGCCACGGCGGAAACAAGTCTCAGGTTGTCGCGGTAATCGCGGTAGTCGAGGTAAGAAGAGGCGACCAGGCGGTCGCCACTGGCGGTGTAGGTCTCGATAAGGGCGAGGCGGTGAATGTCATTGACGCCGGGATAAGGATGCAGCAGAACACGATCGATCCAACTGAAGACCGTAGTGTTGACTGCGATGCCGAGAGCCAGGGTCAACACCGCAACCAGCGTGAATTTTGGCTTGGAGATGAATAGCTTGCCGCTGAACCGGAGGTCCTGCCCGAGGCTCTGCAGGAATTGCCAAACGGTCGCGGTCTCTTCTCGGGATTGCATTCAGGTCCTCTTGCCGCATTTGACACAGCGGCCCAGTCTCTCGAAGGAGAGCATGAGTCGATTCGTTACTAGTGTCGGTTGTTCTTCTTTGCAAATCTGTGATGTTGGTCACCGCAGCCACTCAAAGATTCGGCTAGCATCTGAGCGGTAATGCGGCGGGGCCGGCTTGCGCGCGAGACCAATAGTCCAGCCCGGGCCCGGGGTCTATTTTTCGCGGCTGATTTTGACTTGACTTTCGCCATAAACGAAAGTAATAGTATTGACTCGTAATAATCCGAAAGTTAGTACGGAGACTGCCATGCGCACATCTATTCGTGTCGTTGCCGCGATATTCAGTGCATTCGTCCTCGTAGTTTTTACGGCGCTCGCCGCGTTAGGGCAGGGCTCCTATCAGGCGCAGGTGCGAGGTTCGGTGACGGACCAAAGCGGCGCCGTGGTAGTGAATGCCACGGTCACGATCACCAATGTGGGCACGAACATCGCGCAGACCGCGCAGACCGACCAACACGGACAATACTTTTTCACCGGCTTGCGGCCCGCGACGTACACGGTAAAGGCACAGGGCACGGGTTTTCGCGCGGAGGAAAAAACCGGCGTGCTGTTGCAGGTCGACCAACAAACCAGCGTGGATTTCGTGCTGCAACCGCAAAGCGTGAGCGAGACGATGGAGGTCACCACGACGGCTCCGTTGCTGGACACCGAGAGCGCGACGCTGGGGAGCGAGATCAGCAACGAATATGTGCACGAACTTCCTCTGGTCAACCGCAGCTTTTTCGGCCTGACGTTTCTGGCGGCGGGAGTAACCGAAGTGGCGGGTTCAGGCACCAATGACAACTATCCCTCGGGAACGAATTTCACTTCCAACGGGCAACGCAATGCGACCGCCGAGATACGGCTGGACGGTTCTTTGATCAGCGCGCCGGAGCAAGGTGAGGGAGGGAATACCAACGTCTACTACGAGCCTCTGGTCGAGGGCATGCAGGAAATGAAGGTGCAGAACAACAGCTTCTCGGCCGAGTTCGGCAACAACGGGGGCACGGTCGTAAACATGGTGATGAAGAGCGGAACCAATGCGTTCCACGGCAGCGGCTGGTATTTCCTGCAGCGCTCGCAGTTGGATGCCCGCGATTTCTTCAATCCTGCGCCCAACCCCAAGCCAGACAGCAAGCGCGACCAGGGTGGATTTTCGCTGGGCGGCCCGATCATAAAGAACCGCACGTTCTTCTTCGTCGATTTCGAGAAGGTGGCAAGTTCCAGCGCGTCCAGCGGAGTTGTGACCGTGCCGACCCTGGCGGAGCGGCAAGGCGACTTTTCGGCGACAGCGACTCCTATTTACGATCCGACCGCGCAAGGGTGTGGGACTCCATGCATAAACAGGCCGCAGGTGCAGTACAACGGCAATCTGAACGTGATCCCGCCCGGCGAATTGAATCCTATCGGATTGGCCGTCCTCAATCTCTATCCGAAACCCAGCAACGCGAACGAGTTCAACAACTACAACTACTCGACGTTGTCGCAGTATCCGGATTACCAGTTTGACATCAAGCTAGACCACGAGATTAACGACAGGAATCACCTGAGCGGTCGCTACAGCCGAGGCTGGAGCAATGGCACGAGTCCACTGACCCTGGGCGACGGCTTCGATAATGACGGAATCAAGAGCGGTGTGACGGTAGCGCAGAACGCTTCGTTGGAGTACACCAGAACCTTCAATCCGCGGATCATCTGGACCAGCCATATAGGAGTCGACCGGGTGCACGAACTTTCGCTCCCGAGTATCCCGACGATCACCAGTTTCAACGCTTCGCTGCCAGCCGGCGTTCAAGGATTGCCTTCGGTGTTCCAACAGGCTAATGGGATCGACAAGATGCCGACATTTCTGATGCAGGGAAATTCCCCGTGGACGAATCTCTACGATCAGTGCTGCATCAACACTACCTTTGCCCACACCCTGGTCAGTTACTCGTCGCAGTTGGTGATTTCCAAAGGGTCTCATCTGATTAAGATCGGCGGCGAGCAAAGGATTTTCTATAACAATTTCTGGCAGCCGAATTACCCGAGTGGCTTCATAACCTTTACGGACAACACTACATCGCCGACTCCGAACAGCGATACAGATGCCTCGGGGAACCCAACCGGCAATCCCTTTGCCAGCCTGGCTTTTGGCTACGGCGATAATATCAACGCCTCCAGCCAGCTGGTGGTGACACCTTCGGTGGCGAACCGGTCGCTGGAGACGGGATTTTATGTGCAGGATGATTGGAGGGTAAACTCGAAACTAACCCTCAATCTGGGCCTGCGCTATCAGTGGAGTTCGCCTTACACGTCGCGCGGAAACCAGATCGAGTTCAGCAATTTCGCCGCCGACAGCGGCGTGAATATTCCACTCAATTCTGTCCCGGGGACGGCGCCGGCGGGTACGCTAAGCACGCAGGCGATGATGCAGTCGGCGGGATTGAATTACCCAGCGTCGCAAGAGGTGCTCGGCACGACGCAATTCCCGACGTCGAGCATGAGGACGGTTCCGACCTACTGGAAAGACGTTGGGCCGAGGCTGGGTTTCTCGTACCAACTCGATCCGCAGACGGTGGTGCGTGGAGGGGCGGGCATCTATTTCGGAATGAGCCCGGCCACCAACTTCCAGTATCCCGGGTCGGCGTTCCGCAAGACCGCGAACCTGTTTTTTACCAACGACAATTTCGCCACCCAATCCGCGACCCTGGAGAACCCGTTTCCCGGAGGCTTTACCGGACCGCAGGGTAAGCAGTACGGCCAGTTTGCGAGCTGGGGTTATCAGAATCAGAACGATCTAGGCACGACGGCAGCGCGAGACGCCAATATCTACCAGTGGAATCTGGGAATCGAGCGTTTGCTGCCCAGCCAGATCGTGCTCGGCGTGGACTACTCCGCCAACCGAAGCACCCACCTGCCTTGGGCCGGTACAAACAACCGCTCCTTCATCCCTTCGGCCTTGCTGGCCCAGATCACTGCGGCGGTAACTCCTACGGATTCGAATTGCATCGGGGATAGCTGCGTAAGCAACTTTCTTCAGACGAATGTGGGCAATCCGTTTTATTCCATGTTCAACACTCCTTGCACGTCGACCGCTTCCCATCCCTGCTTCAACGAGCCGAATTCGAATTACGGGCAAACGACGCTGCCCCTGGGGACACTGTTGAACCAGTACCCGCAATTCGCCGGCGACTTTGAAGGGCTGATGATCGAGGAAGCGAGTTCGTGGTACAACGCCCTGCAGATTCGTTTCCAGAAGCGCACTACGCACCACATCAGTTTTGAGGGCAG
The DNA here is from genome assembly GCA_035949755.1 of Candidatus Sulfotelmatobacter sp. Lineage (GTDB taxonomy): Bacteria > Acidobacteriota > Terriglobia > Terriglobales > Acidobacteriaceae > Sulfotelmatobacter. The sequence continues at coordinate 20,389 of DASYYT010000163.1, forward strand.
CTACACGATCTCGAAGGAAACCGACGATTCGTCGGCAGGCAGGAACAACTGGGTAGGTGCGCTGGGGGCCGGCATTCCGCAACAACTGGATCGCCTGTACGCGGAACACAGCATTGGAGCCAACGACACGCCCCAGCGGCTGGCGGCTGCCGTAGTGGTGGATCTGCCCATTGGGCGCAAGCAATGGATCGGCGGGAATATGAACCGGGCGGTCGACGCCGTGGTGGGAGGCTGGTCGCTGGCGACGATCATCACCGAGCAATCGGGACAACCGATGGCCCTCGGCATGTCCAACGCCCGCCTGGCGAACGGCACCCAGCGCCCCGATGTTGTGTGCTCCCAACTTAAGACCGGGGTCAGCATGCACTCCGCCGCCTTGAGCTGGCAGAATGCGACTCCAGCCGCGTTTCTCAATGCCAACTGCTTTGCCGACCCCGGCGACCAGGTTCCTGGGAATGCTCCACGGTACTTCCCCGGGCTGCGCGTCGACGGCATCCACAACATGGATCTTAATATTTACAAGTCGTTTGTGCCCAAAGAAGGCATGCGGATCGAAGTGCGGGCGGAGACGTTTAATACACTGAACCACCCGCGCTTTGGGCAGCCGAATTCGGCCGTGGGGGATCCGCTTTTTGGGACAGTTACGAGCGACGCGCCAGGTGAAAGTCCGCGATCCTTCCAGTTTGGATTGAGATTCGAGTTCTAAAAGGTGCTTCCGACGAGACCCTGCCATGAGAATCAGACTGCCGTTGTTCCCTGCCCTGGCGTTTGCCGCCTGCGCCGTGCTGCTGGCCGCGCAGAATTCCGACTCATTTCCAGCTCATCAGAATTGGACCAACTACGTTCGCATTGGGGCGTATAGCTTGAAGGGCGGCGATGCGCTGGAGATCGTGCGCAAGGCGCAAGCCAGCAACGTGTTTGGGATCGAGGTGGACAACGATATTGAAGGACGGTATGAGAGCTTTCTGCATCCGGAAGAAAAGCTGAAAGCCATCCGCGAGGTCGCGGAAGCGGCGCACAAAATTGGCAATCACGCGTTCGTTTACATCGCGGGAACGGAGTGCATCACCGCGCACGGCGACAAGGTGGCGCACACGCTGGCGAAGGATCATCCCGACTGGCTGCAGCGGAAGATCACGGGCGAGCCGGCAATTTTCGGCGGAGGCACGGCGTTCTGGATCAGGGCGGGGGATGAAGACGTTTGGGTGAGCCCGTACGCTCCGGAGTGGCGAAAGATTTATATGGAGCACGTGCGGCAGATCGCGGAGACGGGAATTGACGGCATCTACATCGACATTCCTTACTGGATGACTCACTTCGAGGGCTGGGAGAACACGTGGGCGAGCTTCGACGATTACACGGTGGCGGCGTTCAAGAAGCAGACCGGACTCGATGCCAAGCACGATTTGAAGCTGGGGGATTTTGCGGATCCGGCGTTTCGAAAGTGGGTCGAGTTCCGAATTCAGACCTTCACAGATTTTCTGGCGGAGATCGACCGCACGGCCAAGGCGGTGAATCCTGAGATCAAGACGATTCCGGAAATCTATCCAGGGATTGAAGAAGCGGCGGTGCGGGTAGGAGCGGACGTGTACAGCCTGTACCCGGTGGTGGACGCCATCGCCCACGAATACGAGTTCGGCGAGGGCGATCACATGGCATCGGCGCGCACTCCGCTAGACTGGTTCCGATATCAGGTGGGGATGCATTCCTTCCGCGCATTCGCGCAGGGCAAGGCGACGTGGATTCTGAATTACTCCTGGGACGGCGACAAGAAGGTAGCGCCGCCCGAGCCCATGATGAACCTGGCGATGTCGCAGGTAATGGTGGGGGCGAATTTTTGGGACGCTCCGGGGCACTCGATGGCGGGATCGAACGATCTGCCGACGCGGAAGAAGATTTTCGATTGGATTGCGGAGCATGAGAAGACTTTCTATTTGCCGCGGACGCCGGTGGATCCGATTGGGGTCTATTTCTCTCCGTCGACACGAAATTTCTTTGCGGAAGATTTCATCGCGTCGTATCGCGGAATTCTGATTCTGCTGATGCAGAAGCATCTCGAGTTTCAGGTTGTGACGCCGCGGACCCTGGCGGAGTTTCACGGACGCACACTGGTGTTGCCGGACGTGCGCGTGCTGGATGATGCCGAGAAAAAGTTGCTGGGAGAATTCATCAGCGGTGGTAAGCGACTCGTGATCACGGGAACGGATGCTAGCAAGATCGGGGAGTCGAAGAATGTGGTGCGCTTTCCGGCCTGCCCGGGCAAAGCGTACAACACGGCGCTCGAGAAAGATTTCGAGCATGCCTCCCCGGACTCGCAGCGGGAATTCTTCGACAGTCTGCAGGGTGGAGATACGGTGCGGATTCACGCCGGGCCGCAGATTGCGACGTCGATTGCGCGCACGGCGGATGGGCACATCAATTGCTTCTTCGCGAATTTCGCCGGGCTGCGCGGAGGGTCCAATCCAATTCAGACGCCGCAGAGCGGGGTGACGGTGAAAGTGGCGGCGAAGACCGAGGCAGAGGGCCACTTTCTTCCGTTTCTAGGGCAAGTGCAAACGATCAAGGGAACACGCGACGGGGATTCTGTGGAGTACACGCTGCCTCCGATCCAGAAGGGGGCGGTGTTCTGGTACGAACCGTAGCGGACCGGCACGGCGCTACACTTCCCAATTTTTGGAGCGCGAGACGGCCTGGTTCCAGCGTTCACGCAGCGCGCGGGCTTGGGATGAGGGCATTTGCGGCTCGAACCGGCGATCGTTCTGACCGGCTGAGTGATCCAGGCCGGGGAGCCAGAAGTTTACCGCAAGGCCTGCCAGATACGCTGCTCCCAACGCGGTCGTTTCCGTTACGGCCGGACGCACGACCGGCACGGCGAGAATGTCGGACTGAAATTGCATGAGGCTGTCGTTGGCGGCAGCGCCGCCATCCACGCGCAACTCGTGCACCGTGTCGCCGGAATCGCGGCGCATGGCATCGAGCAAGTCTGACACCTGGTAGGCGATGCTTTCAACTGCCGCACGGGCGATGTGGCCGGCGGACGTGCCGCGAGTGAGGCCGAAGATCGAACCGCGCGCGTAGGAATCCCAATGCGGCGCGCCGAGGCCCACAAACGCGGGGACGAAATAGACTCCGCCATTGTCGGGAACTGATTTCGCAAGGGCTTCCACGTCCTCGGATTTGCGAATCAGGCCCAGGCCGTCGCGCAGCCACTGCACGACGGCGCCACCCACAAAAACGCTGCCTTCCAATGCGTACTCCGTCACATTTCCAATTTTCCAGGCGACCGTGGTGACCAGGCGATTCGAGGACGGCACCGCGCGCCGGCCGGTGTTCTGCAACATGAAGCAGCCGGTGCCGTAAGTGTTCTTGGTCATGCCTGGTTTGATGCAGCGTTGCCCGAAAAGCGCCGCCTGCTGGTCCCCGGCGAGGCCGGCGATTGGAATTGCTTCCAGACCCTCCACTCCGCTCACTTCTGCATAGATCTCGCTGCAAGAGCGCACCACGGGCATCATCGAAAGCGGGAGGCGAAACAGTTCCAGCAGTTCGCGGTCCCAGACGCCATTATGAATATTGAACAGCATGGTGCGGGATGCATTGCTGGCGTCGGTGGCGTGAACGCGGCCTTGCGTGAGTTTCCAAAGCAGCCAGCTGTCGACCGTGCCGAACGCCAGTTTGCCGGCCTCGGCCAGGCTGCGAGCACCGGAAACATTGTCGAGAATCCAGGCAATCTTGGTGGCCGAGAAGTAGGCATCGATCAATAATCCGGTGCGCTGTTGGATTGCCGGGCCGTGGCCATCATTGCGGAGTTGCTCGCAGGCATCGGCGGTGCGGCGATCTTGCCAAACAATCGCGTTGTAGATGGGCGTGCCGGTCTCGCGATTCCACACGATGGTGGTCTCGCGCTGGTTGGCGATGCCGATGGCGGCTACGTCTTTGGCTGCGAGGTCTGCCTTGGCCAAGGCCTGCAAAGCTACGGAAAATTGAGAGGAGGCGATCTGTTCGGGATTGTGCTCGACCCATCCCGGTTGGGGAAAAATCTGGTCGAACTCGCGCTGCGCGACCGCACAAAGCACTCCCTCCTGATCGAATAAGAGTGCGCGCGAACTGGTTGTGCCCTGGTCAAGCGCTAGAAGGTATTTCACGGAACCTCCACATTTCATTCTGAAGCCACAGAGTTGTGATCGACGTCTCTACGAACGGGGCAGGAAGCGTCGGATACCGAAATCGTAGAGCGCCGCGCCCGCCAGGCCTCCGAGTAGTGGGGCGACGATCGGAATCCACCAGACGTGCGTGCCGTCGGTGAGGCCGTTGTTGAGAAATCCGGCGAGAGTGGCGAACAGCCGTGGACCGAAGTCCCGCGCCGGGTTGATGGGATAACCGTGCATGCCCCCGAAGCTAATGCCGATGGCTACGACCACGAGTCCAATCAAAGCGGGGGCCAGATTCGATCCGGGTGGCGCGTTGAATTCATCGGTGATCGCAAAAATGAGCAGGACGAGCAATCCAGTGCCGATAAGTTGATCGAGAAATCCGGCCTGCGGCACGCCTGGGAATGCAGGGAATGTGGTGAAGACGCCGGCAGTGCGCTCCAGTTGCGGGTCCACCTGGCGGAAAGCGGGCAAATAGTTCCAAAACACCAGGGCAGCGGCTGCGAAGGCTCCCGCAGTTTGGGCTATCGAGTAGGGAATCACTTTGCTCCAGGGAAATTTGCGGAAGACTGCCACGGCGAGCGTAACCGCGGGATTGAGGTGCGCTCCGGAGATCCTGCCGGCAATGTAGATGCCCATGGTGACGCCGAGGCCCCAGCCCAGCGTGATGTTGGTGAAACCGCCATGAATTGTTTCTCCGGGATTTTTGGTGGGAAACAGCAGCACCATGGCGACTACTCCAGTGCCAAACAGGATGAGCACGAACGTGCCCAGGAATTCGGCCACCAGTTCAGCGATCAGAGTTGGTTTCGAGTTCATCGCACCCCCGGAGTTCCACTGCGCCCAGCGACAGCGAAGTAGTCTACCAAGATGCGCGGATTCTCGCGCGAATTTGCGAGCATTGGCGGTCGGGTTCAAGGAACGGATATTGCCTATTCGCGGGGCGGCGTACGGGGGAGCCAGACACGCGCGGAGACGCCGGGCGCTGCGAAGTTACCGGAGAGTCGGATTTTTTCTTGACATTTGGGCTCAAGTCCATAAGATAGGAAAATATTTATTCATTATAGTGAATATTTATTCGTCATGAATAAAACCCTACGCCAACGGGCGGTTCTGGACGTGCTGAAGCACGGGTCCGTCGCCAGCCAGGAGGACCTGCAACGGCACCTGCGGCGGCGGGGGTTCAAGGTGGGCCAGGCGACGCTTTCGCGGGACATTCGCGACCTGAACCTGAGCAAGACTTCCCACGGATATTCCCTGCCCCAAGGCGACAACGGCGCGGGCATCGCGTTGCCGCCCGTGTCGCGACTGGTGCGCGAGTTCGTGCTGGATATCCGCTCGGCGCAGAATTTGCTCGTAATCAAGACGATTGTGGGCAGCGCGCAACCGGTGGCGGCGGCGCTGGACGAGACGGATTGGCCGGAACTGGTGGGGACCATCGCCGGCGATGACACGATCCTGATCGTTTGTCCGGATAAAGAGGAGGCCAAGGGGCTGGCCGGGCGGATCGAGGAAATGCTGGGCTGATGGGGACAAAACTGAAAACTGCGGTGCTGGGTGCGACGGGCTATTCCGGCCTGGAGTTGACGAAGATTCTCTTGCGTCATCCCCGGCTGGAAAAACCGGTTCTGCTGCGGCGCGCGGCGGACAACGGCAGCGCGGCCGATCTCGCGGATGTTTTTCCCGCTCTCAGCGGCAATGGCGGCTACCCGCTGCACTCGCTTTCGTGGCCGGCGCTGAAGCAGCAAGGAGTCAAGCTCTTGTTTCTGGCGACGCCGCATGAAATCTCGCGTTCGCTCGTACCCGAAGCGATGGCGAAGAGCATTCGCGTGATTGATCTGAGCGGCGCATGGCGACTCAAGCAGGAGCAACATCGCGCTATCTACAGCTTTCAGGATCTGGATTCGTCTACTGCGGCGCAGTTGACTGAAAAGGCGGTCTACGGATTGCCGGAATTAAACGGCGACCGCATTGCTTCGGCGGAGTTGGTGGCGAATCCGGGCTGCTACGCAACGTCGGTCATTCTTGCGCTGGCGCCGTTGCTGAGGGCGGGCGTAATCGATCGCACGCGCGGGATTATTTCAGATTCGAAGTCCGGAGTTTCGGGCGCTGGCAAAGAGCCTACGGCAAAGACTCATTTTGTTTCGGTGGCCGACAATCTTTCGGCGTATGCGGTCTTCAACCACCGGCACGCGGGCGAAATTGTCGAGCAGCTTTCGCTTGATGATCAGGAACTCATCTTCACCCCGCATTTGCTGCCGATTCCAAGAGGAATCCTGTCGACGATTTATGTGCATCTGGACCGTGAGATGACTCCGCTCGAAGTGGAATCGTGTTTCCGCAACTTCTATGCGGGCAAGCGCTGGCTGCGGATCTTTCAAACTCCCAAGCTTCCTCAGGTACAGTTTTCCCTGCACACGAACTATTGCGACCTGGGATTTTGCCTGGCCGAGGATGGACGGCGGCTGGTGCTGATCTCATGCATTGACAACCTGCTGAAGGGCGCGGCCGGACAAGCGGTGCAGAACATGAATCTGATGCACGGCTGGGGCGAGGAAGAAGGACTGCAGTGACGATCGTGATCAAAATCGGAGGGGCGGCGCTGGAAGATGCTGCCACGCTGCGCAAATGCGCGCGGGCGATTGCGGAACTGGCCCAGGATGGGCATCGCGTTGCCGTGGTGCACGGGGGCGGGAGCGCCTTAACGCGCGTGCTCAAGCAACTCGGCAAAGAAAGTGAGTTCATTGCCGGGCTGCGGGTGACCGACGCGGAAACTCGCGATGTGGCGCTCATGGTGTTGGGCGGCATGGTCAACAAGAAGGTTGTGGCTGCGATTCAGGCTGGCGGCATGCCGGCGGTGGGATTCTGCGGGGGGGACGGCATGTCGTTCCGCGCGCGCCGCAAGCATATCAGCGGCAACGATCTTGGCTTCGTAGGCGAGATTTGCTTTGCTGAGCCGTGCTGGATCGAGGCGCTGTGGCAGCAGGGCGGCATTCCGGTGTTGGCATCGCTCGCACTGGGAGCAGACGGCGAATATTACAACGTGAATGCCGATGAGATGGCGGCGGCCTGCGCGGCAGCGTGCCACGCGAACGCGCTGATCTTCCTGACGGATGTGCCGGGCGTGAAAGATGCCGAGGGATCGGTGATTCCGTGGCTCAGCACGAAGCAGGCACAGGATCTCGCCGCCGGCGCCGTAGTCAGCGGCGGCATGTTGCCCAAGCTTGCGGCCTGCACGCAAGCCCTGAAACAAGGAGTGGGGCGGGTGCGGATCTTGCCAGCCGCAGCGGCGGAGGCGTTGCCACAGTTTTATCTGACCAAATTGAGTTGTGGGACAGAAGTCACTTGCGCGTAGAGCGCTCGATTGAGAAAGAGGAAATAGAGTTGAACAGTCCATTGCAAAACCGGATCCCAGTCGTGGCGGAAACTTTTCCCGGCGTTTTCTGGTGTCCAGACCTGGTTTCAACGCGCGATCTCGGCCCGCAAGGAGCGCGGGCGGTGTTGCATCTTGCGGAACTCGTGAAGTCTCGCCCATCGGTGTTTCAACGTTCGCTGGCGGGAAAACAGATGGTCATGTTTTTTGAGAAGCCTTCGTTGCGCACACGCCTGACCTTTGAGTCAGGCATGGTCAGCCTGGGCGGGACCGCCATGTTCGTGGATCAATCGCAGAGCCGACTCGGCGCTCGTGAAAAGCTGAGCGACGTCGCCCACAACCTGGAACGCTGGGTCGATGTGATCGTGCTGCGCACGTTCGCGCAGGAAACGATCGAAGGAATGGCGCAGCATGCGTCCATTCCCGTGATCAACGCGCTGAGTGATATGGAGCATCCCTGCCAGGCCCTGGCCGACTATTTCACGCTGCAGGAAAGGTTTGGAGACCTGACGAAAATCTGCCTGGCCTACGTGGGAGACGGAAACAACGTCGCGCATTCCCTGCTGCTGACGTGCGCCTGCCTGGGATCGTCAATTCGCATCGCCACGCCGAAGGGTTACGGGTGCAATGCTCAGATCGTTGCGGATGCACGCAAGATCGCTAAACAGACGGGCGCGCGAATCGAAGTTTTGACGGATCCCCATGCCGCGGTCGCAGGCGTGGATGCGATTTATACCGACGCCTGGGCGAGCATGGGACAGGAACAGGAAGCGGCGCAGCGAGCGCAGATCTTCCCGCCGTACCAGGTCAATCGGGAGTTGATGGCGGAAGCCGCGCCGCACGCGGTGTTCATGCATTGCCTGCCAGCTCACCGCGGAGAAGAAGTTACGGACGACGTGATGGACAGCGAACATTCCGTGGTCTTCGAGCAGGCGGAAAACCGGCTGCACGTTCAGAAATCCATTCTTTATTTATTGCTGGGCGGCGCGGTTCGCCTGCCGGCAAGGAGCGCACATGCCTGAAAAAGTAGTTCTCGCGTATTCCGGTGGACTCGATACTTCCATCATTATTCCGTGGCTGAAAGAAAACTATTCCTACGACGTGATCGCCATGGTTGGCGACGTCGGACAGGGTGATGACATCGAGGCGGTGGTCGAGAAGGCGTACGCAACGGGCGCGAGCGAGGTGATTGTCGAAGATCTGCGGGAAGAGTTTTTGACGGGGTACGTTTTTCCCGCTCTGAAGGCGGGTGCTGTATACGAGCACAAATACTTGCTGGGAACTTCGCTGGCGCGGCCGGTGATTGCGAAGCATCAGGTGGAAGTGGCTCTGCGCAAGGGCGCTACTGCGGTGGCGCACGGATGCACCGGCAAGGGCAACGACCAGGTGCGGTTTGAGCTAACATACCAGGCCCTCGCTCCCGAGTTGAAGATCATTGCGCCGTGGCGTGAGTGGACGCTCAAATCGCGCGAGGACTGCCTCGATTATGCCGAGGCGCACGGGATTCCTGTGGCCGCAAGCCGGGAAAAGATTCACAGCCGAGACCGCAATCTGTGGCACATCAGCCATGAGGGTGGCGAACTGGAGGACGCCGGCAATGCGCCGCTGCCGACCACATGGCAGATCACGCGTTCGCCGCAGGAGGCTCCCGATAAGGAAGAGCAAGTCAGCATCGGGTTCGCACAAGGAGTTCCCGTCGCGGTGAACGGGATGGAAATGGATCCGGTGTCGCTGGTCGAATTGCTGAATGAGATTGGGGCACGCAATGCCGTGGGACGCGTCGATCTGGTCGAGAACCGCTTTGTCGGAATCAAGTCGCGCGGGTGCTATGAGACTCCGGGGGGAACGTTGCTGATCACGGCGCATCGCGAACTCGAAGCGCTTTGTCTGGAGCGCGACGTCGCTCACTTCAAGCAAAACATCGGGCTGAAATATGCGGAGTTGGTGTACTTCGGCCTGTGGTTCACGCCGCTGCGCGAGGCGCTCGATGCGTTTGTCGAGAAGACGCAGGAGCAAATGACGGGAAAAATCACGCTATCACTCTACAAGGGAAATGTTTCTATCGTGAGCCGCGAGTCGGAGCATTCTCTGTACCGCACCGATCTTTCCTCATTCACCATGGGGGACAGCTACGACCAGAAGGACGCGGCGGGTTTCATTCGCATTCTGGGGCTGCCGTCACGATCGCGCGCGCGCAGCCGCGTGGAGGCTGCGCGATGAAGATGTGGTCGGGAAGGTTCCGGCAGCCGCTGGATCCTGAGTTCGAGCACTGGCAGCGTTCGTTCAAATTCGATGTGCGGTTGTTGCGCTACGAACTTGCGGCCAGCGGAGCACATGCGCGCGCGCTGAAGAATGCTGGAGTCTTGTCGGGTGACGAACTGATCAGCATCCTGCAAGGTCTGGAGCAGATCGGCGAACGGGCTGCCTCGTCGCCTTCTTTTCTCGATGACAGCGAAGCGGAGGATGTGCACCACTTCGTGGAAAAGCAACTTGTGGCCCTGATTGGAGAAACGGGATACAAGCTGCACAGCGGGCGCAGCCGCAACGAGCAGATCGCTACGGATCTGCGGCTATATGTCAGGGCCGCGATCGATCAAGTGCGGCAGGAAATCGGCGAACTATGTACGGTGTTGTGCGATCGCGCGGAGCAGGCGTCGGATGCGGCGATGCCGGCTTATACGCATTTGCAGAGGGCGGAGCCGGTTCTGGCCGGACATTGGCTTCTCGCTTATGTGGAAATGTTTTTGCGCGACGCGGAGCGTCTGGCGGACTGCCGCAAGCGGCTGAATCTGTGTCCGCTGGGCTCGGGAGCAGTGGCTGGCGCCACGCTGCCGCTCGATCGTTCCTTGATGGCACAAAATCTGGGCTTCGACGGGCCCACCGCGAATAGCGTGGACGCCACCAGCGACCGGGACTTCGCGATCGAATTCGTCAATATCCTGTCATTGCTCGCTGCTCACCTGAGCCGCTGGGCGGAAGAGATGATCCTGTTCTCCACGCAGGAGTACGGGTTTGTCGAACTCCCGGAGGCTTACTCGACGGGCAGCAGCGCGATGCCGCAGAAGAAAAATCCCGACTTGCTTGAACTGGTGCGGGGAAAGAGCGGGCGGGTTGTGGGAAATGCAACCGCGCTCATGGTCACGCTGAAAGGCCTGCCTCTCGCCTACAACAAGGACTTGCAGGAAACGCAGGAGCCGGTGTTCGACTCGACGGACACTCTGCTGCGAACGTTGCCGCTGGTAACCGGATTCATGAAGGTGGTGGAATTTCGCCGCGAGCGGATGCAGCACGCTGCCGAATCGGGCTTCATGAATGCGTGGGCGGCTGCGACCTATCTGGTGAACCGCGGCGTTCCTTCACGACTGGCGCACGAGCGCATTGGCAAAGCGGTGCGGATGTGTGGGGAGCGAAATTGCGACCTGAGTGAGTTACCGCTGGCGGATCTTCGCCAGCTCAGTCCAGCTTTTGATGAAGGATTCTACGAATCCTTGAAATTGTCTTCGGTCCTGGCGGTGCACGACGTTCCGGGCGGTACGGCGCCGGTCCGAGTGCGGCAAGCCATTGGCGGCGCCAGAAAGAAAATCGAATCGCTTCGTGAGGAGGTCCATGCGCACGCGTAAAGCCATTTTGCCTGACGCACAGCAGATTCACGAGCTGATCGCAGCCTATTCCGGGGACGGCACGCTGTTGCCGCGCACGCTAGCGGAAATTTGTGAGAACGTCCGAGACTTCGTCGTTCTCGAACAAGAGGATGGTCCGATCATCGGTTGCGGCGCGCTGCACCTTTACGGGACGCATCTAGCCGAAATTCGCTCCATTACGGTCGCACCCTGGGCGCAGGGGAAAGGCGGGGGCAGCCGCCTGGTGAAGGCGCTGATGGCCGAGGCGAAGCGACATTGCGTGGATTGCATCTGCCTGTTTACGCGCAAGCCCGATTTTTTTGCCGGCCAGGGATTCTCCGTTGCGCAGCGCGAAGATCTTCCCGACAAAATCTACAAAGACTGTCATGCCTGCCCGCGGTTTCATTGCTGCGATGAAGTAGCGATGGTGCGGGGCAATCTGCCGAAATTCGCGATCCTGCCCGAACCGGCGAACTGGCTGGTGAAGTTGCAGGGCTGGGCGCCCGATCAAACCCCGTCTAGCTGACTCGACCCGCGCCATCTTCGGCGCTGCACAGGTAGGTTTGGGGGGCGATGCCGGTCGCCTGGTGATAACGTTCGGCAATCTGAACGGCAAAAGATTCGGCGTCCTTCTCGAGCACGAGATTCACGGTGCACCCACCGAAGCCGCCGCCGGTCATTCGCCCACCGATGAAGCCGGGCAGTCCATCCGCCGCTTCGACCATGATATCGAGTTCGCGGCAGCTCACTTCGTAGAGATCACGGAGACTGCGATGAGACTCGCGCATGAGTTCGCCCACTTTTTTCAAATCGCCTTCTGCGAGCGCCCGCGCTGTACCTAGAGTCCTCTGATTTTCACCGATCACGTGAGTACAACGTTTCGAGATGGCAGGGGGAAGATCTTTCGCGTGCGATTCGAGCATTTCGAGTGACACGTCGCGAAGGGCGTGAATTGCAGGATCGTGCCCCGCGAAATAGCGCACTCCCTGTTCACATTCTGCGCGGCGCCGGTTGTAGGCGCCGGTGGCCAGATCGTGTTTCACCATCGTATTGCAGACTACGATTCGGACACCTTGTGGGATGGGAATGAGCGTGTATTCCAGCGAGCGACAATCGAGAAGCAACGCATGATCCGCCTTGCCCATGCAGGAAACGAACTGGTCCATGATGCCGACGCGGGCGCCAACAAATTCGTTTTCGGCGCGACGGCAGAGCTGGGCGATTTCGGGCAGTGGAATTTGCGTGCCATCCAGGCTCGCGAAAGCAAGCGCGGAAGCCACTTCAATGGCCGCGGAAGAACTGAGCCCCGCGCCAATCGGGACTTCTCCATGTACCAGCAGGTTCGCGCCCGGAAACGTGCAGCCGCGCTCGCGAAGAACTTTCGCAGCACCTAGAATGTAGTCCCACCACCCGCCCGTACGCCGCTCCGGCAGCGACTCGAGATCACCCTCGAAGTCGCCGGAAAATTCCTGCGAGTGAATCCTCAGCTTTCGGTCTGGACGCTGGCTGACGGCCACGAAGGCCGAGAAGCCCACGGCTGCCGGCATTACGAAGCCATCATTGTAGTCAGTGTGTTCGCCGATCAGATTCACACGGCCGGGAGCGCGAAAGATCGCCGGTTGCTGGCCGAAGCGCTGCGTGAATTGTTGAGCGAGTGCGGGTAAGTTCATGCTGGTGTCTTCATGTGCTTTTCGGTTGTCAGGAAAAGCTCCGGTGCTTCCCTGAAGATGACAAGATGACAAAAGGAGATTGTACGGACTTTGCTCGCGTTCATGGCTTCAGAAAAACACAGAGGGTCGGAGGTCGAGCTGGTTTGCAATTCGAAAACGCCGGATTGCCCGGCTTACGGTAGTGCCTCGCCGGTAGAGGAGAAACGATATCCAGCCAGCGGGCGGCCCGAAGCGAGAAATTCGCGGATGCGAGTGCGGTTTGGGCCCGCTTGTTCGATGGCCGCGAGAAGGCAACTCACGGCCCGCGTTGCGGGAGTGCCCGCGGGGAGGCGAAAAATCCAGGGAATGTTCGTTGAAGTGAGAACACGGTCCGAAGACAGCGCGACCACCGGAAGAAACGATTTCACCGCGATCTGCTCGGCCAAATGGCTCGAATTGCGATCGAGCGCGATCAGGCTTAGAACATGATCCTGATACACAGCCTTGACCAGATCGTTGGACGCCTTACCCCAGGACGTGTCAGAGGGAATGGCCACCAGAGAAATATGACGGCCGCTGGCGTTCAGGCCAGTCAGCAGGCGCAGCATCTCCAAGGAACGAACAGCCTCATCGGCATGAGGGCCAAAGATGCCGATTCGCAGGTCAGCCGCAGGCTCGTCGGTTGAGGGCGGTCCCGCGTATTGAACGCCGTTTTCCCCTACCTGAGCATAAGGCTTCTCCATCGTGATGCGGCGATACTCAATCTGGCCGTTGCGCACGTGGGCAAGAAACAGGGGAGCAATATTCTTGCAATTCGGATCGAAAACCATGTCGCCAGTTACGCCGTGGTAGCTGGTTAACCCGGTCAGCGCATCGCGGATACGGCCTTTGTTCAGACCCGCGCGGCAGATGGCGTCGAGCAGAATGCGCATCTGATCGTAGGCGAGGGCGGCGAAATGATCAGGCTTCTCGTGATAGCGCGCTTCATAGCGAGCTACGAAATCGAGCCAGCGCGAGTCGCTGCGAGAAGGATCGTAAGGATCGACAGCTTCGAAATTCTCCGCGGCCGGACCAGCGAGTTTGATGAGTTCCGGGCCAATGGTGCGATGGCTGCCGAAGACGTGCTGCTTCATCCCCAATTCGCGCATTTGCTGCAGGATCATTGCGGTTGGACCGATGTCAGTCCAAAAGACGATGGCGTCGACACGAGAGTCTTCGATCACCTGCAACTGGCGGCGAAAATCGGTATCGCCCGGCATAAATTTCTGCTCGATGACCACTGGATGGCCCAGACGGCGAGATGCGTCGCGAAACTTCAAAACGCCAAAGCGGCCATAGCGGTCGTTAACTCGCAGGAGGGCAACCCGCTTCAGGCCGAGTTCGGTATAGATGTGGCGCGCCAGGGTGTAACTCTGCACGCGATCATCCTGCAGATCGGTGAAGTACCAGGGAACAATGGTCTCGGGAATCGTCGGATCGGTGGAGGCGCTATTGACGATCGGGGTTTCGGCCTTCAGCATAAGGCGAAGTGCAATGTGCGTGGACTCGGAACTGATGGAGCCGAAGATGGCCCAGACTTTGTCGTCATAGACCATGCGGACGACGTCATTGGAAGCGGCGCCCCAGATGGCGGAATCTTTAGCCGTTCCGGTACCGGCGCTGCTGATTTGCCAATTGTCGTAATCGTTGTGGGTGACCAGGCGAAATGGCTTTCCGCCATAGCCGCCGGCGGCATTGGCCTCATCCAGGGCCATCTCTGCACCATTCAGCATGCGAGCGCCGAGCACCTGTTGGGGATGATCGTAGAGCGGGGCAAGAAGGCCAATGCGAATCTCAGTCAGATCTTTGAGGTCAGGATCAGGGATATCGCGCGCCGCGCCGTTGTATTCGATCAAGTCCTGGTAAAACTCGTGATACGGAGTCGCGAATTTGGAGAATGGACGCAAGTCTTCCGGAGCGCCGGTGTAGGGTTTGAGCGATCGAGTGGGCGGAGGTCCGGGAGCATTCTTGCCGCACGCGCAGGGGACGGACGTCTGGGGCCAAGCCGCACATCCGAGGGCAATGGCGATCGCCGCAAAAGACGCGAAGCGCATGGTTGTCAGTCCTTCGGCGTTTCGCGCCGGAACATCGCAATCGCTTCGATTTCCACTAAGAGATCCGGGCGGCACAGAATGGCCTGGATGCCGGTGGACGCGGGTAGAGGATCGAGTCCCTGCATTTTGTAGAACGCGGTGCGCTCCTGGTTGAACGCCTCGTAGTCGCGCTCGATGTCGCGCAGGTAGCACGTAGTGCGAACGATGTCGTGCCAAGTGGCGCCCTCGGAAGCGAGCAGTTTCGTGATGTTGTCGAAGGTGCGCCGGATTTGGCCGCGGAAATCACCGACGTGTACAGTTCGGCCCGCCTCGTCGATGCTGGCAGTGCCTGAGATCAGCAGAATGCTCAAGCCATTCAGATCGATTCGCAGGCCGCGCGAGAAAGCGCTTCCGTAGTCATAGGCTTCGTTCAACGCGGAATGATTGGTGATGGCTCGCTTCACGACGGGAGCAGTCGCCACCTCTGCTAAGAGTTCTTGAACATTCATAACAATGCGCTCCTTACTTCTTCTGTTTGGTTTGCTTGCTGAAACGTTTGGCCAGCGAAACAGAATCTTTCTGGCGAATGCCGTGGCTCAAACCCTTGGCGGTTGCTACCCAGATGTCGTCTCCTTGAAAATCGACGCCGAGGATGTAGTTGTGCGCGGGCGCAGTCTGCACTGCGACCTGTTTCACCGCTCCGCTTATATCGCGCACCAGCATCTCCGGCCTGTGCGTGTCGAGCGCGGGGCGGTACACGGCCCAATTGGCGCCGTCGTAGTAGGCCAGGCCCTTGTCGGTTGAGAACCAGGCCTGATTCGCGTCAATGCCTTTGACCTGGTTTAGAAAATTGCTGGGCAGGCCGCTGTCTTTGGTCAGAAAGTTATGCCAGTAACGGCCATCGTAGCGACTAGCGCCAAAATAGGTTGCTACCCAGAGGATTTTGTCGACATAGCTCACCGAGGTGGTGATCTCGTGAATAAGGCCCTGATCCTTCATCACGACCATTTCGGTTTCGCCATCGGGATCGTTGTAGTCTTTCCAGCGCTCAGTTTGCTGGTCGTACTCGAGAACACCTCCGCCCCAGACCGCGTAATACACTTTGTCCTCGGTGGGACTCACCGCATAGGTCCAGATTTCGAACATGGGTGTATTGCGGTCATTGAATAACGACCATTGGCCGGTGCGGGTATTGAGGCGGCTGGCCCCGGCGGCAGTTGCGGTCCAGACAAAATCGCCTTGCACCCCGACCCCATAGACGATGTCGTTGCTGAGCCCGGAATTGAGTTGAGTGAAAGTATCGATGCGTCCGGCGGAGATGCGGCTCAGTCCGCCCATAGTGCCAACCCAAAGATCGCCGGTGCGCTTGTCCACGGCAAGCGAGAGCACCGCCTGATGCGCCAGACCATCGGCGGGACGAAAGACTTTCCATGTGCCGTTTTCGTAAAGCCCCAAGCCATTTTCCGTTCCCGCCCAGATGCGCTGCCCGTCTACCAGTACGCAGAACACGTGGTTATCGGGCAGGCCGTTTGCGGTCGTGAAGTTTTCCCAGCGGAACATTGGGATCTCTTGCGCAGAGGCGAGCGACCAGAACAACAGAAGCGTGAATGCCGTAAGGGTTGCAGCCCACGGGAGATCCTTCGCTCCCCCTGAAAAACGGCTACGCTCAGGATGACGACATGGATGTGGGGAATTGCTAAGCTCAGGGTGAGCCCATTGCGGAAGAGAACGCTCAAGGTCTGCTGCTGGGTTCGTTTTCATAGCGATTTCAGGTACTCGATCAGATCGTTCAATTCATCTTTGGTTAAATCGTTGCTGACACCATGGGTATCTTTCGGGTTGAACACGGTCCAAATTTCTTCCAGGGAGCGCGCCGAGCCGTCATGCAGGTAGGGCGCGGAATATGCGACGTTGGGGAGTTGCGGGACGTCAATGATAGGCGAGCGGTCGGTGAGCTTTTCGGTGCCGACGTTGACCTGCTTCTGATTCGTGTATTTGGGCCCGCTGTGACAATACGTACACTGATTCGACTCGGCGATGGGTCTTCCGTCTTTCGATTTCGTGCGCTCGAAGATGGCCTTGCCTCGTTCCTGAGCCGGCGTGAGTTCTCCGCCAGCCGACCGGTAGCGGTTCGGGCGGTACGGAAGCGAGTAGACGAATGTCACCAGATCCGTGAGTTGCTTCTGATTGAAACTTTGCGAGCGGAAGAAGAACTTCTCGGTGCGCGGACCGCATTCAGTGGGCATGTCGGGATTGCCGCCGTTCCACTTGAAAGGCTCCGTTCCGGCGAGATTTTCGAGCGAGCGATTATCGACGATGTCTTTGCCGAAGCCATCCGGCTCCAGGTCCCATTGCAATCCGTCGATGGTGGCATCGATGTGGCAATTGGAGCAGCCGAATTGACCTTGAAAAGCGAAGTCTGCCGTGTAAAAGAGACGCTCGCCCCGGCGTAGCGCATTTACCGTCTTGGGTCCGTCGAGATCGATGGTGGAGACCACCTTGTCGCTATTGGTATCGAGCACGGCAATGTCATCATCAAGACGGTTCGCGACGTAAAGCCGGCGACCATCCGGAGAGAGCAAGACGCCACGCGGGTTGTGGCCGACTGGGATCCTCGCTGCGACGTATTCCGCCGACGCGGATAGATCATTGACGAACGGCTGGCGGCGACTGCGAACAGTGGCCAGCAACCGGGACACATCGATGACGGTGACGCTCTGGGAGCCAGCTGTCGTCAGGAAGATTTTGGCCTTGTCCGGCGTAATGGCGATGCCCCAAGGCAGGGCGTAGTAGCGATCCAGTTCGTCCAGCGGGACCTGAACAGTTCCTCCAACGTCTTCGCCAAAGAGCGTGAGGGAATCGCCGAATACCCACCCGTGCTCGACATGAGCCAGGGGAATCAGATTCTTGGGCCGAAGTTGCGCAACCAAGCCCAATTTGCCATCGGACGAGACGGCAGTGTGGAAGACTCCAGCCACATTGTGCAGCGGCTTGCGCTCGACAACGCGCTGGCTTGCGGTGTCGATGACTGTGATTTCCGAATTCGGCGGCGTGCGGAAAACTCCGGGATTGGGATAGACATGGGTGCAATAAATCCGCTTCCCATCGGGCGACAAGGTGAGGTAACTGGCGCCGCGCCCGGCAAGAAGACGTTTCCTCTCCCGTCCAGATTTGAGGTCAATTACGGAGACGTCACTGCTAAGACGGTTCGCAACATAGAGAATTGTGCCGGTTAGATCCAGCACGACTCCACTTGGCTCAAAACCGGTAGACAGGGTTTGGATAACTTCCCGCGCGGCAGTATCGATTACCGAGACCGTGTCCGACCATGCATTGGTGACGTAAAGACGGCTTCCGTCTGAGGACAGAGCAAGATCACGAGGAACGTGTCCCACCTTGATCGCGGCTACGACTTTGCTCGAATGCACATCTACGACTCGTACTTCATCGCTGTCCTGACACGCTACATAGAGCAGACGCCCATCCGGGGAGGATGCGATTTCGATGGGCGAGAGGTAATGCTCTCTTGACAGTGCCGATTGTTGCGGAGCGGCGGGGGCTGCAATCGCAAGCAGAGCCACCGTGAAGAAAGCGGCGATCTTCGCCGTTATCCGAAAAATCGCGGGATGGATCGCTCGCGGCGCCATCTACGGTTCCTCCACCGTGAGGATGCGATCGGCCGCAACATTCTCGAGGACCTGCTCTTGTCCGCTGGGCCAATGGATGGTGAGTTTGTCTGCTTTGGTGGCTCCTCCCAAGCCGAAGTGAATGCGTCCGTCGTCCTGCGAAAGATAGCCGGAGCCCGCGACGCGCTGGGCGATCTGCTTGCGCCCGCCGGCCAGCAATTCCAAATGAGCTCCCATGCCGTCGCGGTTCGACTTCTTGCCTTTCAATTTCACGGTGAGCCAGTGATTGCTATTTTGGGTGACGTTGTGCAGCAGGGTGGCGGGCGCGCCCAGGTTGACGACGAAGGCATCCACTTTCCCGTCGTTGTCGTAGTCGGCAAAACAAGCGCCGCGGGAAACCGTTTTCACGTCCAGCACAGAGCCGGCCTCGCGGGAGACATCGGCGAACTTTCCGTTACCCAGGTTGCGAAACAGCGACTGCTCTTGCGGAATGAGGTGAATCAATCCGCCGTGAAAGATCAGAATGTCGGGCCAGCCATCGTTGTCAAAATCGTAGACTCCCGATCCCCAGCTCGTGTATTGGGCCGTGGCTTGTGAAATGCCGGAGCTCGGACCGATATCCTCGAAGCCGTTGGCGCCCAGGTTGCGCATCAGGCGGTTGTATTTCGAGTCGGTCACCCACAGATCGACGCGCCCATCACCGTCGATATCGGCAAAGACAGGGCCCATCGCCGAAGTGCTCTCTCCGTTCTGCCCGTAGGCCACGCCCAACTCCGCGGCGATTTCCTCGAAGGTGCCGTCGTGCTTGTTGTGAAAGAGGAAGTTCTCCGTCTTATCGTTGGCGACGTAGATATCGGGATAGCCGTCGCCATCGAAGTCGGCGGCGGTCACGCCCATGGTGCGGCCCTTGTAAGCGCCGATGCCTGATTTGTCGCTCACGTCGGTAAACGTGCCGTTGCAGTTATTGTGGTAGAGGCGGTTGGTGTCGCCGGCGTAATCGAGCGGTCCGGGATAGTTGTCGGCAGGATAGTACTCGCGATACTTGGGATCGAACTTGACGTAGCGTCCGACGAACAGGTCGACGCAGCCGTCGCGATCGTAATCGAGCCAGGCGGAACTGATGGACCAGCCATCGACTTGAATGCCGGCTTTCGCGGTCACGTCGGTAAATGTCCCGTCGCCATTGTTGTGGTAGAGGATCGCTCGTCCGTAGCCGGTGACGAAAAGATCGACGAAGCCGTCGTTGTCGAAATCGGCGGCGATGGCAGCCATACCGTAAATATTGGCTGCGACGCCAGCCTGATCAGTCACATCAGTAAAAGTGCCGTCACCGTTGTTGCGATAGAGATGATTGTGCGGCGGAGTGGCGGGTGGCTCTTTGAGCGGATATGGATGGATCCCATCGGCCAACGGCTTGCCGCTCACGACGTATAGGTCGGGAAATCCGTCATTGTTGTAGTCAAACCAGACACAACCCGCCCCGGTGCTTTCCAGCAGAGAGCCGAGTTTCTGCGCGCCGAAGCTATGGGTGAATTCAATACCGGACTTGGCGGTGGCGTCTTCGAAGCGAATGGTACTCTTGTCCGAAACCTGCGCAAGCGCGGTGGAGGAACGCAACAAAAATGACAGAAGCAGACATAAAATCAATCGCGTTTTCAAACTAATGTCCTCCTGCTGCGGCCGGCCGCGATGCGCCAGTCATGTCCGCTGGCGTCGTGGATTTCAGAAGCGTCATTGGCACCGCATTCTCGGGAGCGGTTTCCGGACCGGCGTGGCATCCTACACACACGCGTTGCTCGCCGCGACGCATCCAGAAATATCCCGCTTCTCGCTTCAGGGTCTTGCCCGACGAGTCCAGTAGCTCGATCTGCAACGGCTGGTCGCCGAGGATCTGAACGAAAAACGACCCGTCTTGCTCCACCAGCGCAGTTCCAAGCGATCGCGGATTGCCGGCTTCATCGCGGGTGTAGAGCCTCACAGAATGAATCGAAGCGGGGGCAAATTCGTATTTCGAGGTGTATGCATTCAGACACAGTAAGTTGGCGCTGGGCCAGTCATGCAGTCCGGAGGGATGGCGGTTGGGCACAACATGCGGGCCGAGCAGCACGGGTTGAATCAAGTTGACGCTCGCATCCGCCAGAACAGAACTCAGATTGGCTGCGCCGGAAGACCATGCCATCAGTCGAAACTGGGATTGAGCATCCGGGCGCCACGATAGAAGCAAGCGCCCATCCTGAAATTCGGCAACGTCTCCAGCGTATTCTCCGGGGGGAGCGGAGATGGGGAGTTGCTGGGCCCGCGCGGACGTGAATCGGGCGAGGGTCTGGCCAGAAATGAAAACCACGTCTCCCGAACTAATTTGCCTGGCGGAATACCGCGCGCGGCCGTGATCGCAACGATAGGCCTCGACCCCGCTTCCATCGGAATATACCGTGTAGATTTCCGGAATCGAGGGGGAACCAAAGGAGTATTCGCTCTCGAACAAAACGCGCCCGTCACGCAGGACATCGGTCGGAACCGAGTTCGCGGGACTATAAGTCAGCGGCAGCGGCTTCCCGCCGGCGAGCGGTGCACTCTCGATGACAAAGCGACCCTCGACTCTTCTCGCATAAACGATGCGGTCTTCGGGGAGGTAAAACGGGCGGATGCAATCTTCGGGTTCCGAAGAGACCCGCCTCGGATTGCCTCCATCCAGGGAAAGCTCCCAGATCTGCCACGAATCCTCCATCTTGCGCTTGGCCGCGAACAGGACACGGTGGCCGTCGAAGGACAAGGCCGGATCGGCGCTTGCGGCGAATTCTGCGACCAGCGGATGCTCGCCGCTCTGGTCATGGACAAAAATAGTCGCTCCCGAACCGAAGCGCTCGCCACCGCGCATCCAGGCTAGAGGCTCATAGCTCTTCGCAGTTGTGTATAGAAAGCGTGGCGAATCATCGCGCGGAGAGGCATCCGTGCTTCTGGTCAATGCAAGTGCGAGCAGCGGAAAGAGGCAGGCTAAGATGGCACGGCGAGGCACTAATCTGCTCCTCCTATGGCGAGGAGTTGGGGACCAAACCGCCGCTCACTTTTCCGGAGGCCGGGATACTGCAGATCTAAGTAAGGTTGCAGATCGTTCATCATGCCGCGAAACTCATGGAAGTTGAGGGATTGATCGCCATCGCTCAGGGCCTGCTCCGGCGAGGGATGCACTTCCACCAGCAAGCCGTCCGCTCCCACCACCACCGCGGCCCGGGCCAATGTTGGCACCAGGCTGCGAACTCCAGCGGCGTGGCTGGGATCGACGATGACGGGAAGGTGCGAAACTGCTTTGAGCACCGGGACCGCGGCGATGTCGAGCGTGTTGCGCGTGGCCGTTTCAAAGGTGCGAATGCCGCGCTCGCACAAAATGATCTGCGGATTACCCGCCATCGCGAGCACCTGCGCCGAGCGCAGGAGTTCTTCCAGGGTGGCGGTCATGCCGCGTTTCAGCAGGACGGGGCGGCCGCACTCTCCCAGGGCTTCGAGTAGAGAGTAATTTTCCATGCTGCGCGTGCCGACCTGCATGATGTCGGCATATTCGGCGATGACTCCGACATCTTCCTCGCTCATCACTTCGGTGACGATCGCGAGTCCGGTTTCCTCGCGCGCCTTGCGAAGAATCTTGAGCCCCTCCACTCCCAGGCCTTGAAATGAGTAGGGAGAGGATCGCGGCTTGTAAGCCCCGCCGCGGAGAATGCGCGCGCCCGCTGCGGACACGGCTTCTGCCGTTTGCAAAAGCTGGCTCTCAGACTCGACCGCGCACGGTCCCGCCATGACCACGAAATCGTTGCCGATCTCGAGGTCACGCACCTGTACCACGGAACGTGCGCATGCGCTGCTTTTGGCGACGAGGTCGAAGCACGAAAACTGTCCGTTCCATTTGGGATTCATGCGCGTCGCAATCTTAGTAACCCGCGTATTACGAATCACTAATGAGAATCTGCTAGAAGTGCGCAAACTAATACTTCAAGCGCAATGGGAGTGATTCCTAACTTCTTTATATAGAGCCGTTAGCAAGCCGCTTGTGATTGCGATCACGGTCGTGCGCGACGGCGCGCACAAGTGCCCTCGCAGAGAGCAAGGCGAGGCACACGGCAGGAGCTTCTTGGGTTTGTTACGACCAACAAATCGAATGGCCACGAGGTTGACCACCCTGCTGTCGGAAATGCCGACACTTTCCGTTGGGAATGCCGACACCCCGACGCTCAAAATCCTCGCAAGTCACTGAATCCCCGTAATGGTTTGCCAGTTGCTCTCCTTCAGAGTGGCCGCGGTTTCGGTCGGCCGGGAGGTCAGCTCTTATGGCTGGAGAGAATTGGACCATGTGGCTCAACATCACGAATTTCGCACTCGGAATCGTTACTCTCATAGCCCTGCTGGTTGTGTTTTTCGCGGTGGGCTGGGATTTGCTGGTTCGCAAAGTAAGGCGGGCGCCGCAGGTTGACTTGAGCAACATCGATGCGGATCTGAAGGCGTTGTTGCAGGGATCACACAGCCTGTCTGTGCCCGGACTTGGGCTGACGATGGCAGACGGAGGCGAGCGGGTGGAGTCCTCCGATAAGAAGAAGGAGTAATTATGGCTTGCCCATTTCTGCGCGAAGGCCGAGCGCGGTATTGCCACGCGGCACCCATTCGCAAGCTGATTCTTGACGGGCCGGGTGCGACCGATGGAGGCCGCTGCGCTTCCCCTCAATATCGAGAGTGTGAACTGGCGCGGAAAAGCGATCTGGTGCGCGACCGCTGTCCGCATCTGGAAGAAATCCGAGTGCAGTATTGCGGTGTTTCTCCGATCCCGAAGCTGGTGCCGTTCAGTGACTCTCAATTATCGAGTTGCACCAGTGACACGTACCGCTATTGTGATTCGTACCTGCATCTCGCACAACCCCACACGACGACGCCTCCAGCGAACCTTTTCTACGCCGCCAATCACTTCTGGCTAGACGTCGAGGAGTCCGGCTTGTGCCATGTCGGCGTGGATGGGTTTGTGGCGGACCTGGCGGGAACCGTCGATGGGGTTACGTTCGTCTCCGCCCGCGGCACTCGTTGCCCGGCCTTGGCGCTCGCCATTCATGGGGTCGAGTGGCCCATGAGCTTTCCCAATCCGTTGATGATTCAGAAGGTGAACAGCCGGCTGCGCAGCGATCCATCGCGGCTGACGGCCGATCCTTACGGTGCGGGATGGTTGTTTGAAGGCTGGGAGGTCCCCGGGCGCACGCGAGCCGGATTGATTTCCGGTCCGCAGGCGGAAGCATGGCAGGCGCAAGAGCGAGAACGTCTGGCGCGTGAGATTCACGAGACGCATGCGCCGGGCTGCGATGGCGGTGCGCCAGTTCGCGGGGTCGCACAGCTTTTATCGCGCGAGGATCTGGTGCGCTTGTTACAACATTTTTTCTCGAAAGCAGAGTGGACGGTAGAGCAATGAAGCTCGCGCGCAACCCGCTTGTCTTCGGATTCGGCCTGGCAGTGGCACTGTTCGCCGGATGGTTCGTCTTTCCGCGCGTGCTCTACGTACAGAAGCATCAGCCGCTCGACTTTCTGCACAAGACTCATGCCGAGAAATCCGGTATTGCGGAGTGCAGCGAATGCCACACACTGCGCGACGACGGCAGCTTTGCCGGACTGCCTCCGATGGAGAAGTGCGCCGGGTGTCATTCCGAGCCGATCGGCGAGAGCAAGGCTGAGGCGACTTTGGTGAATGGCTACATCAAGTCCGGGCACGATACGCCGTGGCTGGTGTATTCGCGGCAGCCGGCGAATGTCTGGTTCTCACACGCGATCCACGTAAAACGCGCAGCACTTGCCTGCACGGAATGTCATTCCACTTATGGCGAGTCAGACCAGGTCCGTATTCATGAAGTCAACCGCATCAGCGGATACAGCCGCGATATCTGGGGACATTCCATCTCGCGCTTGCGGCGAACGCCCCACGAAGGCATGAAGATGAGCGACTGTGAAGGGTGTCATGAAAAGCACAACGTGGAAGTTGGCTGCCTAGGGTGCCACCAATGAGGGGAGAAGCATGAAGGTCACTCGACGAGATCTGCTGGTATGGAGCGCGGGAGCCGCGGCGGGTCTGATGGTCACGCCAGCCCCCTGGAAGATTCTCGACGACGTCTCGATCTGGAGCCAGAACTGGCCGTGGATCCCCCAACCCGCTCATGGCCCAGTCGAAGTGAGGCAGTCATTCTGCACATTATGCCCAAACGGATGCGGATTGCGAGTCCGCATAGCAGCGGGCTGGCCGGTCGGCGTCGCCGGCATGAAGACTCATCCGGTGACTCGCGGCGCGCTGTGTCCACTGGGATTCGGGGCCCATCAACTCAACTGGCATCCACAGCGGCTACGGAATGTGCAGCACCATGGGAAAACATCTTCATGGAGGGATGCGCAAGCGGCTTTTGCCAAAGCTCGCAATGAAGGCTCCGTGGTGGTAGTCGATGGCTATCCCGGACGCGCGGCATCGGCGGTGTTGCAACGGTTCGCGCGCAAACAGGGCGGCAGTTATCGGGTCGTGGCGAGTGCAGAATCCCGAGCGCTGGCACCTTATGAATCCTGGAGCGGGCTGCCCAGTTCTGATCTCGGCTACGATCTGGAAAACGCACAGACGATCGTAAGCTTCGGCGCTCCGATGCTGGATGGCTGGGGCACGCCCGGGCGATTCACACAATTGTGGGCCGAGCGAGCTGCGGGCATCAGCGATCCGGAACTGCGCCTGATTCAAATTGAGCCATCGCTTTCTCGCAGTGCCGCACGAGCATGGAAGTGGATCGCGATTCGAGAAGGAAGCGAATCCGCTCTCGCCGCTGGATTGGCGCGTGTGCTGCTCGAACAAAAACTGGTTCCAGCACACGGGCCGGTCCCGGCACTGACGATCGCAGAGGCCGCGAAGCAGACCGGTCTCAGTGCGGATGCGATTTGCGATCTGGCGCGCAGCCTGGTCGCACGGCCGCCGGTATTGGCGATCGCGCGCGATCGTGACCCGGCAGTTGCGGCGCTCAATGTGGTCTTGGGATCTGTCGGCGCACGTGGCGGAATTATTCGCAGAGGGCATAAGACTGAGACTTATCTTTCGGCGGATACTGAAATTTCGAATGCCCGCGCAGTGCTGATCGACTCCTCCGTGCCCTGGAACTTTGTCCCTCAGACCGAAGGCGAAACTTTCCGCTTCGCAGCCTGGGGTGGCGGGTCCACCAAAGCCGACTGGCTGCTTCCCGCCTTCGGCTTTCTGGAAGAACTGACCGACGTTCCCACGCCGCCAACTTCCGCGATCGAAATTTATGCGGTCGCGCCAGCCTTGGCAAAACCAACGACGGACGTACGAAGCGCTGCGCAGTTCCTCGCCGCTCTCGATGCCGACGTATCGTCTCCGGAAAAGATCATTCACGGGCGCTGCGCAGAATTGTTCCGCGCACGCCAGGGAACTTTGGACGCGCAGGAATCAATTCACATCGAAAAGATTCCCTCGCTGGCGAAATTCGAAGAGCAACTTTGGTCAGGCGCCGTCTGGGTGGGTGAGCCATCGCCAGTCGGAGGCTTGCATTGCGAGTTGAAATCCTGGCCGGCGAGCGCACCTCCAGCGCCGCGCGAGAACTGGGCAAGCGACTGGCCCGCACCGGTTCTGCCTCCGCTGGCCTCGAAGCTCTACCGGGAATCGAACTTACGAGAAGCACCGGAAAGGAGCAAGGTATGAGCGCCCGCTACGGCATGGTGATCGACCTGGACCGCTGTACTGGTTGCGGCTCGTGCATGGTGGCTTGCGCGGCAGAACACAACGTTCCGGCCCTTCCTCAAGCAACCGCTCGAACCGGGCTCACCCCGATGCTGGTCCGCAAAGTTTCGAACGGCAGGGAGGGTGCTGACCGGCGAGAAGTGTTCATCCCGATCATGTGCATGCACTGCGAGCACGACACGCCTTGCGTGAAAGTCTGCCCGCAACAGGCGGTCGAAGTCGATAAGGACACCGGCATTGTCATGCAGATGCCGCAACGCTGCCTGGGATGCCGGTATTGCATGACGGCGTGTCCATATCACGCGAGATACTTCAACTGGTGGGACCCGGCATGGTCCCCAGGTATGGAGAAAAGTCTGAACCCGGGAGTCGCCGCGCGCATGCGGGGCGTGGTCGAGAAGTGCAATCTGTGCCATGCGCGTTTGCATGCAGCCAAGGAAAAAGCTGCGATGGCCGGAAAACGTGAAATCGATCCGGCTGACTACATTCCCGCTTGCGTCGAGGCGTGTCCCACGGGCGCGATCCGTTTCGGCAACCTGGCCGATGCCAACGATGCGGTATCGAAAGAAGCGCGGTCACCAGATGCATTCCGGCTTCTGGCGCGGCTTGGCACTGCGCCGGAGCTCTATTACAAGTCGAAGGAGTCATGGGTGAGAGCGCTGGCGGACGCAAGTTCCGGTGGTACGCCGGAGGTTCAACATGGCTAGCACCGCACTCGCCGACAGCAGATGGATTGTTCGTGGAGCCGAGCGCACCTCACTTTCCCGCTTTCTGCTTTGGCTCGCACCCTGGGCCGCATTGCTGGTGCTGGGGATCTATGCCGCCGGGCTTTGCCTCTATTACGGCCTGAACCAGACCAACATGGACAATCGCTTCGCCTTCGGCCTCTGGATCTTTCTCGATCTGGGCATCATCGCTCTCGGGGCCGGAGCGTTCTTCACGGGATTTCTGGTTTACATTCTGAAGCGAGCCGAACTCCGGCCGATTCTCAATAGCGCGGTGGTGTTGGGCTTCATCTGCTACAGCGGCGCGGTTGCCATATTGATGATCGATGTCGGCCAGCCGCTACGCGCCTGGTTCACTTTCTGGCACCCCAATGCGCACTCCATGCTTACGGAGGTGACGTTCTGCATCTCGTGCTACCTGCTGGTGCTATGCCTGGAATACATTCCCATCCTGCTGCGCAACCGCCAGTTGCGCCGGGTGCCATCGTTCCTGGTATTCGAACATCAATTGCATAAATTGGTTCCGGTACTCGCTGCGGTGGGGACGCTGTTGTCGTTCTTTCATCAGGGATCGCTGGGCGGACTCTATGGCGTGCTGCGCGGACGGCCGTTCGCTTTTCGCGCAGGATTCTTCATCTGGCCCTCTACATTTTTTCTGTTCATCCTGTCGGCGGTCGCAACCGGCCCAAGTTTCCTGATGCTGGTAACTGCAATCGTGGAGAAAATCACCGGACGTCGTCTGGTTCCACAAGACGTCTTCCGGCGCCTGGCGTTCATCTCCGGCGTGCTGCTGGCAATTTATGTCGCCGCCAAGTGCATTGACACACTGATCTGGCTGAACATCACATCGCCGGCGCAAGGCTTCGCGCCGTGGCAGTTCTATATCCACAAGCCGTTCGGCACGCCGATTCTCTTTACCGAGATCGTCGTATTCGGCTTGCTCCCTGCATGTCTGCTCACCTTTCGGGCGACGGCATCGCGCCGCGCATGGCTTCTTACAGCCGCTGCCATGGCATGCGCGGGAGTGCTCCTGAATCGATTTGTAATGACCGTCCAGACGCTGGCATTACCGACACTGCCGTTCGATGACTTTCTGCAATACACGCCGAGTTGGCAGGAGGTGGCCAGTTTTGCCGGAGTGATCGCCTATGGAGTGATCGTGTACTCGCTCTCCTATCGTTATTTACCCCTCTTCGCGTCGTCGAAAGGAGGCGATTCGCATGTTTCCGGGAATTGATGGCTTTCACTGGACTTTCGGCCATATTCTCTTCCTGTCGCTATTCTTCGCGGTGGCGTTGACCATTTTCTTTACAGTAGCCTCAGCGATCCGGCGCACCGTACTTGATTTCCGTACTCATCAGGCCGCCGATTTATGCTGGCATGCAGGTTTCGCCGAATTGCCGGAACCGGACCGGCGCTGTCGTCACGAGCTTGCCGGACGAGTCATCTCCCGAACCTGCGACAACGCCTTCGATTGCCGCCATTGCGAAAAGTACTCTCAGTTTGCAGTTCTGCCGGCGACCGGCAACCTGCGCTCCCTTGGCCTCGATTACCCGAGTGACCGCTACTATCACCGCGGACACACCTGGGTGAAACCCGAAGATGACGGAACCGTGACGGTGGGACTGGACGAATTGGCCTGCCATCTGATTGGCGCCCCGGCCTCGGTTAAATTGCCCGCGATCGGCAGCGAACTCGATCTGAATCAGACTGCGTGGAGCATGAGGAAGAATGGCCGAGAGATTAATGTGCGGGCGCCGATCGAGGGCACAATTGTCGGCATTGGAGGCCCCAACGAAGGGTGGTATCTGAAGATCCGTCCTCGACTCGATGTGCGTGACCCGCTCACCCTGCGACACCTGCTGCGAGGACCCGAGGTGCACGGCTGGCTGTCTCGCGAACTGGAACGTCTACAGCTGCAATTGCGCGCGCCCAACACTCCGCCGGCATTGGCCGATGGAGGCGTGCTCCTGCCCGACCTGATGAACACGATGCCAGATGCCGACTGGGATACGGTGCTCGACGACACCTTCCTCGCACCCTAATCAGCCCCGGTGCGAGATCTCGTAGCGTTTGAGCTTGTCGTACAGCGTGGAGCGGTCAATTCCCAACGCGGTGGATGCTTCTTTCACGTTGCCGTGTTTTCTTTCCAAAGCCGCCACGATGGCCCGGCGTTCCAGTTCACCCAGAGGAACGTCTGGTATTTCCCAATCCTGCGGCTGCGCATTGCCGTGCTGCAGCCAGGAGAAGTCCTGCTGCTCGAGTTTGCCGTTTCGACAAGTCACGATGGCGCGCTCAATCACGTTTTCCAGTTCCCGCACGTTGCCCGGCCAATCATAGGAGATCAGCACATTCATCGCCTCAGCAGAAATGCCGCCTAGCTCTTTGCCCAGTTCCGAGGAGATGCGCTGCACAAAGTGCTCGGCGAGCAGGGGAATGTCCTCGCGCCGCTCACGGAGAGGCGGGAGCTTGATTTCGATCACGTTCAGCCGGTAGTAGAGATCCTCGCGGAACTTAGCCTGGCGCACCTCCTCGGCCAGATCTTTATTGGTGGCGGCGATGATTCGGACATCCACCTCCACCTCCTGATTGCCGCCCACCCGGTAGAAGCGGCGCTCCTGGAGGACGCGTAACAAGTCGGCCTGCAGTTTGGGGGAGATGTCGCCGATTTCATCGAGGAAGATGGTCCCGCCGTCGGCGAGTTCAAATTTCCCTTTCCCCTGTCCGGTCGCTCCTGTGAATGCGCCCTTCTCATATCCAAACAACTCGCTTTCAAGCAAAGTCTCGGTAAGAGCGGCGCAGCTCACTACGATGAATGGCTTGTCCGCGCGATTACCGGAAAAATGCACGGCCCGTGCAATTAACTCCTTACCGGTGCCGCTTTCTCCGCGAATGAGCACCGTGCTGCGCAGGCTGGCAATGTCTTGGGTTAAGGCCAAAATCTCTTCCATGCGCGGATTTTTTGTGATCACATCATGATGGCGATACTGCCGCGTCAACTTCTTGCGCAGAATTGCGTTCTCGCTCTGCAGCTTCTTCAGTTTCAGGATGCGAGAGACCAGCATCGAAATCTCCTGCGGATTGCAGGGCTTCACGATGTATTCCTGCGCGCCCTCCTTCATCGCCTGAATCGCAGTATCGACCGTGGCGTAGGCCGTGATAATGATGATGGACGCTTCGGGGCGAATGCGGTGAATTTCCATCATGGTCTCGATGCCATCCATGCCGCCGGGCATTTTCAAATCCACAAAGCAGATCGCATAATCGGCCGAGCGAGCCAGTTCCAGCGCCTTCTGCCCGTCGGGCGCCGTGTCCACGCGGTATCCGTCCTCGCGCAGCCATGCGGCCAACGATTCGCACATGACTTCTTCGTCGTCCACGACCAGAATGGGCCAATTTTTTTTCATACGCCTCCATTTCGGGCAAACCTCTCGACCAACTGCAATCCGCAACGGGCACAGTATTGTTCCTGTTTCGCGTCTACCAGTTCGATATGCGTGGCCAGACTCATGGCGCAACTGGGCTCGGAACAATGCACTAATCCGAAGGTGTGTCCTAGCTCATGTAGCACTTCTTTCACCGTGCGTTCCCGCAACAGGGCTTCCTGCCCGGGAAGCCCGTAAAACTCCTGGTGCAGCCGGCAAAGCGAGACCAGGGCAACTGGACCGTCAAACTGCGCCTGACCATACAAGAAACTGAGCATCGGGATCGCCAGATCCACATCCGTGATGCCCAGCACTCGCACCGCATCGCGTGGCGCGGACTGCGCCAGCATCTTCATGATCTCGACCGACTGATACTGCCCGCGCTTGGGATCGAACGCGCTGGGCGGAACCGGCAAACCCGGCAAGCGCCGGATGGGAAGCGGAAACCATTCTGATGTCGCGCTCTCGATCCATTCCAATGCTTTCGCGGGCACATTCCCGATCGGCACCAGACAAAGTTCGTTCACACACTTTGTACCTGTACTTCCCTTTGTTCCGCCGTGTTGCTCGATTTGAGAGGAAGCGTGACGGTGAAGGTCGTACCCTGGTTCCGCTGGCTCGCGACTTCCACCTCGCCCTCGTGCGCTTTGACGATGCCGTACAGCACCGCCAGACCAAGCCCGACTCCTTTCCCCTCCGCCTTAGTTGTGAAGAAGGGATCGAAAATCTTCGACAGGTTCTCGGGCGCGATGCCCTCGCCCGTATCCTGAACACAAAGTTCCACACTGTCATCCTGGGGGATCAGTCGCGTGCGGATGGTGAGCGTTCCGCCGCCCCTCGGCTGCATAGCCTGCGCGCCATTCAAAACCAGGTTCAGAATGACTTGCTGAATCTGCGAGGCGTCGCACTCTACCAGCGGCAGATTCTCTTGTAAGTCCAGAACAATCTGGGCGCTGATCAACTTGAGCTTGTGGTCGGCCAGCCCCATCGTCGTGCGCACCAGTTTGTTCAAATCCGCGGGTGCGCGCTGCGGTTTGGATCGCCGGGAAAAAGCCAGCAGATCGGACACAATGCGCCCTACCCGAGCCGTTTCGGTGGAGATCAGGGAAAGATATTTGCGGAATTCCGCCTCGCGACCGAGAGGATAGGTTCCACCCGCCATCAACCGCTCCAGCAGCATCGAAAGATTCAATACCCCCGACACGGGATTATTGATCTCGTGCGCGACGCTGGCGGCAAGCTGGCCCAGGGTCGCCAGCCGGTCGGATTGCACCAGTTTGCGTTGCGCGGCCTTCAGTTGCTGGGTGCGTTCCTCAACCTTGTCCTCCAGCGTCTGCTGCATCTCGTTCAATTCGGCCACCGCCAGCTTCAGGCGCTCCCGCATGCGATTGAACGAGTCCACCAGTTCATCCAGTTCCTGGCTGCGACGAGTGATGGTAATGGGCCGATCCAGTTCCATGGCGCTGACCGCCTTGGTGCCGGCAATCAGTTGCTGAATCGGAGTCGCTACAAACCGCCGCGAGAACAAAATTACAAATGCCGCTCCGATTCCGACTTCAAAAAGCGTCCATAGGATCGTCTGCAGAGTAATCGCGCGCGTCTGCTTTTGCACCGGATCAAGACGCAGAGCCACGTCCACGACGCCCAGAACCTTGGTCGATGCCTGGTGGGCATGACAGCTGGCATTGCTGCACGAAGGCTCGTTATAGATCGGGGCCACCATGTTGATGGTCTTGACTCCGTCGGGAGACGTGGCATAGCGCACCCGCGCATCGTCGCTGGGCCGCTCCCTGACTGATTGTTTACCGTGGCAACTGGCGCATACTTCGCTCGACGAACTCGCGATCGTCGGCTTCTCGCGCGCATCCGTCGAATACACCAACCTCCCCTCGCGGTTGTACATGCGAATGCGGTCCACGCCCTGCTTATCCGCGATCATTTGCATAATGGAATACGCCGCTTTGCGATCGTCGTCGAGCATGGCGTGCCAGGTCGCGCCGGTGATGCTGCGCGAAAGCTGATCCGCACCGAGGATCATCGTGTCTACTAGTTGTTTTTTCTGAGTGCGGAGATTGACATATCCGCTTACCCCGCTGATGGCGACAATCAGCACTGTGAGCGAGAGGATGAGTTTTGGGCCAAGTCTTCGAGGCATGCCAGCATCTTCAGTTTTTCGCACCAACGTATTCGCACGGCGTGCAGCAAGATCCGCGCGGTTTACGCCTCTTTAAAGCGTATTGCGCGCCTTTGCAGGACACCGTGACCCTCAGCGCGCAGGCTCGTGATTTCAATCACGCTTAAAAGGCATGGATGGCAAAGCAGTTAACGAGGGTCTGGATCGCGTCGCAGAGATTGAACCGATTGAAACTTTGGATTGGACAGGAGGGTCACCGGCATTTATCGTCGCTGAACTTTTGACGAGCGCCGCTTGCTGGGGCCACCGGTGCGAATGAAGGGGATGTTCGCGGCGCAGGTCCTCAAATTAAATCGCCAGCGATCCGCAGCTCAAGTGTGGATCGCGGTGCCCGGCATTTGCCCGCTCCTGAATACCGAATCAGGAGCGATTGTCGATGCCGTTACGCAGCCGCTCGTCCTGGCAGAGCTTCACCACATCCACCCGGTCGCTCGCTCCGAGCTTGCGCAGGATGTTGTGGACGTGATTCTTCACCGTCTGCTCCGATAGATTCAATTGCGTCGCGATTTCTTTGTTCGTGAGGCGCTCGCGCAATAGTTCCACCAGTTGCTGCTCTCGCCGGCTCAATCCGAGGTCGGCTCCCACGCTCGGAGCGCACGCTGGTTGCGAGGCGGCTCGGAACAACACCCTGGACAAAGATCGCGGACAAACGGCTTCGCCCGCCGCCACCGCCCGTATCGTCGCCGCCACTTCCATTGCGGAAGCATCTTTCAATACATACCCGACTACGCCCTCACGCACCGCTTTCAAGAAGGTGTTCTCATCCGAATCCATGTCAACCATGACAATGCGAACGTCTGGAAGCGAAGCGCGGACGCTGGAGAGAAGACTGGCGTTCGATAACGCCAAGCGGCTGGAATCAAGCACAAGGATGCCCGGCACTTTGACAATAATCTCATCGAGCACAGAGGGCGAGTAGGAACTGGCCCCAAGCACCCGTATGTCGCCCTTTTTCGCGAGCAGGCGCACCAGCGCCTCGCGAAGAAGGCGATTCTCGGCAAGCAGGAAGACCTCAGCAGTCCACTTCGAAGTCATTCAGATTTCTTTATGCCTGAGGAAAGACATTCCGCCTTTTGCAATTTGATCAGGCTAAGAGCCTCCCTACGGCAAGAGCGTTGTTTTGAAAAATGGAGGAAC
>DASYYT010000164.1:0-12790 GCA_035949755.1 Candidatus Sulfotelmatobacter sp.
CATCATCTATCCGACCGGCGGCGGCGTCGGCCTGCTCGGCATGTGGAAGGCCTTCGAAGAAATGGAAGCGTTAGGCTGGATCGGCTCCGAGCGCCCGAAGATGATCACGGTCCAGGCCGCCGGTTGCGCCCCCATCGTGAAAGCGTGGGAAGAAGGGAAGCAGTCCGCCGAAATGTGGATCAATGCCTCCACCCTCGCCTCCGGCCTCCGCGTGCCCAAGCCTTATGGCGACTACCTCATCCTCGACATCCTGAAAAAAAGCCAGGGCGCCGCCGTAAGTGCGACCGACGAAGAAATCGTGCAAGCCACGCGCGAATGGGCCAGAAACGAAGGCATCTTCGCCGCCCCCGAAGGCGCCGCCTGCCTGGTTGCTTTCCGTAAGCTCCGCGCCAATGGATTCTTCAGTCCGAGAGACGTAGTCGTGTTGTTCAACACCGGCAGCGGCCTGAAATACTTGGACGTGCTGGACGCAAAGGTGTCGCCCGCGTCCTCGCACGCGAAACCCGCCCAATCCACCAAGCCCGCCACTCGCCAGATCGGCGGCATCATCGGCCCGCACTAAAATAGCGCCGGTGTCTCGGTGCTGTCGCGGGGTTGCGCTCTGGGTCATAAGCGCTAACTTAAGAATCGTTCCGAGTAGTCCGTGATCCGCCCCACTGAGAGTGGCTCCGTTTCTCGGCCAAGGTCAATGCCTGTAGCAAAGGTTCCAAACGCATGTCGGGCCGGGCGAAACTCCTCCTGGTGCATCTCGCCAAGGTCTTCTTTTGGGGGCGAAGGTTGGGTGTACAATCCAGGCACTTCCACAAGGGAGAAATGGGGATTTCCGCAGGAACTCGACTCGGCCCTTACGAAATTATCGCGCCGCTTGGCGCCGGCGGCATGGGAGAAGTGTATCGGGCGCGGGATACGCGGTTGGAGCGCACGGTTGCGATTAAGGTGCTGCCGTCGCATTTGTCCGATAATCCCGACCTGAAGCAGCGCTTCGAGCGTGAAGCAAAAGCCATCTCGCAGCTGAATCACCCCAATATTTGCACCTTATATGACGTCGGCCACGAAGACCGTACCGACTACCTCGTGATGGAGTTTCTGGAAGGGGAGTCGTTGGCGGAGCGACTCAAGCGCGGGCCGCTCCCGCTGAAAGAAATCATCGGTATCGGATGCAATATTGCGGACGCGCTGGATCGGGCTCACCGTGCCGGTATTGTTCATCGCGATTTGAAGCCCGGCAACATTATGCTGACGAAGAGCGGTGCCAAGCTGCTCGACTTTGGTTTAGCGAAAGCGGCGGTGATGGGCGCATCCACGGGAAGCGGGCCGGCGCCCCTGCTGAGTACGGCCATGACCATGACTTCGCCCAGCCCGGAGTATCTGCCGCTGACCCGGCAGGGCACGCTGGTAGGCACGGTGCAGTATATGTCGCCGGAGCAGATTCAGGGAAATGAGGCCGACGCGCGCAGCGACATCTTCGCCTTCGGCGCGGTGCTCTACGAGATGGCTACCGGCAAGCGCCCTTTCGAAGGTAAGTCGCAGATCAAAGTGGCGAGTGCGATTCTGGAAGACGAACCGCAGCCTGTAAGTGCAGTCCTGAAAACGTCACCCGCTGCCCTGGACCGGCTGGTGCGTACCTGCCTCGCCAAGAGTCCAGACGAGCGATTCCAGTCCGCGCTCGATGTGAAGCTCGAGTTGAAGTGGCTATCGACGGCACAGCCGGGCACTGCGCCGGCACAACCGAAATTGGCGGGTTGGGTCGCCTACATCGCGATCGCGCTCGCTGCGATTGCCGTCGCTGCCGCAATCCTGCTGTGGTCGCGCTTTACGCAGCCTCCGCCACTGGCGATGCAATTCACGGCGGCGCTGCCGTTTTCCGCGCGATCCATGGCGGTTGCTCCCAACGGACACACGGTCGCCTTGGCTGCGTACCGCGACGACATTCACAAAGTCGGGCTCTTCCTTTACGACCTCGGCGCCACAGATGCCAAACCCCTTGCGGGCACCGACGGCGCGACGTTTCCGTTCTGGTCGCCCGATGGACGTGCGATTGGATTTTTCGCCTCGGGCAAGCTGAAGCGCTTCGACCTCGACAGCGCTTCGGCCCGGACGCTCTGCGATGCTCCCAACGGGCGCGGCGGCGCATGGAGCAAGACAGGCATGATCCTGTTCACCCCCATCGGAACGCTCAACGGCGGGCTCCTGTCGGTGTCCGAGAATGGCGGCACTGCCTCGAACTTTAGTTCTCCGGGCGCGACCAAGGACGAGAATACGTATCGTTGGCCGGTATTCCTGCCCGACGGCAAACACTACCTTTTCCTCGCGGGAAACATTCGCGGGGACACCGAACTCAACAAGCTGTATATCGGTTCCCTCGACAACCCAAACGAAAAGCGCTTTCTTACCAAGACGACGGCCAACGGCGATTATGCCAATGGCTACGTGTTCTTTGTTCGCGATGGCGCTGTCCAGGCCCAAAAGCTCGACCTCGATTCTTACGAGCTCAAGGGCGACGTGATGCGCGTGATCGATAATATAAAGCTGCAGTCGCGCATTCTTTATGCCACCTTTGCCGCCGGCGGCGATGTTGTGGTCGCGCAAAAGGCCGGCGAAGTCTCGCTTTCGCGGCTGACCTGGTACGACCACGGCGGCAAGATCATCTCCGATTCCGTTCCTCCGGACGCTTACGGCAACCTCGCAATCTCACCTGACGGAAAATACGTCGCCATCGACAAAACCGATGAGACTAACGACAACACCGACGTCTTTATCTACGATCTGGCCCATTCGACCTTCCGACGCCTCACGTTCGATGCCGGCATCGATGCGGTACCGGTTTGGAGCCCCGATGGTGGCCGGATCGCCTTCACCTCCAGCCGCGGCCGCAGTTTCGATATTTATGTCAAACCTGCCGACGGATCGCAACCCGAGCGACTGTTGATGCCGACGAGCGGCGTCGATTCGTTGCCGCTTGACTGGTCGCGCGATGGCCGTAATTTGCTGTACCTCTCCGCGCCCGACGTGTGGGTATATTCCTTCGCCGATGGCAAGTCGCGGCTGTTTCTGAAATCGAACGCTTCCCTGAACAATGCCCAGTTTTCTCCGGATGCCAAATGGGTGGCCTATTCCTCAAACGAGAGCGGACGTTGGGAAGTTTATGTCACATCGTTTCCCGACGCGCGCGGGAGGTGGCAGGTCTCGA
Source organism: Candidatus Sulfotelmatobacter sp. (assembly GCA_035949755.1). Taxonomy (GTDB): domain Bacteria; phylum Acidobacteriota; class Terriglobia; order Terriglobales; family Acidobacteriaceae; genus Sulfotelmatobacter. The sequence goes on from DASYYT010000164.1 coordinate 3,191, forward strand.
CGAACGGCGGCGAACAACCCCGCTGGCGCCGGGATGGCAAAGAAATCTACTTTCTGTCAGCCGACGCGAAATTGATGGCGGCCTCCGTCGACACGAAAACCGAATTCGAGTCTGGCACGCCGACAGTTCTCTTCCAAACCGATCCCCGTGAGCGGGTCGCGACCACCGAAGTGACCACCTACGACCTCAGCCGCGACGGCCAGCGGTTTCTCGTCAATACCAACTACAACAACGGCTCGGAACATCCAATCTCTCTTGTTCTGAACTGGCAATCTGAAATGAAGAAGTAGACTGGGTTTGCTCCAGGTCAGTACGAGGGATGCGGCAAGTGAAGCCGGTAGGTGGATGGTCCGGATCTGTCCCCAAATCGCGCGTCGTAGATTTTACACCGCTTAATAAAGGTCCCGCTTATGGGTCGCGCTCCCGTTCCTCGTACCTTTTGGGCTGGTTCTCCTCCGTGCCCTCTGTGGTTAAATAAACTCTCGGGCCATGATCGACCGCCTCTACTACCACGACCCCTTCCTCTACGACTTCGAAGCCGAAGTCCGCGAGCAGATCCAATCCCCCCGCCCGGCACTTATTCTGGACCGCACCGCCTTTTATCCCACCAGCGGCGGACAAATCCACGACACCGGCTGGATCTCCTCCGAAACCGCGAAGCTCAAAGTCACCGAAGTCGCCGATACGGAAGACGGCAAAATCGTCCACTACCTCGAAGCCCCCGTAGACCTCAAGCCCGGAACCCGCATCCGCGGCCAGATCGATCCCGCTCGCCGCCGCGACCACATGCAGCAGCACTCCGGCCAGCACGTCCTTAGCGCCGCATTCGTTCGCCTCTTCCACATGCCGACGGTGTCCTTCCACATGGGCGACGACTACTGCTCGATCGATCTCGACACGCCTACGCTGACCAAAACTCAGATTGAAGAAGTCGAGCGCCTCGCCAACGAAATCATCCTCGAGAACCGCCCCGTCGACATTCGTTTCGTCACGCGCGAAGAAGCAGGCAAGCTCGGCCTGCGCAAAATTCCTCCCACCGAACGCGACGAACTCCGCCTGATTGACATTCGCGACTTCGACCTGACCGCCTGCGGCGGCACACACGTCCGCCACACCGGTCAGATTGGCTGTATCCTCCTCCGCAAGTTCGAGAAAGTTCGTCAGGGATGGCGTGTCGAATTCATCGCCGGACTGCGCGCCGTCTCGACCGCTCGCCGCGACTACACCACGCTCACTGAAGCCGCGTCCTTATTCTCGGCTCACATCTACGACGTCCCGCAGCAGGTGCGCAAGTCGCTCGACGAGATCCGCGGCCTCCGCAAACAGCGCGAGCAATTCCTCGAAGAACTTGCCGAGGCGCAGGCTTTCGCTCTGCTCGCCCAGACTCCCGAAGCCAACGGACGCAAGCTGGTAATCCGCACCTTGGACGATCGCGAGATGAATTTCCTCAAGCTCCTTGCCCAGAAACTCACGCGTCTTTCCCCGAATGTCGTAGCTCTTTTAGCGACCAAGTCGCCGCCACCGTCCCTGGTCTTTGCTCAATCCCCAGGACAGCCCTACGACATGTCATCCCTGTTGAAAAAGGCTGTGGCTACGCTCGGCGGCCGGGGCGGTGGAACCAAGGACATGGCGCAAGGCGGCGCCCCCGACGCCGGCGGCCTGCAAGCGGCTCTGGCCACCGCCGCCGCGGCGCTCAACTCCTAACGTCCCGCTTCCGGATCGTCGTCGGTGCGCGGCCGCTGCTGTGCCTGAATGGCCCTGAGGTAGCAATCTTCGTGCACGGCTTTGCCGCGTTCGTCGATGCGCGCGGTTTCCAGAATTACCGGTTGCTTGCAGATTTGGCAGATGACGGGACTCACCATGGGCGCCTCCAAGTGGCGGAGGGGGACGTTTATTATCCGGCAGCATAGGGCAATCTGGTCGCTGCTGTCAAAATAAAAATTTCTATTCGTAATCACGGATTTGTACTTCTTCCTACAATCCCAAGGACTCTTCCCCCGTGATCCACGAACGTTGTACACCGCCTCCGATGCGGCAGGTGGCCCCAATCCCCACCCGCATTCTGGGATACCACCCGATGTGATCACGATCACATTCCGCCGCCCCCTCGCTTGCTACCATCTTCCTGCAAGCGATTACACCTGAACAGGAGGTTCCTGTGTACAAATTTGCACTGGTCCTTCCAGCACTCTTTCTCTTAACGCTTCCCGCTGTCCCTCAGCAGGCGCCATCCACCTCTGCCCGGCAGAACACGCCTTCCTACTCGGCCATCCCGGTCGAAGCCACCAAGCAACCGAATCCGGTCAAGTCGACTCCCGAATCTCTGGCCCGCGCCAAAAGATGGTGGGCGCTCGATTGCGAAATGTGTCATGGAAAGAATGGCGATGGCAAAGGTGAGACTGCCAAAGACATGAAGCTCACGCTGGTCGACTTCACCGACCCCGCCAGTCTCAAAGATCGCACCGACGGCGAGCTCTTCTACATCATTAAAAATGGTCACAACGACATGCCCGCCGAAGGCCCGCGCATCAAGACTGAAGAGAATTGGGATCTCGTCAACTACGTCCGCTCGCTGGCCAAGAAGAAAGACGCTGAAGTAAAGGCGCAGTAACGTGGAATGACGAACCGCCGAATGCAATGAGGTGAACGTCACGAACTGGGAACTTGGATTATGGTTTCCTGGGTGGACGTTAAAAGCCTGCATTCACCTTTGCCCTGAACCTGTCGACTGGCAGATTACCCAGGCTCCTGATAGAGTCCCAGCACATTCCCAGCCGGGTCCCGGAAATGCGCGGTGATCTCGGGAGCGTCCCCACCAACCGGTTGCACCACCGCGCCGCCATTCGCGGCCACAATTTTGAGTGTCTCTTCCACACTGTCCACCATGATGTGAACGAATAATCCTGGCGCACTCGGTGCGCGGTTCTTCACCCATTCTCCGCTGACTTCACCGACGCCATCGTCGAAAGCCACGCTGCCGTCGCTGCGTTTGCGCACGTTCCATCCAAAAACTTTTTGATAGAACTCCGCGGAACGCGCAATATCAATGGCCGGAATCTGGATATAACAGATCTTTCCGTTGCCAAGAGTAGGAGCCATAGGCCCAGTTTACCCCGCCCGCCGGAATCGTCCGTTCGAGCTCTCATCTTTCCCGGAAGTCAGCAGCCCCACGATCCCGCGCAATCCTTCCCATGCCGCCTGATTCAACGACGGTTCCGCGCTCACCAGATCGCGAATCATGTCCCAGGCCGCCATATTCAGCGCCCCTTCTGGAGGCAAGCCCATGGCCAGCGACACTGCGCATTGCGGACAAAAACAAATCCGGCTCGCTGCCGACTTCTGCCGCGGTCTCACCCCCACTGTCTGCGCGAACATATAAACCGCCACCGACTTGTCCCCGGTTTGAATCTCCCGCCTGCAGCGCAGGCAAACGATTGGTTGCACGTCTCCCCCTGGGGCCGCTTTTGGGCCGTGCTTCACTTTCCATCACCGCTCCCGTAATCCACAAGTAGGAAGTAAGATTCCGCTGCCGCAAGCTCAATCCGACAATCGCTCCTCGTGACGCTCCATTGACTCTCGCCCGTAATCCCACCTAACATGTCCCGACAGCGGGGACAAGACACTGAGCACAACGATGATCGGCCAGACCCTCTCTCATTACCGCATCCTGGATAAGCTGGGCGGCGGCGGAATGGGTGTCGTCTACAAAGCCGAGGACATCTCTTTGGGACGCCTGGTCGCCCTGAAGTTCTTGCCTGACGATGTAGCCCACGATCCTCAGGCTTTGGAGCGTTTTCGCCGTGAAGCCCGCGCCGCCTCGGCTCTGAACCATCCCAACATTTGCACGATTTATGAAATCGGCAACAGCGGCGAGTTGTCTTTCATCGCCATGGAATTTCTCGAGGGCGCGACGCTGAAGCATCGCATCGCCGGCAAGCCCCTCGAATCCGAAATGCTGCTTTCGCTGGCCATCGAGATCGCCGACGCGCTCGACGCCGCCCACGCCAAGGGCATCGTTCATCGCGACATCAAGCCCGCAAACATTTTCGTCACCGAGCGCGGCCACGCGAAAATCCTCGATTTCGGACTCGCCAAGGTCACACCCACGACCAGTTCTTCCAGCCAGGTCACCATGACCCGGGCCAGCGACGATCCGCATCTCACCAGCCCCGGCACGGCGGTTGGCACGGTCGCCTATATGTCCCCGGAGCAGGCTAAGGGAAGGGAACTCGACGGCCGCTCCGACCTGTTCTCGTTCGGAACGGTCCTTTACGAAATGGCCACCGGCCAGCTCCCTTTCCGCGGGGACACTTCCGCCATCATCTTCGACGCCATTCTCAATCGGTCGCCGCTGCCGCTGTTGCGGCTGAATCCCGAACTGCCGCCGCGTCTGGAGGAAATCATCACCAAGGCGCTCGAAAAGGATCGCGATCTTCGCTACCAGCACGCCTCCGAGATGCGCACCGACCTGAAACGTCTGCAGCGCGATAGCGGCTCGGGACGCAGCGCGGCCGTGGCCGTAGCGGAGTCAGCCCCCGCGCCGCAGACCGGCGTGAGTTCTCCCACCGGCCCATCGTCGGCCAGCGCGATTCCCAGCCCCGCGGGTCACTCCGGCAGCTCTGCCATCAGCGCCGCGGCGCGCCAGCATAAATCCGGCTTCGCGGCCGCAGCCATCGTTGGTCTTATACTCGTGGCCGCCGCTGCCTACGGCATCTATTCTTTTCTTATCCGCTCCGGGCCCCTGCCCTTTCAGAATTTCGCGGTTACCCAGATCACGAACACGGGCAAAGCCGCGCTGGCGGCGATCTCCCCCGACGGAAAATACATTCTGAATGTTCAGAACGACAACGGCCAGCAAAGCCTCTGGCTGCGCAACATCCCCACCGGCAGCGATACTCAGATCATTCGTGCCGCGCCGGGCATCTATCGCCATCTGGCTTTCTCCCCGGACGGAAACTATGTGTACTTCGAGAAGGCCGCGAACGCGCAAGGAACTTCGTTCGACCTCTACCGCGCGCCCGTGCTGGGGGGCGTGCCTAAAGCTGTTGTCCAGGATATCGACAGCAACATCAGTTTTTCTCCCGACGGCCAGCGCATGGCTTACATTCGCGCCAACGACCCGGAGATCGGCAAATACCGCATCCTCTCAGCCAATCCCGATGGCAGCAATGAAAGCGTTCTCCTGATTACTCAGTCCACTCGTGGCGGAGATCCGAGGCATCTCAGCTGGTCTCCCGACGGGAAAGTCATCGCCTACGAATATCCTTCCTCCGGCGATGCCCTCAGCTACATCGAAACCTTCGACCCCTCTTCCAAGAAGGTGAAGACGCTCGCTGCTCTTAAGGACGAGCAGGTCACTGATCTCAAGTGGCTGCCGGGAGGACGCTCTCTTCTCGTTCTCTACTCTGGCAAGGGTCAGAGCTTTTCTCGTCCTCACATCGGGCTGCTTACGCCGGATGGCAAAGTGCTCCCCGTCACCCGCGATACCAACTCCTATGCCACGTTGACCGTTTCTGCCGCGGGCACCGCTGCCTCCACCGTTCAGGTCAAGACCTCCCGCACCCTTGCTCTTTTCCAAATCGATGATTTAGCCAAACAGAGTGCTCCCAAATTACTGCCGGTCACCGATCCGCAGATGGTCCAGTGGACGCCGGATGGCAAGTTGCTCGTGGCCGACTATGAAAAAATCACGCGCATGGATCCCGACGGCCAGAATGCAATCGTCCTGGTCAACGATCCCTCGGCGGGCATCCTCGGCTTTTCGCCCTGCGGCAATCGCTTTCTGTTGCTGACCTGGGCCTACCATCAGAACAATGTGGTCGTCATATGGCGCACCAATGCTGACGGCTCCGCTCCTCTACAACTCACCTCGCAATATTACGAAACCGACCCGGTCTGTTCCTCCGACGGCAAGTGGGTCTACTTCCTCGATCGCCCAGCCAATCACGTGATGCGCGTGCCCATCGATGGCGGCAAGTCAGAGCTTGTCCCGGGAACGACGGTCCCCAACATGTTCGGCTATTCCAGCATGAATGTGCTCGGGAACGCGCTCGCGGTCGTCGCTGATGTCAACCTGCAGGGGACCAGTCAGGCCCGCGCCGAGTTGGCTACTCTGCCGCTGGAAGGCAATGCGACCGCCCCCGCCCGAGTCCAACCGCTCGATCCACGTTACTCCGAGTTGCACTCCCTAGATCCGCGAGTTCAATCCATGCCCGACTCCAACGCCATGGTCTACCCCATTAGCGAAAATGGCGTCGACAACCTGTGGGTCCAGCCGCTCGACGGTTCCCCAGGCCACCAACTTACCCACTTCACCTCCGAGCAGATCAGTGACTACCACTGGTCCCCCGACGGAAAGACGCTGGCGGTAATCCACGAACACGACACCTCCGACGTAGTTCTCCTCCGCGAAGGCAACCCGTAGACCTGTACTTGCCCGACGGACACCCTCTCCATTACAGCTTCGGATCGATCAGGGTCGGATGAATGCGCTCTAGACTGCGTGGTCCCAACTCTTCTCCGCGCACTCCGCGAGAATCTCGGCGTTCTCAGCGAGTAAAGACTTTCTGTCCAAACCTATGGCATTTGAGGGATGACAAGAGCTATTACCGACCACTTGACAACACACGCTGGCTCCAATACAATTAGCACTCGATAGGTTTAACTGCTAACAGTAGAGTATTACCCCGTAAAATCATAGGGTTACACATTTTCAACCGAAGCAAATCAACCTTCTAAATACTCGAAAGGAGTCTGAAACCATGGCGAAATTTGCACCGCTTCACGACCGTATCCTGGTCCGTCGCGTGGAAGAAGCTGCTACCACCCGTGGCGGCATCATCATCCCCGACTCGGCCAAAGACAAGCCGCAAGAGGGCGAAGTCATCTCCACCGGCAAGGGCCGCACCAACGATGAAGGCAAGACCTTCCCGCTGGCCGTCAAAGAGGGCGACCGCATCCTGTTTGGCAAGTACTCGGGCACCGAAATCAAGATTGATGGCGAAGAGTTCATCATCATGAAGGAAGACGAAGTCCTCGGCGTCCTCACGGGCGCCAGCACGGGCTCGAAGAAGGAACTGGCGGGATCGAAGAAGTAGCTGTCAGCGAAATAAGTTTTCCGGGTGTCATCCTGAGCGGAGCCGTTTTTCAGGCGTAGCGAAGGATCTCTCAGAAGCAAACAGATTCTGTAATCGCCAGGAGTGAAAGCTTCCTGGCTGAAAGCTGACAGCCGATAGCTGAAAGCTCAAACGAAATTCATACAGAGGAGATTGAAACATGGCAAAGCAAATCGTTCACGGAGAAGAGTCGCGGCAAGCGATCCTCCGCGGCGTCAACCTTCTGGCCGACGCCGTCAAAGTCACACTCGGCCCCAAGGGTCGCAACGTAGTCATCGAAAAGAAATTCGGTTCGCCGACCATCACCAAGGACGGCGTCACCGTGGCCAAAGAAATTGAATTGAAAGACGGCCTCGAGAACATGGGCGCCCAGATGGTTCGTGAAGTCGCCAGCAAGACCAGCGACGTAGCCGGCGACGGCACCACCACCGCCACCGTTCTCGCCCAGGCGATCTATCGCGAAGGCGTCAAGACCGTCGCTGCCGGTGCCAACCCCATGGCCCTGAAGCGCGGCATCGAGAAGGCTGTCACCACCATCGCCGGCAAGCTCGACAAAGAAGGCAACCGCATCAACGGCGAAATCGACAAGCTGTCGAAGCCCGTCACCGGCGAAATGATCGCGCAAGTCGGCACGATCAGCGCCAACAACGATGAGACCATCGGCAAGATCATTGCGGAAGCGATGAAGAAGGTTGGCAAGGACGGCGTCATCACCGTGGAAGAGTCGAAGACGCTGGAGACCCAACTGGAAGTGGTCGAGGGCATGCAGTTCGATCGCGGGTATCTGTCGCCCTACTTCGTGACCGATCCGGAGCGCATGGAAGTCGCTCTGGAGAACGCCTACATCCTGATCAACGAAAAGAAGATCAGCTCGATGAAGGACCTGCTCCCGCTGCTCGAGCAGATCGCGAAGAGCGGCAAGCCGCTGCTGATTATCGCGGAAGATGTCGAGGGCGAAGCGCTCGCGACTCTGGTCGTGAACAAGCTGCGCGGCACGCTGCAAGTCGCGGCCGTTAAGGCTCCGGGCTTCGGCGATCGCCGCAAGGCGATGCTGCAGGATATCGCCATCCTGACCGGCGGCAAGGCCATCACCGAAGATCTGGGCATCAAGCTGGAGAACGTCCAGATCGCGGATCTCGGCCAGGCCAAGAAGATCACCATCGACAAGGACAACACGACGGTGGTCGAGGGCAAGGGCAAGCATGCTGAGATCGAAGGCCGCGTAAAAGAAATTCGCAGCCAGGTGGAGAAGACCACCAGCGACTACGACCGCGAGAAGCTGCAGGAGCGGTTGGCGAAGCTGGTCGGTGGCGTGGCCGTGATTAAAGTCGGCGCCGCGACCGAAACCGAAATGAAGGAAAAGAAAGCCCGCGTGGAAGATGCGATGCATGCGACGCGCGCAGCCGTGGAAGAGGGAATCGTCCCCGGCGGCGGAGTCGCTCTGGCGCGTTGCGCGGCTACGCTCGACAAGGTAAAGGCCGAAGGCGATGAGCAGATCGGCATCAACATCGTGAAGAAGGCCATCACCGAGCCGCTGCGCATGATCGCCGAGAACGCCGGCGAAGAGGGCGCGGTGGTGCTGGGCAAAGTGCTGGAGTCGAAGGAACAGAACTTCGGCTACAACGCTTTCTCGAACGAGTACGAAGACCTGGTCAAGGCCGGCGTGCTCGATCCGACGAAGGTGGTGCGCACGGCGCTGCAGAATGCCGGTTCGATCGCGTCGTTGATGTTGACGACCGAAGCCCTGGTGGCGGAGATTCCGGAAAAGAAGGAAGCTCCGATGCCGGGCGGCGGACACGGCGGCGGCATGGGCGACATGTACTAAGACAGCTTTCAGCTACTAGCTCTTAGCGATTAGCTTGAATCGAAGCCCCGCTCGCGAGAGCGGGGCTTTTTTATGGCGCCTGTTTTCGGGTCTCTTTTTTCTGTAGCTCCTCTTTTTGTTTGGCGTCTTCGATAGCCAAAAGGCTCGGCGGGTGGCTTCCACAAATAAGTCGCCCTGGCGGGGATCGCGCCGTTTTCTCTTGGCCAGCAAGGCTCGCGCCGTACGCTGCTTCAGCACCTGCATGACCGTCGACGGACTTCCCAGTTCCGGTTCGGTGAGCAGAAGATGAATATGCTCCGGCATGACCACATAGCCGACGACCACGAACTGATACTTGCGCCGCGTCTGCTCCAGAATGGAGAGGAAGCGGTCCCGGGCCCCAGCGGAAGCCAGCAGCGGCAGCCGTCGATAGCAGGAATTGGTGATAAAGTGCAGGTGATGAGCGCCATAGGTGCGATGCAGGCCGGCGGGCATGACAAACCCATGGTATCGGCAGCATCGTACCCGCCCTTGCAAAAAAGAGGCTGTTACGAAACTCATTCGCGGGGAACTAGGGTGTCGGTTCTAACTAAACATAGCTTTCGTTTTGCGGGTGGTGCTGCGAGCTGTGGACTTTCTGAAATTTAGGTTGTGGCAAGGGCGGTGGTCAACGTTGTTCCA
>DASYYT010000165.1:0-3804 GCA_035949755.1 Candidatus Sulfotelmatobacter sp.
GGCTTGGTGACACGGAATCCGAGCTCGATGGCCCGGGTGATGAAGCGAAGTTCGGCCCATTCTCCGCGCTGCTTGGCGTGGCGGATGGACATGCCGGATGAATGCATGGGGACTCCAGGTTTCAAAGTTTCAAAGTTCGACAAAAAAATCGCGCTTGCGCGCGGTTTGGGGACTTACGACGAATACCCCACTTCTCCCAACGCCGGGGAGAAATGGGGCACCCCGGCGACGAGTCCCCACTCAAGCCAACAGCGGGCTTGAGTGGGCCACCGCCCTCTTTATCTGGGTATGAGGGCTGATTTTGGGGAATAAAAAAGGCGGCCTTGGCGGCCGCCTGTGTTTTTTACCCTATATATCCAGTGTAGCAATTTGGAGGGGGTAAACCGGAAATCCGTCGGGAAATGTATTTGGAGTGGATTCAGCTGGTTGCGGAGATTTGTGATCCTAAGGGGGCTTGACAAGATTTTGGGGAATTGGGGGCAGAGGGGGATTCGGGCTCCGACTCAGGCTCGTATCGGGCTTTGAATAATCCAGCCCCCGCTTCGATCCCGTTTGTTAGTGGATTGGGCCGGGATCGGGGGCGCTCAGGCGTTCTTTGGTGCCGGGGAATTCGCGTTCCATGTGCTGGTCGAGCCAGTGTTCGAGCTCGAGTTGGGAGCTTTTGGGAACGTGCTGAAAGCGGAATCCGGCGAGGCCCTTGACGTCGGTCCAGGCGACTTCGGACTCGACCTCGATGTGGATGGTGGTGCCGGGCAAGGAGAATTTGAGGCGAGGGGCGGCGCCCTTCGGGAGAGCTTCGTGCAAGATGAGGGCGATGCCGCCTTCGCTGATGTTGGTGCTGGTCGCGTTGAAGGTCTTGTCGTCGAGGCGGACCTTCACCTGCATCTTGACGGGCTGGCGGAAGTAGCGGCGGCGCTCCTTCAGCATGAAGTTCAGCGCGGCATGAAAACAGCGCGAGGCGTTGAGCGTGCTGATGGGCTTCTGCAGGACGAAATTGGCACCCATGCCGAAGGCTTCCTGCGTAGTGGTTCGCTTGCCATTCAGCACGGCGAAGGCGACGGAGTTCTTGTTGCTGGGAGTGTTACGGAGTCCTTGAAGAAGAGCGAGGCCTCCGTTGAGATCGTCGCAGTCGACGATGACGGCGTCGAACTTGTCGGAGACGAGGATGTCGGATCCGGCGCGGGCTTCGTGGCAGATTTCCACGTCGATGGAAAGTTTTTCGAGCGTGGGCCTGAGAACCCGGACCAGTTCGGGGTCCTGGCTGAGCAGCAACGACTCCAGGGTCATAACGGGATTTTAGAGGGGGGCGCGGGGGCGGGATAGTGACCAAGGTGATGGGACCTCGGAAAACGGCGTGGTGATTGGGAATAGGGAGGTTTCGTCAAAAATCTGTACATGGGTTGTCCGCGGAAGGTTCGTCGCCCCGCTGGTGAAAGGGCGGGGCTTCGGAATGACGCAGCCGTTGTTACGGTGCGGCATACGCGGGGTTGTTGGGGATTTGCGGACGGAGTAGAACTGAACGGAATGTCGAACGTTGCTTATCTTTCGCTGGGGTCGAATCTGGGGGATCGCGTGGAGCAGTTGCGGCGGGTGATCGCGCGGCTCGCGGAGCATGGGCGCGTGTTGAGCGTGTCTTCTTTCTATGAGACGGAGCCGGTGGAGGTTAGCGATCAGCCGTGGTTTTTGAATTGTGCGGTGGCGCTGGAGACTTCGGAATCGCCAGAGAGATTGATGGCGGCGCTGCTGGAGATTGAGCGGGAGATGGGGCGAGAGAGGATTCGGAAGAAAGGTCCGCGGACGGTGGATATTGACATCCTTCTATATGGAGATCAGGTTGTGAACACCGCGGAGTTGATAGTGCCGCATCCGGCGATGACGCAGCGGAGGTTTGTGCTGGAACCGCTGGCGGAGATTGCTGGGGAGGTGAGGCATCCGGTGGTGGGGAAGACGGTGCACGAGTTGTTGGCGGAATTGCCGGCGGGGCAGAGTGTGCGGCGCGTCGAGGCTAGGGAAGAATGATGCGGCTGCCGGCTTCCTGCGGGGTGACTACGGCGGATTCTTTCTCGGGGAATTGGGCGAAGAGGAAATCTACGAAGGCGCGGGACTTGGGGCGGCCGGAGGTGCGGCCGTGCGCCAGGCGCAACAGAAACACTAGGGCCTTGAGGACTTCGGAATCTTTCAGGGTGGAGTAGCCGACGTGCTTCTGCTCGGCTTCGCGGTATTCCTTGACCATGGTCTCGACTTCGGAGGCGGCGCGGCGGCGGGAGTCGGTGGTGAGCGGAGATTCGTAGTGCAGGCCGGAGTTGACGCGGCGTTCGTAACTTTGCGCCAGCATGTGCAGCGCGGCGATGAGGTCCTGATCGTTGAGGCTGCGGTCGGTGCGGGAGGCTTTCGCGAGAGCGTAGGTGAGTCCCATCAGCAGATGTTCTTTCTCGTACATGAACTGGTCGGAGACTTCGATTTGCAGAAACAGTCCGGCGGGGTCGATCTGCTCGGGGGAGCGGGGCTTCTCGTGCTCGCGTGCCTGCTGGAGGTAGCGGCAATCGCTGGGGCAGTCGAGCGTTACTTCGCGCTGCTCGCCACAGCACTGCGGGCAGATGCGGCCGTGGACGGCGGGACAGAATCGTTTCTCTTTGCGAATTTCACAGATGGCGCAGCTCAAGCGTGGGCTCCCTCAGCATTATTGCATCTCTGGAATGTTATGTCGGGTGAACACAATTTGATCGCGGATTGCGGAGGGAGGATTCAACGGCGGAATTTGGGCGCGTGGATTATTACACAGGAACATTCCTTCCGATCCGCATCATAGGCCTGCTTGCCATGGTCGGGATCATAAAACGCCTGTAAAGACGGGCTCTTGCGCGTATACAATTGATAAAACCCCTGTAAAATATGTGTTTTTCCACAGCCTGCGGGGTATAAGATAACTCGCGCTGGCATTAAACCGATTTTTCCAAGGAGGAAGTATGGCGTCAGGTCTGACCAAAACTCAGTTGATCCGGCAGCTGGCCGAGAAGACTGAGATCCCCAACAAGACTGCGGCGGCGTTTCTCGAGCAGCTCGCGGACACCGCTATTAAGGAAACCAAGAAGAATGGAATTTTCGTCGTCCCCGGTCTCGGCCGCCTGGTGAAGGCGCACCGGAAAGCCCGCGTGGGCCGCAATCCGCAGACTGGCGAACCGATCCAGATCAAGGCGAAGACGGTCGTGAAGTTCCGCGTCGCCAAAGCCGCGAAGGACGCGATCGCGCCGAAGAAGTAGTTTGCGTTTGAGATCGAACTGAGGCCGGCTTTGATGCCGGCCTTTTTATTCAAGTTTCAAAGTTTCAAGGTTTCAAAGTTTCAAAGACGTAGCAGCGACTGAGGTGAACCAACCGGACTTTGAAACATTGAAACTCTGAAACCTTGAAACTTTTTCTTATGCTCAATTGGATTGTTATTGGAATTGGCGATATTGCTACGCGGCGGGTGATTCCGGCGATTTTGGCGGAGCCTCGGAGCCGGCTTTATGGAGTTGTGACTGGGCATCCGGAAAAGGCATCTCCGTACGACGCGAAAGTCTTCCGCTCGCTCGATGACGCTCTGGCCGACGATGATGTTCATGCGGTTTATGTGGGGACTCCGGTGTTTCTGCATGGGCCGCAGACGATTCAGTCGTTGCGCGCGGGGCGGCATGTGCTTTGCGAGAAGCCGATGGCGATGAATGAAGCTGAAGCGCTCACGATGGTAGATACGGCGAAGGCTAGCGGGAAAAAATTTGGAGTGGCGTATTACCGGCGGTGCTATCCGAAGGTGCAGCGCGCGAA
>DASYYT010000166.1:0-19912 GCA_035949755.1 Candidatus Sulfotelmatobacter sp.
CGAAGATTTCAAGCGCATTGCCAACAAGTACCCCGATGCGGCCGCAGCCATCGCGAAAAAGATCGCGATGGAGGATGGCGACCTCGTCGTGCTTGTGGCGGGATCGGCGCAAGCCGGCCCGCAGACCGCCATGCCCGCGCATCGCAAGGTCACGCCCGCGGAGCTGGCTATTTATGCTTCGGCAGGATTGCTCCGCCTTGCCCTGGCTCAAAAATATGCCGAGCGCCACGGCATCTTCAAAAAAACCGGCGATCCCGCCAAGGATTACCGCTTTTTGTGGGTCACGAACTTTCCCATGTTCGAGTGGGACGAGGGCGAGAAGCAGTGGATGGCCGCGCATCATCCCTTCACCTCGCCGCACGAGCAGGACATGGGTTTGCTCGAAGCCGGCGTCGAATCGGTGAACGATCCCCAATCGCCGCTGAGCGCGGTGCGCGCGCTGGCCTACGATGTCGTGCTCAACGGAACGGAGTTGGGCTCAGGCTCGATTCGTATTCACCGTCAGGACATTCAGCGCAAAATTTTCCGCGCCCTGGGCATGACCGAAGAAGAAGCTAAGTCGCGCTTCGGATTCTTCCTCGAGGCGCTCGAATACGGCACGCCTCCGCACGGCGGCATCGCTCTGGGACTCGACCGCATCGTGATGATCCTGGCTGGGGCAGAGAGTCTGCGCGAAGTGATTCCATTCCCCAAGACGGCGCGCGCGGTCGATCTGATGTGCGACGCCCCCACGCCCGTGAGCGAACGCCAGCTGAAGGAGCTGGGGATTTTACTCAAGAAGTGAGCGGCACATTCCAGGGCAGTGAATGTAATTGGCTTTGGTTACGACAGTTGTGGCTCTGGTTGGATTCTCGCAATAAAATGGGGACATCCGGATTACCCAAGAGCGCTGCATGATCCGACCAAAGAAACTCGCTTGGCAAATCTCGATGCGTCATGCTGGCAATATAGTGCTCGCAGTTCCGCTTGCTGCCGGGGCAGCCTTGATTGCCTGGAAACTTTCCTTTTGGCGGATTCTGAGTCAGACCCTCGGTCTCGCATTCTTCCTCGTAACCTTCGTAGTTTTTGCCGTGGTCTTTTACTCGTTGTTGGAATGGTACGCGCAAAGGCCGGATGAAATCGCAAAGAGAGTTCCCATTACCAGCAAGGAACTGCGCAGGAGAACGAAGGAGTTTTACGACAATCTCTCCAAGAGGGGGTCATCCTCTCGATGATGGCTGTTGCTAAATTCCGTAGCCCTCATTGTCATGCGCGGGGCAACCCTACAAGAGATCCAGACGCCACCTCCTGCACAATCGCCGTTTGCCAATGATTTGGCTCATGCCTACCACGCAGCCGGAGCTTCAAGTAGTTGTCGGTCAGGCATTCGGTGAACTCGCCGTCTGAATCACTACCGACAACATTCAGCGTGATCGCCTCCACGCTCTTGCCGACGAACCCGCGCATGAAGGCCAGCTTCTTCTCCGCGGCCATCTCGCGCAGAATGCGGTTTCGCTCCCGCGCCACATGCACCGGCACCTGATTCGACATGCTTGCAGCCGGCGTTCCCGGGCGCGCCGAATACGTGAACACGTGCAGGTACGTGAAGGGCAGCTCTTCGACCACCCGCCGCGTGGCTTCGAATTCTGCCTCGGTCTCGCTGGGAAATCCGACCATCACGTCCGCGCCGATCGCGGCATCGGGCATGGCAGCGCGAATCTTTTCGATCTTCTCGCGGTAGTGCCACGGACGATACTTGCGATGCATCCGCCGCAGCACGGCATCACTGCCGGACTGCATGGGCACGTGCGCATGCTTGGCAATGCGCGGCGACGACGCCATCAGCGACATCAGTTCGTCCGACCAATCCATCGGCTCGACTGAGGAGATGCGCAGTTTCTCGAGAGCGGTTTCCGAGAGAATGGCGCGAATCAGCGACTCTAGGCCCGGCTTCCGGAAAGCGGACCTCGGACCTTGGACTTCCGCCGTCAGCGTTTCGCCGCGGCCCGAGCTCTGACGTCTGAGGCCCGGAGTTTCGAGGCCTGAGGTCTGACGTCTGCCGTCCAGATCTCTCCCCCAGCGTCCCAAATTGATCCCGCTGATCACCACCTCGCGATATCCAGCCGCCACGAGCGCATTGACCTCGCGCAGAATGCGATCCATCTCGAGTGACCGGCTTTGCCCGCGCACAAACGGAATCACGCAGAACGAGCAGCGGTTGTCGCAGCCGTCCTGCACCTTCAGGTTCGGACGCGTGCGCTCGTTGGCAGCATCGAAGACCGGGGCGGCCAGCAATTCGGTATGGGCAAAAATATCGGAAACGAAGATCGAGTTCTCAGTACTCAGTACTCGGTTCTCACTGAGCTGCGATAGGGAGATGAAACTCGGCGGAACATTTTCGGAAGGCGCTGACTCCCGCAGCGTGATTTCCGCCAGTTGATGCTTGTGCGAGTTGCCGACGACCAGGCTCACGCCGGGCAGGGCGGCGATTTCTTCCGGCGCCCTCTGCGCGTAGCATCCCGTGACCACGATCTGCGCCTCTGGATTCTGCCGCCGCACCCGCCGGATGGCGGCCCGCGCATCCTGATCGGCCCCGGTTGTAACCGTGCAAGTATTAAGAACTACGACCGAAGCCTGGGCCGCCGTGGAAACGCGCTCCCATCCGCGCTCCTCGAACTGGCGTTCCAGAGCGGCGCCATCGGCCTGGGTGGCGCGACAGCCAAAATTTTCTACAAAGAATCCAGCCACACCTTATGGTACCGCACACCGCGGGCTTGGCTTGCGGTGAAACGAGTGATTTGGCGGATTAAGCCGACGCCGGAGTGCGCCGCGACTGGAAGCATTCGCGGCAAAACACCGGACGGCCCTGGGTCGGGCGGAAAGGAACCGTAGTCTGCTTTCCGCATCCCGAGCAGGTGGCTTGGGTTTCTACTTTCGTGTAGCGGTAACTCGGTCCCGGAGCTGGCGCCGCCCCGAGCACCGATACCCGCTTGGTCTTGCACGCCTTGCAGCGCTTGGGTTCGTTTTTGAATTGCTTGTCGTGAAAGAAAAGTTGTTCCCCGGCAGTGAAAATGAAATCATTCCCACAGTCGATACACTTGAGCACCTTGTCCTGAAATTCCATTGAGGATGGCTCCCTTCAGCCCGTTTCCGCGCGCCCACCCGCGGGGAAAGAACTGCGGTGGTGACCCGAAAATACAGGTTGTGTCCTACTCCCCCTCTAACTGCACCATTGGACTCGGCCCAACCACGCACCCGGACGGCGCGTGGGTACTGCCATCGAAATACGCCGGGAAGAAACGTTCAGTTTGAATCCCTAATGCGCTCAACGTGGTGGGGGCCAGATTGAGCAGAGCCGCCCCGGGAAGGAGCGGCCCTTTGCTGCGCTAATCCTGTTCTTTACGTGTTTTCTTGCGCGCCCGCTTGCGAGCCAGCGCGGCCTTCACACGCTTTTTCTCGCCGGGCTTCAGGTAAAAGGAGTGGCGCTTGACCTCCTTGATGATGTCTTCCTGTTGCACCTTGCGCTTGAAGCGGCGTAGCGCGTTCTCGAGGGATTCTCCCTCTTGCAGCCGTACTTCTGCCAAACTGATACACCCCCAGACTCGTCCGGATGGACCGAATAGTTATTACAAGGATTTGATTGTAAGTCAAGAGGGACTGCCGAATTTCGCTACAAAAGTGGGGACTTTGGCCAGAGAAGTGCCTCATTTTGAGACGAAGAGAACCGTTTTACGACTCTTACAAGCTTGGACAGCAATGAGCAATGAGCAATGACCGATGCGCGGTGTGCAGTTTGCTCATCGCTCATTGCTCATTGCCTCTAGCCGCGGGCTCCGCAAAAAACCGTGACCGATGCCTTGGGCAGCGCGATTGAGTTTGCGCCTGCCGGAATGGTGCTTCTGACCGGCGGCTCGTTAAGGTCAGGATGCCCGTTGGGACCGGCCGGCTTCCACATGTACTGTTCGCTGCCGAAAGTCAGCATCGAGACCGGCCCGGAGAGCCCGTTGCCATTGTCGAACGCGAGCCGCACCGCATGCGGGTTCGATTGATCTTTGTTGATCACCATCACTGACCATTGGCCATCCGGACGGGTAACCGCGTAGGCCGTGATCAGAGTGTGTCCCGCGCTGTCTTTCAGATCGCACGATGCCGGATAAAGCTTGTGCATCCCGGCGCGATGCTGCACCCACTCCAGATTGATGAGCTGGCTGGCATGGTACTGCGCGGTGAAGGCCCGGATATGCAGATTCTCGTCGGCGACATAGTTGCCGTACGTGCCAAACCCGCGGCAACCGGGACGAAGAGGCTCAGGCTGAATCGGCGAATGATAGTAGACTGCGCCCCCGGCAGTGAGAAATGCGCCCACGCTATCGGCCAGCCAGAGGGCGGAGAAGATATCCACCATCTGCTCTGCGTTGCCGTAGGTCACGTTGCTCTCCGTGTTCATCATGGGCACGTTGGAGGGAAGCCCATCCTGGCGCCAGACGTCCAGAATGTGGCTGATCAGCTCGGGCTCGCGAAACAGATCGGCCCACACGATGTCGCAGGGCGGATAAGGGTAATGCTCGAAGCTCATGAAGGCCAGATCCGACAGCCGGTTTCGCGCTTTCAAATAATCGAGAAACCGGCCCAGCCACGATGTGCGCCCCTGCGCGTCCGGCCATACCTTGATGTCTTCATTCACGCCCTCGAACACGGGACCGCCGAGCTTCAAATCCGGATTCACCCGGTGCATGGCCGTCGCGAACTGGAGGTACAGCTCGGCATAATCTTCCGGCAGCATGTTTTGCCCGTCTGGCTCCTCACCCATCTCGACATAGGAAATCGCATAGCCCCGCTTCTTCAAATATTCCACCTGCGCCGCCGCATCGTCGGGCGTGCCATACAGCAGCGAGATCGGGATCATCGCCGGCAGATTATTGGTGATGCCGCTGGTGAAGAACAAGTCGAACCCCGTCTGATCGCCATGGCTGTCGAGATCCGCCTCCGAATGCCAGGGATCGATGGACGAGCAGAAAGTTGCGGTCTGATTCTGGTCGGCCCGGTGCTGGACGAAGTCCACGAATTCCCCTGACGGCGTCACCGATCCGACATAGATCTCGCGGATCGCGTAGCCCACAGCGCTGCGCGGATCCTTGGGATCGTGCACCGCATTCGGCCCCGAGTCCGCTGTGTTCGACGACTGGGTCATCCATACCCGCAGGAAACGAGTTCGTATCGGCGTCGAAGCCAGCGGAATATCCGTCCGGCCGCCCTTGCCATTGCTCACGATTCCGTTGGGAAAGGCCGTCCACAGTCCTGACATCGGCCGCTCCATCGGGCTCGCCCCTTCTTCGGCATCTTTCTTATCGGTCGGCCCCGCCGCCGCCCAATACTGCACTTCGTAATTCCGCGCGTAGGGCTCCGCCCAGTCAATGCGGACCGCCGAGATCGATTCGTGCGCGCCGAGATCGATCACCACCCATTGCGGATGAGCAGAATCCGGCTGGCCGGTAAACTTTGCAGCTAGGTAGGGATTGCTCTTCCAGTAAGTATTCGGATTCCCATCGGTCAGGCGAGAGTAGCCGTGCTCCGAGCCGCCATTGCGGGTCGTGCCCCTATGCGGCAGAGGATAGCCATACGAATCCCGGATGGCCTCTTTCAGCTCCGTACTCCCGGTGAAATATCCACGTTTGTTGGCGGCATCGCTCCACCCGCCATTCGGATTCCAGTGCCAGGCGCCAATCGAGAGCTCGGTATTTTGCCGGTAGGTGATCGGTCCCCATCCTGCCGAGAGGCATTGCTTCACCATCTCGGGCGTGTAGATCTTCTCGACCACATCGTGCGAGAGGATATCCATGGAACTGCCCAGCGCCTTGTCGGGATCGAAGAGGATGGGAGTCGCCGCAGATGCAATGCGGATGGTGAAGAGTTCCGGCGAATCCTGCGTCTGTTTCGCTGCAGCCCTGAGTGAAGCCGGAACCATGGTGAATGTGGCGGCTGCACCTGCGGCGCCGAGAAATTTGCGGCGAGAGATCTCTAAGCTTTTCATGAGAACGCCGCAGTATATCGGAAATCCTTGCTCATGGAACTTGCCAGATGGACTTTGACGCGGACTGACGCATCCGCGCCCCACCTCCAATCAGAAAATCAGCTTCACCGCCAGCTGCACCTGCCTCGGCGCATAGGCGGCATTCGGCTTCATGAAATTCGTCGGCAGCTGGTAGTAGCCGGGATACGGCGCGACATTGGCCGTAACGTAGTTCTGCACGAACGTGCTCGCCGAGGCCACCATGCCATTCGAAGTTATGGCAACCCGCTGGTTATCGCGGTTGAACAGATTGAAGGATTCCGCCATCAGGTTCAACTTGTAGCGCTCGCGGACGCGCAGCGAGCGCGTGATCCGCAGGTCGGCGGTCGCGTAGTCCGGCCCGGTAAAGGCATTGCGACTGTAGCCCGGCAGGCGGTCGTTGAGATCGTTGCCGTCCTGGTTGGGGTCGCCGGTCACGGTCGCATTGAATGGCCGTCCCGACCCGTAATTGACGACGCTGGAAATTTTCCAGTCATTGAAGATGCGGCCCAGCACTTCGTGCTCGCGATGAAATGGCCGCAGATCCGCCGAGACCGCCGCGACCAGCCGCTGCCGCTGGTCGGTGACACTCGGTCCCCGCTCGGCGCTTGGGTTGTAAGAATTCTCGACCGTCGCCGGCTGGCCTGCGACCAGCGCATCCTGGCCATCATCGATGGCCTGCGCGTAAGTGTAGGAGAGCCGGGCGTAGGTTCCCCGTGCCACGCGGCGATTGATCGACAACGTGGCCCCGCTGTAATAGCTCGAAGCTGCGCTTTGAAATTCATCAATCGCTCCCAGTTGCGCGATCGGTCGTCCCAGCGGGTTGATGCAAGGCGGCCAGGGGCAATCGAGTGTGCGGCTGAACTGCCAGGTCGCGAAAGAATCGACGGTGTAGTATCCCCCCTGAAAAATCGAGCCCGTCGAATCGAATAGCGGATAGGTCAAAGCGCTGGGCTGCGGCAGGTTCACATCCAGCGCCCTGATCAGATGTTCGCCATGCACGTTGAGCAGCGACAGGGCAACCGTAGTGCGATCCGCAACTTCCTTTTCCAGCGTGATGCTGGCCTGCTGCACCCGCGGCGTTACGAAATTGCTGGCGAACGCCGACACATCATGCGTTACCCCTTGCGTGAATCCCGCAGGCAGTGCGCAGTTAGCCGCATACAGCGGGCAGCTCACCAGCGGGTTGGGATAGGACGGAAAGACCTGGTGGTCGTAATAATCCGAATTGTTCAGGAAAAGATGTGAATCGCTGACGCCGTTTTCCGTCTGCACGACTGAGTTGTAAATCTGTGGGATTCGCACGTAAAAGATTCCGTATCCGGCGCGCACCACCAGCGGCCGCGTCTTGCCCCATGAGTAAGCCAGCCCCGCCCGCGGCGCGAAATTATATGGCAGAAAAGGAACCTTCCCCGCCGGCGGAAACAAGGGATTCGAAATCAGTCCCTTCGTGGTGAACGTCTGCAGATCCCAGCGCACCCCCAGATTTACGGCCAGCCGGTTCGTCACCCGAATCGTGTCCTGCGCGAAAGCGGCGTATTCATTGGTGTCCGGATTCGAAGCCGCGCTGCCAAAATTCTGCAGATAGTAATGTGGGACTTCATGCGCATAGGCGCGCAGAGGCGTCAGTTGCATCCCGGCCTCCATGGGCTCGAAGGTGAACGGATTTACTTTGAGGGGATAGAAAAGATATTCCCCGCTCTGCTGGCTGGGGAAAAAGTCATAGATCGTGGTGAGCAGCGCGTCGCCTCCAAACTTCCAGGCGTGCCGCGAGCCTTCAAAGCTGAGTTTCTCCGCCAGGTGCAGGCGATGCTCGCGCGTTTGCCGGGGCAGCATGCTCGAACGTCCGACGGCATCGAGGATGTTGGGAATCTTCATCAGCACGTCGCTGGTATTGCTATAAGACTGTTGCAGGTCGCGCGAAAATTGCGCCCGCAGATGGCTGATCCAGCGCATAGACAGGCTGCTGGTCAGCGCCAGGTTCGCCGTTTCGGTGGAGACCTGTTCCTCGCCGTTGTTGTTGATCGCGTCATAGGTGACAGGGCTCGCCGGGTCGAGAAAGACATTGTTCGATCCCCAATACCGCGTCGTGTTGACCCGCAACGTCAGCTGATGGCGCGGGGACAGGTTAATGTCGAGCTTGCCATAAGACGAGTTGCCGATCTGGGCAGCGGGATATTCTCCGGTAAGCGAACTCAGTTGCGTGGCCGCGGCAAAGACCAGCGCCTGGTCGGTAGCCTCGTAGTCGCCGGCAATCCCCGGGCTTCCCGCCAGCGGCACAAGCTGCGAACTGCCGTCCAGAAATTCGACCACGTTCGGCACGTGAAAAATGTGCTGGTCGAATCCGCCGAAAAAAAAGATCTTGTTCTGCTTGATGGGGCCGCCGATGGTGCCTCCCACCTGCTGCTGCCGGTTGTGCGGCTTGAATGCCAGAAAGGCGCCGGCTGCCCCCAACGAACTGTCCCGCAGATAGTAGAACGAGGTTCCGTGATAGTGGTTCGATCCCGACTTCGTCACCACGTTGACTACCGCTCCGCCCGCGCGTCCCTGCTCGACCCCGTAGGAATTGGAAGACACGCGGAACTCCTGCACCACCTCGGTCGAAAATTGGTACGGTGCTCGATAGCGTCCGCGCGCCTGCGCGAAGAAGGCATTGTTGTAATCGGCGCCGTCCACCAGAAACGTGTTCTGAAATCCGCGAAGGCCGCCAAATGACAAGTCGCCATTGGTGGCCGAAGTCAGGCTGCGCGGATCCTGCGTGACTCCCGGGGAAAACAGCGCGAGATCCGAAAAGCGCCGTCCGTTGAGCGGGATGTCATTCAGCGCGCGCTCGTCAAGCAGCGTCGAAACCGCGCTCGGCTGGGTTTCCACCGCAAGCGGCGCCCCCGAGATCGTCACGCTCTCTTGCGCCCCCGCGATCTTGAGTCGGAACTCCAACTCCGCCGTCCCCCCCACGTCCACATGCAACGCCGGCGTAACCTGCGGCGACATTCCCTCAGCCTCCACGCGGGCGGTGTAGTCGCCCGGCAGCAGATCGAGCGCGAAGTTGCCCTCCCCATCGCTGGTCACGCTGTAGCGTCTTCCGGTTGCGGTGTTGACCACCACAACCGACGCCTGCGCGATGCGTCCGCCGCTGGAATCGAGCACCTCGCCACGGATCGAGCCAGTCGCGGAGTCCTGCGCGGACAGAGTCAACGTGATACCAAGGATCGGGAGAATGAAGAGGAAAGCACAGGCACGCTTTGCTGACATGACTTCGCCTCGGAGTGCGGGATGACACTCGGAGGGGGAGTCTCGCGCGCGAACCGGACGCGCGCGGGACCATCTGCGGAGAAGGACCGGAAGGCGCTGAGCGCGGCCGGGAAACTTCCCCGCCAGTTGGAAACCACCTCTTCTATAGCATTCGCGACAGCAGCAGTCTGTGATTACACAAATCTTTTTTGCATTCTTTCCCGGAGTGGGAAGACAATCCTTCCGGCGCACAGCGGTCCACAGAGACCCTGCCCTTACGCCTGACCGCACTCTCGTGGTATTTTCAATTTCCTTCTCAACAACATGATTCGATCCTACAAAGGCGTCCGGCCAACCATCCCCGCCACCTGTTACGTGGACGACTCGGCCCAGATTATCGGCGACGTCGTGCTCGGCGAGCATGCCTCGATCTGGATGAATGCGGTGCTGCGCGGCGACGTCCATGAGATTCGCATCGGCGCCCACTCCAACGTGCAGGACAACAGCGTCCTGCACGGCATGAAGCAGCAGTGGGGCGTCTACCTCGGCGAATACGTCACGGTCGGCCATTCCGTGACGCTGCACGGCTGCGTCATCGAAGACCGCTGCCTGATCGGTATGGGATCGATCATCCTGAACGGAGCCCGCATCGGCGCTGGATCGATTATCGCCGCCGGCACTCTAATCCCGGAGAAGACCATCGTCGAGCCCGGCTCGCTCTGGATGGGATCTCCGGGCAAGTTCCGCAAGAAGCTGGGCGACGAGGACCAGGAAATGATCCTGCGCTATGCGAAGAATTATCTTGGATATAAAGATGAGTATTTGAAAGAAAGCCGTCAGCCGTAAGCCATCAGCCGTCAGCCAGAATATTGACGTGGCGGACGTCAGGTTTGCTGAGGGCCGAGGGCTGAGGGCCGAGGGCTGGTTTTGATGATCAAAGCTGTCCGAGGAACGCGAGACCTTCTGCCGCCCGAAACGGCGCTGTGGAACTTTGTCGAAGCCGCGGTGCGCGACGTCTTCCGCGCCTACAACTTCCAGGAAATCCGCACGCCCATTTTCGAGGCGACCGAACTATTTGCCCGCGGAGTCGGCGAAGAAACCGACATTGTCTCCAAAGAAATGTACACGTGGGAGGATCGCTCGCGCGCAGCCAGCGAGAAAGCCCAGTCGCTCACCCTCCGCCCCGAGGCGACCGCCGGCATCGTCCGCGCCTACATCGAGCACAAGCTTTGGGACCGCGGCCTCAACAAGCTCTACTGCATCGGCCCGATGTTCCGCCGCGAGCGTCCGCAGAAAGGCCGCTACCGGCAGTTCTATCAAATCGACGCCGAAATCATCGGCCCGGCATCGGCGGGAAGCGATTCGCCGGCCCGTGACGCCGAACTGCTCGAAATGCTGGCTACCTTGCTCGACCGCCTCGGTATCACCGATTGGAATCTCGAGCTGAATTCCGTCGGCTGTCCCAGCGACCGCGCGAAATTCAACGAGGCCCTGCGCCAGGCGCTCGAACCGGTGAAAGACACTATGTGCGCCGACTGCCAGCGCCGCTCCGTCACCAACCCGCTGCGCGTATTTGACTGTAAAGTTCCGGAGGACCAGCCCATCATCGCCACGCTGCCCCGCATCAGCCAGTTCCTCGACGAAGGTTGCCGCACCCATTTTGAAGCGGTGCAGGCGATCCTGACCAAAGTTGGAGTGCGATTCACTCTCAACGACCGCCTGGTCCGCGGCCTCGACTACTACACCCGCACCGCCTTCGAATTCACCCACGGTGCTCTGGGAGCGCAAAACGCGATCCTCGGCGGCGGCCGCTATGACGGCCTCTCCGAAGCGCTCGGCGGACCGCCCGCCCCCGGCATCGGCTTCGCCATCGGCGAAGACCGCCTGGTCATGTCGCTCAAAGAGACTTCCGAGAGCGTCATCAGTAAGCCCCAGGTCTATATCGCTCCCATGTCAGGCATGAACGCCGAGGCCGCTCTCCTCGCTCACGAGCTCCGCCGTCACGATCTCGTAGTCGAGTTGGGCGACGATACGTTCCGCCTCAAAAAATCTTTTGAAGCCGCCACCAAGGCCGGCGCGAAGTACATCCTCATCGTGGGGGAGAACGAGGTCCAGGCCAACGCCTTCGCTCTCAAGAACCTCTCCACAGGCGAGCAGGTTTCCGTGCCCCGCGCCGAGTTGCCAAATAAGATTCGGCAATGATTCCAGGCCTCGCTCTGTGCTAACTTTTCTTATTCCTTGCTTAGCTTCGTCAGCCCTCGCTCATCCCCTTATTCCGAGGAGCGACAGCGACGAGGAATCTGCCTAGGGAGGCGTCCATGAAATCCACGTGTGTGATCTGTATGGTTCTGATCCTCAGCTGCGCCGCCCTCGCGCGCGCCGGCCAGGCTAACAAGCCCGCGCCTCCTCCGACTCCGTTCGAGCAAACGCTCATGGACGCCGAGAAGGGATTCCTCGATGCCGCCAAAAAAGGCGACATCGCCTTTTTCAAGCGCACCCTCGCCGACGATTTCTCGTTCGTAGCCTTCGATGGCCAGCTTTACAGCCGGCAGGAGATGCTCGATCAATTTGCCGAGGGTGGCTTCAACGTCATGCCTTACGAAATGAAAGTCATACCCATCAGCGACAGTGCGGGAATCGTTACCTACAACGTCGTCCTGACCGTTCCCACCAGCGAAGATCAGGGGCCGCCGCCGCGCTACCAGCACTTCAGCACTGTCTGGGTAAAGCAGGGCGACGCCTGGAAGATGAAATTCCAGCAGATGACCGCCAATCACTGGGGCGACTGGTAGTAGCGCCAAAGCAACCAGGAAATAACCCCGTCGCCGGGTTAATATGGCTTCAGCCAATTTTGGCTGAAGCTTTTTTCTTGCGGGCTGCGGAGAGTAGAGTCATGAGAAATGTCCCAGGCATTCTGTTCTTATCCCTTCTGCTCGGACTGGCGGCGGCCCCACAAGTCCGCGCGCAAAGCCCCGATCCCGGCACCAGCGCACCCCAGACCCCGGCCGCGCCTCCAAAGGCCGATAGCCCCAACGATCAGCAATACTCCGGCATGTACACCTTCCTCAAAGAAGGAGAATTCGTCCAGGTCACGGTCGAGGATGGAGGCACTGTCACCGGCTTCGTCTCTCGCTACGGCGACGGCGAGAGCGACAAGGGCGCATTCCTCGATCAATTCTTCAAGACCGGCAAGCTGGCAGGAAACAAATTGACTTTCACCACTGAAATCGTCCACGGCGTCTCATTCGATTTCAACGGCTCAGTCGAGCGTGGTGAAGGCAAGAATCCCGGCGATGAAGCCTATTACGTTTTAAAGGGAACCTTAACCGAGAAGTCTACTGACGTGAACAAGAAAGTGACCGCGCGCCAGCGCGACGTGATCTTCAAGATGTTTCCGCAAGACGCCGATTCGGCTCCGCCGGCCAGAAATTAACGTATTGTGGCGGGATAGTTGGGATCAGTCTGCTGCGTGTTCCAGGAATAAAATTTCTAGCGCTGGGCGTTTGATCCGTTCGGTACGCGGTACTCGCAACTCGATACTCGATTACTGTCCCGCCCGCATAGGCGACAAGCTCAACCGTCCGGGAGCCTTCTTCCGCGCGTCATCCTGGTTGTAGACCAGATCAGGATTGCCGTCGGAATTCGATGCCGCCGCTGCCAGCGTTTCCGCCAGGGCCCGGAAAGAGCGGCTGATCTCCGTCGCTTCCTGCAGCACTACCGGAGCACCGTGATCGATCGAGGGCGAAACTATCTGGAAGGCGTTGGGAACCTTCCACAAGACTTTGCAATTCGTGACCTGCTGCACGTCTTCGTCGGTGAAGCCGGGAATTTTTTTGTGGCGATTTAAAATTACGCGCAGCCGGTCGCGGCCGGTTCCCTCTTCCAAAAATGTGTAAATGCGGCCCGCGCTCCACAGTGAGACCACATCGGTCTGCGCCACCACCAGCACCGCATTGGAAAGATCGGAGAGCAACCGCGTGGTCGGATCGAGGCGGCTGGAAGCGTCCACCGCCACGAACCGGTAGTGGCTGACCAGCACATCGAACAGCCGTGCCAGTTCGCCCGGCGTCGGCTCGGTCGGATACGGCTGCTGCGGCCCCGCCAGAAGGTGCAGACCTTCCTTGGTCTCGGTCATCAGCCCTTCCAGCAGCGAATAATCCATGCGATGCAGGTTCTGCAGCGCATCGAGCACCCCGAATTGCGGGCGCATGTTCAGATGCAGCGCCGCATGTCCGATGGGCGCGAAATCGAGAAGCACCACATCCCCATGGGCCTTCTGCAGCGCCAGCGCAGTATTCACCGCTGCCGTAGTGCAGCCCACGCCTCCTTTGGCGCCCAGGAACGTGAAGACCGGAGCCTTGCCCGCTCCTCCCAGCGACCGGGTGCGCGAGGAACTGAAACGGGTCAGCGCTTCCAGCAGCGCCTCCGATCCCGCAGAATGGTCCAGATATTCTCCAGCCCCCGCCCGCATGCTCGCCACAATATGCTGCGCCTGCGTCATAGAGCCGTTGGCGAAGATCGCAATCTGCTGGGTGGTCGCCCGGATCAATTCGATAGCGTGGATGGCGCGCTGCGGGTCTTGCGAGGAAATATCGATAATCACCACTTCCGCGCGCGAATCCTGCAGCTGTCTCAGAATTGCGTCTGTCGGCGTGGTTGGAAATCCCACATGGCTGAAAACAGCCCGTCCCAGTCGCGTCTCTTCCAAACGATTCTGCAGCGTCGATAGGTGTTCGCGGTCTTCGGTCAGGATGCCGACGGCAATCCCATGCATAGCGCGGTTCTCGCTGATTTCTCTCGGTGTCTGCATGTTAGAAAGAGAACCTGCTCTCCGCCAAGTGACCTAGGTAATGGCTCGAACGTGGGTTGACACACGATTGCGCCAGACCAAAGGATCCACGCAACTGCATGAGGAGCGGCTGGGAAGAACTCGACAACTTGGAAACGCCTCGGAAAATCTGTCCTTCAGTTGCAGCCCATTGTAAGCGAAGACGCCTCCGTTGCAAACAGAATCTGCGCCGGCAATCAAAATATTTGGTACGTCGAGGCTGCTTGCTCGATGACCCCCAAACCCAGG
This sequence comes from Candidatus Sulfotelmatobacter sp., assembly GCA_035949755.1. GTDB lineage: Bacteria > Acidobacteriota > Terriglobia > Terriglobales > Acidobacteriaceae > Sulfotelmatobacter. The sequence goes on from DASYYT010000166.1 coordinate 14,337, forward strand.
CGGGACGCTGGTTTCACAAGCCTAACCCTTCTCAACCAGCCGGTAGCCGCGCTTTGTTCTCATGCGCCGTGCTGCGGGTGCAGTGTGGCGATTCGGGCGAAGGTCGCGGTGGAATTGGACGCCTCTGGGAGATATTCATAGCATTCCAGCCGGACCGCGACTCCAATCTTGGTTTCAGTCTTGCGACCATTCTCGGCCGCCGCAACCACCGGTCGCACCACCCGCAGAATGTGCCCCTTGCAACGTACCGGCATACTGTCGCCGAGTGTGATTTCCGACGGCATGCGCAGCGTAAGCTCAACCTCTGAGCCTTCCATCAGGGGAGCGTCCGTGAGCAGGAAGACTCCCCGCGAACTCACATCCTGGGTGAAGCCAACCCCTTCCACAGATGCCGCCGGTTGACGCAAGGAAACTGGCAGGAGATAGGAAAACCGTTGCCCGACGCGGCGTTCAACCTGTACTTGGGGAGTGCTCATGGGATCACTTCCTTGCCGGAATCGCCGAAATAGCTAGGACCACTAATTTAGCCCACCTCCGGCGGCAAGAGAAGGAATAAAATCACACGCCCCCATAAAAATTCCCCACGACTCTCCCCTGGGGGTTTGTCGCGGCAAAGCTGGCTGCCAGCGCCCGCTTTCAACAAGCCTTCGCAGCTGTGGAAAACTCCCCGCATGGCGCACTAGCCTGCCCGCGATATAGTTAGAAACGCAACCGATTCCGCAGTCATCCAAAGCATTTCCGTGGCCGAATCGAACGTCACCATCCCAGACAACAAGCCGCTCGAGTCCCCGCCGCCTCGCCCGGCATGGCAGGCCGCCGGACGCGCCCTCCGTCATCGCAACTTCCAGCTCTTTTTCGGCGGACAGTTGATCTCCCTGATCGGCACCTGGATGCAGACCGTCGCCCAGTCCTGGCTGGTGTACCGCCTCACCGGCTCTGGCACCTTGCTGGGCGCAGTCGGCTTCGCCAGCCAGATTCCAGTCTTTCTCGTGGCTCCGATCGGAGGCATTGCCGCTGATCGCATGAACCGCCAGCGCATCGTGATCGCCACCCAGACCGCCTCCATGGTCCTGGCCTTCATTCTGGCCGCGCTCACCCTCACCGGCAAGGTGCAGGTCTGGCATATCTTCGTTCTCGCCGCCTTGCTGGGCGTGGTCAACGCCTTCGACATCCCCGGCCGGCAATCGTTCCTGGTAGACATGGTCGGCAAAGAAGATCTCATGAATGCCATCGCCTTGAACTCCTCCATGTTCAACGGCGCCCGCGTCATCGGCCCCGCGGTCGCCGGCGTCCTGGTGGCAAGGCTGGGCGAAGGCTGGTGCTTTTTTGCCAATGCCGTCAGCTACATCGCCGTGATCGCCGGCCTCATGCTGATGAATGTCCACGCCCCGGGCCGCGTCTCGCCCCAGACCTCGCCCTGGGAGCACATCATCGAGGGCTTCCAATTCGTCAACCGCACCGCCCCGATTCGTGCCTTGCTGATCCTGCTTGGCCTGGTCAGCGTTACCGGCATGCCCTACGTCGTTCTCATGCCGATCTTCGCCGACAAGATTCTGCGCAATGGCGGCCAGGAATTCGCCTCGCTCATCGGATCACATGATTTGGGCGCGGTCCGCCTCGGCATTCTGATGGGCGCCGCCGGCGTGGGCGCGCTTTTGGGCGCCTTGACCCTCGCCGTCCGCTCCGGCGTCAAGGGTTTAGGCCGATGGGTCGCAGTCTGCTGCGCCGGGTTCGGCTTCAGCCTCATGGCCTTTGCCTACTCCAAATCCTTCTGGCTTTCCGTGCTGCTGCTGTTGCCGGTGGGCTACTTCATCATGCTGCAGATGGCGTCCTCCAACACCCTGATTCAGGTCATGGTCCCCGATGAACTTCGTGGACGGGTCATGGCCCTCTACTCGATGATGTTCATGGGCATGGCTCCAGTGGGAGCTCTGTTGGGCGGCGCGCTCTCCGACCGCCTGGGCGCTCCCTTGACGGTCGCTCTCGGCGGCCTCGCTTCGGTTGCCGGAGCCTGGTGGTTCGGCCTTCAGCTCCCCAAAATTCGCGTGGAAGCGCGCCGTCTCATCGTGGCCCAAGCCATGGCTGGCGGACAGCCCGCCGAAGGCATGTCCACCCCCGTAGTCGAAGAGTAGCCGTTCGTCCTGAGCCTGCCGAAACTTTCACACCGTTGCGGAGATTGACTGCGGCCTCAGCAGGCTAGCCAGAATATTAGGGTCGGCGGGGGAGTCTCTTTGCCGAGGCCTCCGATCCAGGTGGTTCACGGAACGGTTCCACAGCAATGCGCTCGTAACGCACCTCCAGCACGGTCAGGTCTTCTGTACCGCCCGGCAGGTGAAGGACTACGCTGTCACCCGCTGCCGACTTCAGCAACGCGCGCCCCAGAGGTGACACCCAGCTGATGTGGTTGCGGCTGAGATCGACCTCGTCGGTGCCCACGATGCTCACCACTCGCGATACCCCCGCGCCATTGGCATAGCGCACGGTCGCTCCGAAGAAGGCCCTCGTCGCCGCCTGCCCCGCTCTCGGAGCTTCCGGGTCCACCACTTCCGCGGCTTCGATTCGCTTCGCCAGAAAGCGAATCCGCCCATCGATCTGCCGCAGCCGCCGCTTGCCGTACCGGTAGTCGGCGTTATCGCTGCGATCGCCGTTGCTGGCGGCCCATGCCACCACCTCCGTCACGGCCGGGCGTTCCCGGGTGACGAGAAACCGGTGCTCCTCTTTGAGGCGCTCGAGCCCGCCCGGCGTGATGTAGTTCTTGACATGGGCCGCGGGGGCGTCCGGTTGGGGTTTCCTCGTAAACCCTTTTCGCATCTCGTGATCTCTCGTCTTTTCAGGGGCGAACTCAGCAAGTCATCGGTGATCCATAGCTGTGTTAAGAGTTAAGGATTTCTCTAGGTCTTTCATTAACAGCATGAGGTGGAGATCGTTCACAGGTGATGTTTCAAATCCAAACTTTCTATAGAAACTCTTGGCGTCTTCCTCAATCGCGTGAACCAGAATAACCCTCGCTCCGATTTCATTCGCAGCGTTCAGTGATCGTGACAACGCATCTTTGAGCAAGGCTTTTCCCAGTCCTTTGCCCTGTTCGCCTTTATCGATCGCTAATCTTGCCAGCAAAATAGCTGGGATGGGGCGGGCTGGTTGACCTTTGGCAGCCCGGGCGCTTGCTTCATTTCTGTTGATGCTAGCGGCACAAAGAGAATAGTAGCCAACGACGGCATTCTCACGATGAACGACGAACGTTCGGGCTGATTTTGCTCTTTGGGATTCCAGGGCGTACCGTTTCAGCCAGATGGTAAGCGATTCGTGCTTTCCGCAGTCGAAGGTATTACAGATGTGATGCTCTGCCAGCGGCTCCACTCGGGAAAGCGAATTGTTTTTATTGTGCTTCTTATCGTTCAAGGACTGTCGGTTCCGACATCAAGCGAGCCAGGTTCTCTTTGCGAGTCGCTGGCCTCTCGAGGGCTGTCACAAAAGCGTCCCACTGCTTCGGGGAAATCACAAAACGGTTTTGGTCGGCCAAAACCACCTCGGCTTTCTCTTGCGCACTCGACAAGACAAACTCCGTAAGATTCTGCCCGGCTGCGCTTGCCCCTCTCTCCAAAAATGATTTCTGCTCTTTGCTTGTGCGCAGAGCGATACGATCAGTTCTTGCTGCCGTCGTCGCCATAGTATTGGACTCCCCCCAGCGTGCGCACAATGTGCGTACGCCATCTATTACTGTACCCACAACGTACACACATTGCAAGTGTCTTTAGGCCTCTGCTGTTTTAGCTGCCGGGTGCCCCATTTCTCGCGTTCTTTGTGAGAAGTGGGGCTTTTTTCCCCCAGTCTTTTTGAGGCTGGGTGGGCTGATGAGATAACCGTGTCGGCTCCTCGCGGGCGAGTAGACTTGGTAGCGCTCAAGCGACCAAGGCTCGGAGGAAAGGAGCCGACACGGTTATCTCATCAGTCCCGTGGCGCGCAAACTCGTCGCCTATCTGCTGGCGGTCGACAAAAGCGGGCAGGCCTTCCAACTGCGCGGCTTGCCGGAAGGGCGGACACAAAAACCTTCCTAAGAAGGAAAAAGATTAAAGCCAGCGGCGATCGACCGGTCGTTCCTCGCCATTATGGGGACTGGGCAGAGGAGTTACCACTCCCGATGCTCCTTACCGTCTGTATCGAGGACGGCCGGCCAACCCTAACTCATACTTCGTGGACCGGGCGCGAGCCCGGTTCCCGCAAATGGATGTCTGGCCAAGCTGCCGCTTTGGCCGCGCGCCACGATCGCCGACAGCTGACGAATCGAACCTCTTTACACCCGCTTCGAGTGTCCATCCTTCCAAGCGCTAGGAGACCTCCGTCTCCTGTTGACTTTTACTTATCATGGATGTCCCCGATTTCCCCCGTCCCCGATTCCCCCGCGTGCGCGTGGCCCAGAGAATTTCTGTTGTGCGCTGGGACACGCGGAGCTAACCTAGCGCGTGATGGATTTCTCGAAGTATCCGCTCGACAAGTTGCTCCACATTATCGCGGCGGTCATTCCGGGTTTCATTGCGCTCTGGGTGTACCAGGTGGCGGTGCCCGGCGCGTTTCGGTGGTTCTGGTCCTTTGGCTCTCTTGGCTATCGAACGAAGGTAGCTTTGGTGCTGGTCGTCGCGCTATTGGCTGGCACCACCCTCAACACCCTGGTGAATATGCTCCTAGGCGGGATCGGTGGGGCGATCGGTGGGGCGCGGAACCACGCAGGCACAAGACCGGAGACAGCACCGTGGCGAGACCCGGCTTGGCGTGCGGCTCTGTCGAAAATTCTGCCCGCTCCGCCGAAGGACACACCGTTCTTATTCCCTCGGATGTACGAACTCAGGAAGCAGCAGGTTCTTGACTCTGTTCCGCCCGAGGGGCAGCGCCTCGTGCTGCTGAAGCTGGAAGCCGAACGTTTGCAAAGCGTACGCGAGGACATGGATTGGGAGCGCTGGTACCAGCACTACCATTTGGCGGTTTTGCGTCCATCTGAGGCGGACGCCGTGTTTTATGTTCAACGGGGGCTGCAATTCAACTTGGAGACGGCTTCGCTGTACGTGCTGGCGAGCGTGGCCTTCGTACCTGGGGTACGCCACTGGTGGTGTGTCGCTCCTGCGGTGTTTTGGGCCGCAGCCTTGGTGGCCACTGAGTGGAAGGGCGTTGTCGAGGCGCTCAACCATTGGTCCACGCTTGATCGCCAAATTACGTATCTCACCGAGCTCGCGCGTGCAGCGAACAAGGCAGCGGCCGCTCCTGCCGTTTAGAGCGAAATTCGAGAGCGAAATTCGGGGACATCCATGATAAGTAAAAGTCAACAGGAGACGGAGGTCTCCTGTTGACTTTTACTTATCATGGATGTCCCCGGTCTTTTCCGCATCTATGGTGGCTTCTGCAGTTTGAAAGCCGGACGACGCTCCCCGCCCACCTTTATATCGCCTGCGCCAGCTTCGTAACAACTGTGGCAAGTTTATCGAGGATCTGGTTCCAGCCCTCCATTTGACCGCTGTTCTTCGCGCTCTCCATGGGTTCATTTCCAATGAAGGTGAGTTTCGTCCGGCCGTTTCCGAGATCCT
>DASYYT010000167.1:0-10452 GCA_035949755.1 Candidatus Sulfotelmatobacter sp.
ACTGGCTAAAACGAGGAGGCGGTTCGCGGGCGCTGCCTTAGCCTTGCTCTTTGAGTTTCAGCCGGGATTTATTTTCTTCCATGAACTGCTTGATGTCGTTGGCGGCGTTGAGCAGGCGATTCCATTGCTCGTAGTAGAGAGTGACCGGGAAACGTCCCAGGCCGTATACGCTGACCCCGCCTTTGTCTCCTACTTTGAAGCTGAGGTCTCCGCTGCGCTTCTTGACTTCAACTTCCTTTTCCAGTTGCGCCAGTTTGGCTTTGAGTTCTTCGTAGCTGGGTTCTGCCATGATTGCCTCGCTTGGGTTATGAGTGCGGGCGGAAAATCTGCACGCCTTTTCTATAGTAACTTGCCGGGCGTTGACTTGGCTTGCATAACCGTGGGTCAGAGGCAGCGTATCCCGAAGCGGGAACGCCCGATCTCGCCGCCCGTACATTCGTCGCATGCCGCCACGTGTAAACAAATGTAAAAAACACGGTCGTAACCGATCATGCACCAGAGGCATTGGTAGAATGAGAACTAACGATCCACTAGCCACAATTAAGAATTGCGTCGGGGGAATGATTGTCGATCAAGTTTGCCGCACGACTGGCGGCGCATTTTGCGCTAGCCAGTTTCTTCACACTGGTGATGGCAGGACAAACTACGCCATCGCCGAGTCCATCTGCGCCGGACCCATCTGCGCCGAACCAGGCACCATCCCGGGAGCAGACTGCTCAGCAGCCATCGGATAAAGACAAGAACAGCAAGGACCAGAACGCTCCGGCAGCCGGGGATCAGCCGATACCAAGGCCGGAACCCGCAATCGAGCAAGAGCACACTCCGCCGAAACTCAATGCCGAGGGGGAGACTGTTCCGCTTTCCAAACAGCAGCCCAAGCGCATCCTAGGCCTGATGCCCAACTTTCGCGCGGTGAGTGCGGGGGCGCTGCCTCCGCCGCCCACACCCAAGGAAGCTTTCGTCATCGCGACGAAGAACAGTTTCGATTACTCCTCGTTTGTCTTTGTGGGCATCACGTCAGGGCTGGCGGATATCAGTGAGGCACATCCTTCGCTGGGCGAGAACGGCTTGACTGCCTTCGGACAATATGCATGGCGCGGCCTCCTGGACAAGAGCATTGGCAATTACATGGTAATTTGGGCGTTGCCAACTGTTTTACACGAGGATGAACGCTATTACGCCAAAGGGGAGGGGCCATTCCTGATGCGCGGAGTTTATGCTGCCACGCGCATTCTGATTACCCCCGACTATCACGGCCACAATACGTTCAACGCCTCCGAGATTTTTGGCCGAGCACTGGGTCAAGGAATCTCTACGGCGTACTATCCCAAAGCTGACCGAACGGTTGGGGCACTGGCGGTGAAATTTGGCTGGGCCGTGGGGCGTGACGCCCTGACCAACGCTTTTCGTGAATACTGGCCCGATATTGCTGTGCACGTACTGCATCGTCATCCATGAGGATCCCCTTTCCCTTCCAGAGCCTGCTTTGTCAGATATGGCGGGGGCTGCGTTTCGCGAGCCGTCTTTTCCTGAGCCTGGTAGTGGCGAGTGCTGCGTGCTCCTATTCTGAATCTCAGCAAACGCCCCCAGGGACACAGCAGAATACGTCTGCGGCTCCCGTCCCCGCGGCCCCTCGCTCGCAGACTCGCTCTGCTGCCGACAAGTCTGCACAAGAGCGGGAAATCGAAAAACAGGAACAGTCGCGGCGAGTGCTGGGAGTGATTCCGGACTTTGGAGTGACCAACCGGCAGAACGCTTCGCCACTAAGCCCGGGACAGAAATTCCATCTGTTTGTCACAGAAGCGCTCGATCCTGGCACCATTGGGGTGGTCGCTTTGCAGGCCGGCCTCAGCCAGGCAGAAAATGAATTTCCCGCCTACGGGCAGGGCGCGCAAGGATACGGCAAACGTTTTGGGGCATCTCTCGCCGATGAAGTGTCCGCGGGCTTCTGGAGTAACTACGCCTACCCGACGTTGCTGAAAGAGGATCCGCGATACTTTCGACTGGGAGAAGGCGGCGGCCTGCACCGTGCCTTTTACAGCGTGAAGCAGGAGTTTGTCTGCCACACCGATCAAGGCGGACGGTCGTTTAATTTTTCGGCCGTGCTGGGAGCGCTCACCAGCGGGGCGATTTCCAATATTTACTATCCGGGAAGGTCTCTGATCCGAACCATTCCGGCAACCTCGACCACACCCGCGATTCCCGTCTATGAAAATGACCGGGGAGCGGTGCTCACGTTAAGCCGAACCTCGATCGCGCTGGGTTATGGAGTGCTTGGCAGCCTGTTCGACGAGTTCTGGCCCGATGTTCAGCGCAAGCTGTTCGGCAAACACAAACAAGAAAGCCCGGCCCCTCCGCCAATTCGCTAGGTTTTTTCCCGCAACCCGCTACAGCGTGCGCTTGATCTCCAGCGGACGGTCGGTTACCAGTTCTGGATGCAGGCGGCGGAAGCTCTCCGTGACGTGGCAATTCCAGCACACGGGTTGGTGCGTGTCGAAAATTTCCGGGAGTTCTTCCGGCCGGACATACTTCCATTCCGTAGTTCTGAAGTCCGGGCCAAGCAGGGCCGGGGCGTGATCCAGGTGATGGAGCGGGCCAATTGGCTTGTGACAGAAGGCGCAACTCTTGCCTTCATACCACTTCGAAACAATGTTCCACACCAGGCAGTTTGCTGGATCGACTTCAATTTGTTGCAGGCAATCCTGGCCGCAGTTCTGGCGTTCGGGCCACCTGGAGCATTCGCGCAGGTGAAGCGTCGGCTCGGCGAAAAAAGCGCCGACCCCAGCATCTGCCGCGGCAACGTTGACGGCCGCAGCTTTGTGGGTCTCGGGGCAGGTGACCAGGCGCTTGCCGCGAAATTGGAAATAAACGCGAACCCCGGGCACGGCGCGAGCTATAAACAGCACCGCGGCAAGCACAAGAACCATGAGCACGATCGTGAGAATCGAGACAGTCATAGGGAACCTCCCACGCTGAGTCCAGTGTGGGAGCAGAGATGGAAAACGGCGGTGCCCCGCGTCACCAGAAAATGTGATTGGGATCACACCGGAGCTGCTGGCTCACGATATGGCTGGATGGCGCCCCCGCGAATGCTGGCGGAATCCCTAAACGGCTCTCATAGCAGGCGCCGCCGCTACGCCTTTACATGGTTGGAGCGCATCTGCATCTTGACCGCTACCGAGAGACGTCGTATGCCTTCGCGAATCTGCTCGGGCTGCGAGTGGGAAAAATTCAGGCGCATGTGCCGGCTGCCTTCATGGTCGTCGTTAGCGTAAAAACAATCCCCGGCGACGAAGGCGACATTCTCGGCCAGAGCTGCCCGGAACAAAGCCTCGGAATCGGTGCCTTCCGGCAGTGTGACCCAGAGGAACAAGCCGCCCTTGGGATGAGTCCAGGTGACCTCGGGCGGGAAATATTCGTGCATCGCCTGCAGCATCGTGTCGCGGCGCTCGCGATAGACTTGGCGAATAAGTTTGACATGCTGGTCGAGAAAGCCGTCGCGGGCGACTTCGTAAGCCACATATTGATTAAAAGTGGAGGTGTGCAGGTCCGCGGCCTGCTTCAATTGCACGAGCTTAACAATGACGTCTTCGGGCGCAACGATCCAGGCTAAGCGAATACCGGGGGCAAGAGTTTTGGAAAAAGTGCTCAGGTAAATGACATTGCCGAGGGTAAATCCGTTGTCTCGGCGAACGTTTTCACGGTCGAGCACAACCAGCGGCGCAATGTGCTCGCCCTCATAGCGTAACTGGCCATAGGGATCGTCTTCGATAATCGGGATGCCGTACTTGTCCGCCAGCAGGATCAGTTGATGGCGGCGTCCCTCCGATAGGGTCACTCCCGAGGGATTCTGGAAGTTGGGCAACACATACATGAACTTAGGGCCGGCCCGCAAGCTGGAATCGAGATGCTCGGTGAGCAGGCCATCTTCGTCTACGGGAACCGGAACGTACTGCGCTCCGTACACAGCGAATGCCTGCAGGGCGCCGAGATAGGTCGGTGCTTCCACGAGGATGCGGTCGCCACGATTGATCAGCAGCTTGCCGATCAGGTCGAGCGCCTGCTGGGAGCCGGAGGTAATGAGGACGTTATCGGCGCTGGCGATGATGCCGTAGCGGGCCAGGTTGCGGGCGATCATCTCCCGGAGCGGCTGGTAGCCTTCCGTAGTGCCGTACTGCAGGGCCTGGGCGCCGTGCTCGCTGAGAACCTTGTGGCAGGCTTCTTCGAAGCGCTTGACCGGGAATACGTCGGGAGCGGGGAGGCCGCCGCCGAAAGAAATGATCTCGGGCCTCTGAGTGACTTTCAGCAGTTCCCGGATGGCGGAACTCTTGATGCCCAGGGTGCGTTGCGCGTACCGCGACTTCCAGAGCGTCGTCGACATTCAATCCTCCTCGATCGCCAGCACCGTTAGATGCGTAACATCACGGCAGCACGTTTCAAAGTTTCAAGGTTTCAGAGTTTCAAAGAAAAACCTCCGGCACCACATTACTTTAGAGTCAACCTGAAACCTTGACACTTTGAAACCTTAAAACCTGGTCCCTAGTCTTCTCCGATCAATTCCGGCTCGACTGAGACGTGCACATGGGGATGCGCGTAGGTATCGTTTTCCTGCGCGTCCACTACGGCAATGGCTGCCACATTTACGACTTCTTCCACCGATGCCGTACGCTGCAGCACGTGGACGGGGCGGCTCATGCCCATCAGAATCGGGCCGATGAGTTCGCCGCCACCTACTTTCGCGGCCAGCCTGCAGGCGATGTTGGCCGAGGCCAAATCGGGGAAGATCAGCACATTGGCGCCCCCCTTCAACGAGCTGAACGGATAATGCTCCTCAATGACCTCTGGCGACAATGCGTCGTCGGCGCTGATTTCGCCGTCAACGATCAGGGTTGGATCGGCGTACTTGATCAGTTCCACCGCTTTGCGGACCTTGGTGCAAATGGGATGATCGACAGCGCCAAAGCTGGAAAACGACAGCATGGCGACGCGCGGCGTCAGATCGAAGCGCCGCGCCATGTGGGCGGTGCACAGGGCGATCTCCACCAGATCTTCGGCGGTGGGCTCGATGTTCACGCTGGTATCGGCCAGGAAAAAGACCTCGCCTTTGCGAGTGACGGTGGCGTAGCAACCGGAAACGCGGTGCAGGCCCTCGCGCATGCGCACAATCTGCAAGGCGGGACGGATGGTGTCGGAGAAATGCTGGGTGACGCCCGAGACCAGCGCGTCGGCGTCGCGCATATGCACCATCATGGAGCCGAAGACGTTGCGGTCCCGGATGAGCGTTTCCGCTTCCTGCAGGGTAACCCCCCGGCGCTGGCGAAGCCGGAAAAGCTCCTGCACGTAGATTTCGTGATGCTCTGAGTTAAGCGGGTCGACGATCTGCATGCCCTCCAGATTCACTCCTAACTCACGGGCGCGGCTCTGAATTTTGGCCGCGTCGCCGAGCAGGGTCGGCTTGGCAATGGCCTCTTCGACCAGAGTGTGACAAGCGCGCAGGATCTTTTCGTTGTCACCTTCCGGAAATACGACCTGCTTGGGATTCGCCTGCGCTTTGTGAATCATGGTGCGCGAAACTTCGTAGGCCTTGCCCAGCCTGGCCTCCAGTTGCGCGCGGTAGGTATCGAGATCCACCGGTTCCTGGGCAACTCCCGAGCGCATGGCGGCTTCAGCCACGGCGGACGCTTCCCACATCAGCACGCGCGGGTCGAAGGGCTTGGGGATCAGGTACTCGCGCCCAAATTGCAGGCGCTGCACGCCATAGGCGCGGCAGACGGAATCGGGAACATCTTCCTTGGCCAGATCGGCCAGGGCGCGAGTGGCGGCCAATTCCATCTCATGGTTGATGGCGGTGGCGCGCACGTCGAGCGCTCCGCGGAAGATGAAGGGGAAACCTAGAACGTTGTTCACCTGGTTGGGATAGTCGGAGCGTCCGGTGGCAATGATGACATCTTTGCGGCAAGCCTTGGCTTCGTCGTAGGAAATTTCCGGATCGGGATTGGCCATCGCGAACACGATTGGGTCCGCCGCCATGGTGCAGATCATCGCGGGAGTGATCGCGCCTTTGACGGAGAGTCCGGCAAAAACGTCAGCACCGACCATGGCCTCGGCCAAAGTGCGGAGATCGGTGTCCTGGGCGAAGCGCTCTTTGTACTTGTTCATCCCTTCCTTGCGGCCGCGGTAGACCACGCCTTTGGTGTCGCAGAGGATGATGTTCTCGCGCGTCACGCCCAGCTGCACGTAGTGCTCGGCGCAGGCAATGCCAGCGGCTCCGGCACCGTTGAAGACCACCCGCACTTTGCGAATGTCCTTGCCCACCACTTCGAGGGCATTCAGCAGGGCCGCGCCGGAAATGATGGCGGTGCCGTGCTGGTCGTCGTGGAAGACTGGAATCTTCATGGTCTTGCGCAGGGTTTCTTCAATCAGGAAGCAGTCGGGAGCTTTGATGTCCTCGAGATTGATCCCCCCGAAGGTCGGCTCCAGCAACTGGCAGAGCTTGATGATCTCTTGTGGATCGTGGCTGTTGACCTCGATGTCGAACACGTCGACATCGGCGAACCGCTTGAAGAGCACCGCTTTGCCTTCCATCACGGGCTTTCCGGCGAGAGCGCCAATATCGCCCAGGCCAAGCACTGCGGTCCCGTTGCTCAGCACGGCGACCAGGTTGCCTCGCCCCGTGTACTTGAAGGCATCGTGGGGATTCTTCTGGATTTCCAGGCAGGGCTCGGCGACGCCCGGCGTGTAGGCCATGCTGAGATCGCGCTGGGTGCGGCAGGGCTTGGTGGGCGTGACTTCAATTTTTCCCGGTCGCGTCCCCTTGTGATAATCGAGAGCCTGCTGTTTGCTGACTAGCATGATGTCCTCCGAAATCGATTCGCGCCGCTATTCACGTGCGCGGACACTGCGGCGTTCCTAATTCAAACTCTAACCGTCAACACCGGGCACGGGGCGCCTCCCACTACTTCGGAGGCCACCGGCCAGGGCAGATGCGAAGACCACGGAACCGCCCGCGCCTTGTGCACGCTCATCACGATGAGGTCCGATTCACGCTCCTGCGCTTCGCGCACAATCGCTTCTACCGGGTGCTCCCAGCGAATCGCAACCTGGGGCACGCACCAGTTGTTCGCCTGCTCGGGAATTAAGCTCTCTAAGGCGAGCCGGGCGTGCTTTGCCATGGATTCGCGGTGCTGCCAGGGAACCAACGGTATCGCCTGCAGCACAATGAATTCGCACTGATTTTCTTCCGCCAGCGACACCGCGTAATGAAGGACCGGTTCCGGATCTTCCGATACGTCGACCGGGCACAGGATGCGGCGCAACCTCCAGTCCTTGGAGTTGCGAACCTTCGGTCCCACGGCCAGTACCGGGCAAGGGGCGGAACGATAGATTTGCTCGGCCGCCGAACCAAAGATGATCTTGCTCATGCCGCGGCGCCCATGGGTGGCGAGAACCACCATGTCGATCCCGTGCTCACTGATGATGGCGGGAATTACATCTGAAAGATCGCCGCGATCGACGAGCGTTTTATAGGCAGTAGGCAGAAAACATTGCGCGGCAAACTTTGTGATTCGGTCGCGCGCATTTTGCCAGACCAAATTATCCTGCGCCGGAACCACATCGGTGACCACCATCTGGCGCGGTTCCGGAGGGATGCAGTAGGCGAACTGAATGGTCGAGCCATAAATGTCGGCCAAGGCGCGGGCAAACGGCAGCGCCGCTCGCGAGTCATCCGAGAGATCGGTTGGGAACAGGATGTTTTTCAGGCAGAGGCGAGAAACCTGCGGAACGGTAGGCATGGCATACCTCCTTGCGGCTGAAGCTAACGCCGCTCGAGAGAATCCACTGATGTGGGTATATGCGCCTATCCCTTCCCAGGCAGTGATTGCAGTCACCATTTGTGGTGAGTGTGAGATTGTCTAAACCCCCACTCCGGCGCGCTCCCGGGTAAACTGCGCCAGAATCTCGGCCAGCCCGGGATGGGTCAAGTCCTCTACTTCATAGGTCACGCGCAGGCTGGGCTTGTTGAGCTTGATGAGATGGCCCAGGTCGATGGGAGTCGCGACCAGCACCAGGTCGCTGGGAACACGATTGATGGTTTCTTCCAATTCATGCCGCTGGATCGCGCTGTAGCCCATCGCGGGCAACAGGCTGGTGAGGTGGCCGTAGCGTTCAAACGTCGAGCGGATCGAACCCACGGCGTAGGGCCGGGGATCAATCAATTCTGCGGCGGCGCACTGCCGGGCGGCTACCACTCCGGCGCCGTAGGGCATCTCGCCATGGGTCAGCGTGGGGCCGTCCTCGACTACCAGGACTTTGCGGCCCTTGATCAGCTCCGGCTCGGAAACCGCGACCCGGCAGGCGGTCTCGACGATTTTCGCCTTGGGATTGTGGGCGCGAATGTTCCTGCGCACAGTTTCGACATCCGGGGCGGCGGCCGTATCCACTTTGTTGATGACGACCACGTCAGCGCGGCGAAGGTTTACTTCGCCGGGATAATAGGCCAGTTCGTGGCCGGGACGGTGCGGGTCAGCGACCACGATTTCAAGGTCGGGCACATAGAAGGGCGTGTCGTTGTTGCCGCCATCCCAGAGGATGATGTCGCCTTCTTTTTCGGCCTGGCGCAGAATGCGGCCATAATCGACGCCCGCGAAAACTACCGTTCCTTCCCGCAGATGCGGCTCGTACTCTTCGCGCTCTTCAATGGTGCATTGGTGCTTATCCAGGTCGGCCATGACCACAAAGCGTTGCGCGGCTTGGGCAGCCAGATCGCCATAGGGCATGGGATGGCGCACGACCACGGGCTTCCAGCCATCACGCCTGAGTTCGGAGGCCACGAAGCGCCCGATGGGGCTCTTGCCACATCCGGTGCGCACGGCGCAGATGGAAATCACCGGCACGGAAGCTTTCAGTTCGGTGCGCTGCGAGCTGAGCAGCCAGAAGTCAGCTCCGGTGGCGACGACGCGCGAGGCCAGGTGCATAAGGTTGGGATAGGAGATGTCGCTGTAGGAGAATACGACGGCGTCAATGTCGTGCTCGGCGATCAGGCGCTCCAGATCTTTCTCGTCGAAAATCGGGATGCCCGCGGGATAGAGCGATCCGGCCAGTTCGGTCGGATAACGCCGGCCGGCGATGCCGGGAATCTGCGCCGCCGTGAAGCCGATGACGTTGTAGTCTGGATTTCCGCGAAAAATGACGTTGAAGTTGTGGAAGTCTCTGCCGGCCGCGCCGAGAATCAGGATTTGTTTCGCCTTCATGGGATGCCTTTCATAACAGGTTTCAAGGTTTCAAGGTTTCAAAATCAAAACCATGGCGGGGATCCAGGTAGCACAACGTTGAAACCTTGAAACGTTGAGACCTTGGAACCTATTCCTTCGGGCTTCGCCGCCACATGGGCACACAGGGATTCCAGCTGTGAACCTCTTTCTGGAAATCGCGTCCGGCCTGGGTAGCGCCCACAGTGCTCAACTCATCCACGGGCGACTTCAGAAGTTGGGCAATGTACTGCTCCACCTGCTCGCGCAGGCGGGCATTTTTCAGAGCGTCCCGCAGTTCGGCATTCTCAATGTGGGTAAATCCGCCGCACAGCGGACATTTGACGACATCGTCATTCACCATAGCCAGCCTCGATGTAGGGAAATCGTTGCGACCAAGTGCCTTTCAGCACCTCGGTCTTCACGCTTTGATTAGAAAGCGCGGGGAGATTTGGGACAGTGACAAGGGTCGCCCCAGATTGTGATTGCGGTCACAGGAAAGGAGCCAAGAAAGATGTGCTCGGTGAGCCCTAATGCGGATTTTTCTTAAATCTCCGCGGCAGGTCGCTCGCAGTTTCTTGATAAGTGCCTACTGAATCTCGAACTTGGCCATCCGCCACTCGCTGGTGCGGCCCGCCGAATCGTACGCCTGTACTTCGATTTTGTATTGGCCGCTCTGCAACTTCTGAGTCTCGACATTCAGCGCAATTGGGATCACTACATTCCCTGGTATGACGCATTGAGCGGCACTCGTCGGACCGGTGTTCATTACCAATGTGCCGTTTTTCAGGTCAGTAATCTTCATCTGAAAATAAACCTCGGCGCTTCGATCTGCGAGCAAAGGTTCGTAGATTTCAAAGTACAGAGGGAGAGAACTCTTCTTCTGGATCTGTGCGTCCGCCACTGGTATGAATTGGGCGTGCTTGCTGACAAGCGGAGCTGGCACAAGTGGTGCGGGCGACACCCAAGCCGCCTCTTGCGAGAGCCATGACGCATCCCGGAGGATGCCATTCAATGCAATATCACTGATCGTTAGAGCATGGTCATCAATGGGTTCAACTCTCAGCGGCATTCGCGCTTGTCCGAATTCGTGGCCATCACTTACGACAACGTGTAGGTCATAATCCCCAGGGGGCAACTCAACCTGGGTGTTGAAACGACTCGGGATCGGGAGCCACCTCGTGGTGTAACTCCCAACCGGCGG
>DASYYT010000168.1:0-9033 GCA_035949755.1 Candidatus Sulfotelmatobacter sp.
TAATCCAAACGTAGTCTGCCAGCGCAGTCCAGAGTTCACTGTGAAGTGCCGCGTAGCTCGCCACGAGTCCTGCACATAAAGCCCCAGACGCTGCACATTTTGCGAGAAGCTGCGGTCGCCAGCCGGCATGGTCGACGCTCCTGCCGCATAATCCACCGCGAACTGTCCCGGATTCGCCACGTAGTACGTAGGGTCTTGAGGGAAAGTGTAGAGCGTCTCTTGATTACCCGGAAACGCTCCACTCAGTACCGGTTCGTGGATAAAGTTCACTCCGAGCTTGAACGAATGATCCCCCGTCGCATGGGTTACGTCATAGCGCAACTGATATTTTTCCTGATTGCGCAGCGCGGGAAAAAACGTAATCGGGGTGGCGAACCGGTTGTCACCGAAGGTTTCGAATCCTGAAACCGTCAACGACGTCGCACTGAACGGAAATGCCAACGCGAATCCGAGCGTGGAATTTCGGGCCTGCGTCAGATGCAACGTGCTGGCGTCGAACACGAACGCCCCCACCCACGTCGGGCTGAATACATACGTATTGCTGATCACGCCATTCCAGTAATCGTTGTGCGTGGTCAGCCCGGTCGAAGGCAGGGTCGCCTGCTGCACCAGATTGTTGTGGGTCAGATAGCTGTCCTCCGATGCGCGCAAGAACCACTGCGACTTCGTAGATTGCGCCCAGTCGAACCGCAGCGAACCGAGATAATCGCGGAATGGAATAGGAACGGTCGCTGGCACCGCAATCGATGGTACGCCCGGGATCAGCCGCTCCGACGCCAGTTGTGCCAACGCGCCGAATTGCGCCGTGCTCACTGGACTGTAAGCAATGCTCGCATTCTCGCGCACATATTCCAAAGACGAGAAGAACCACACCTTGTCGCGCTGCACCGGTCCGCCCAGCGTGGCCACGTAGTTCTGTCGCGAGAACGGCTGCTTGGGGTTCGGCGCCGGATTCTCAATGGGAAATCGCGCATTCAAGTCGGCCGCGCGCTCGTAGAACGCTCCTCCCCCATGCCAATCGTTGGTCCCCCGCTTCGTCGTGATGACGACCGAGCCCGCGGTGGTCGCGCCCGTGTCCGCGTCTTCATTCGCGGTGCGCACCGCGAATTCTTGAATCGCATCCGGCGAAAAATTCTGCAGGAAGCCGCCAATCCAATCGTCGGAGTTGTCCGCGCCATCCACCGAGAGCTCATTATTCAATCCCGAACTTCCGCCAGTCGAAACCGCGGTGATCCGCGCCTTGGTCGGATCCGAAGGTTCCACGGGTTCTGTGCCCGGCACGAGATAGGCGATATTGGCAAAGCTGCGCTCGGCAAGGGGAAGCGTCTCCAGATCGCGGCTGCTGACCACACCTTGATGCACAGCGCTGGCCAGATCGATGGACTGCGTGGTGATCGAGGAATTCCGGCTGTGCACGCTCACCGTCTCGTGCGGCGCTTCCGCTTTCAATGTCACCGTCACTTCCCGCACCGAACTCACCGCAATCGAGACCTCAGCCTGCGCACCGGCAAAACCCGCGGCGCTTACCGTAATGCGATAGTTTCCCGGCGGCAGATCGTCCACCCGAAATTCGCCCCGGTCTTCGCTTCCGGCCTCGCGCTGCAGCGACGAGTCCGCCGCCTGCACCACGATCTTTGCCGCCGGAATCCGCGCCCCCGTCGTGTCCTGCACCGCCCCACGCAGGGATCCCCGCGGACTCTGCGCCAGCAATTCCCCCCCAAGCGTGCACACCAAAAACACCGCCGCGATCGACTTTAGAAGGAAATGATTATTCATCATCAAAATGTCGGACATGAAAAAAGGGACTGGATTGCACTGGAACGCGTCGCATTGCATCAGTGCGGAACCGAACAAGCTGAGAACTGGAAGCTGATCGCAGCCGTCAATCCGACCACGGAGTGGGCCTTCGGTCCCAGCGATGCTTCTTCAGTTCCGCCAGCAGGCTCTTGGCCAGGGGCCCGGCATCGCTGGCCGCGATGTTTTGCCGCACGTGTGCCGGTTTCCGCATGCCGGGAATCGTAGTGCTCACCGCCGCATTCGATAGGATGAACCGCAACGCCATCTCCGGCAGGCTCATTCCCTCCGGCAAAACTTTCTTCAGCTTCTCCACTCGCTCGATCGTCATTGGCAAATTCTCCGGTCCAAAATATCCTGCGCGCCAATCGTCTTTTGGGAAGCATGTTTCCAAGGTCATCTTTCCGCCCAGGCTGCCTTCGTCGAACGGAACCCGCGCAATCACGCCGATGTTCAACTCCTGGCAGACGGGGAATAATTCGTCCTCCGGCGCCTGATCGAAGATGTTGTAGATGACCTGCACCGCATCTACCAACCCGGTGCGCAATGCCTTGATCGCATTCTCCGGTTCCCAGCGGTTAATGCTCAGCCCAAAAGAGTGGATCCATTTGTCTTTTTTTAACTTCTCCACCGTAGATCGGAATTCCGGTTCGTCGGTCCAGCTATCGTCCCACACGTGAAACTGCAGCAGATCGATCGTGTCCACCCGCAGTTGCTTGCGAATCAGGTCGGCGTACTTGAAAACATGCTTCGCCGAAAACACATCCTTATACTTGTACTCTGGCCGTGCGGGCCAGCGATCGTTGGCGGGAGGAATCTTGGACGCCGCATACAGACGCTTCCCCCGGTTCCGCTGCATGATCTCGCCCAGCAAGCCGTCGCTCTTTCCCTCCCCGTAAGCCCAGGCCGTGTCAAACAAGTCACAGCCGAGATCGACCGCGAGTTGCATGGAAATCAGCGACTCCTGGTCCTCCGAGCCAGTCCATCCACCCATTCCCCACAAACCGTCACCCATCTCGCTAACGTCGAAACCAGTGCGGCCAAACTTGCGATATTTCATGATGGCATCCTCAACAACGATAAATTCGTTCTGGCAAAACGCCCCAGAACGGAACTGAACAGGATATATCGCGGATAGCTTCTCCGCTCAATGCCGCAGCTCTGCCGATTTCTCCAGTAAAAGGCTGTGCCGTTTTTCGAATAGCTGTCATCAAAATTATTGTGGCCGCAGGTGGCGTTTGGAGGTGTTAAATGAAAAGAGATCATAAGAAGCGAGGAGTTCGCCCCATGAAATCTGAATATCCTTTTATCCCAACCCCTGCAAGAAAAGAGACCGCGCCACCACCACTGCCGTCTCGTCTCACGGACGAAAAGATCTCCGATGAAGCGGGCACGGAAACGAAAGCCGATAGCGCGATGGCGCCCGCAGGTTTGAAGAATCCTTTCTGGAACTGAGCTTGAGCCAGCGCCGCTGGTGACGGGGATAATCCTGTCCAAGTCCCTCTGCGGCGCGGTTTTTTCTCTAACATTAGCGCAGGATGGGCAGGCACAAGCATGGCCGGATGGCAAAATCCAGCGTAGCCATTTCCTCCAGCGCCGGGTGCAGCGCCGAATCCCGGCACGGCTCCAGCGTAATTACGAAAGGAAGCGAGGCCTTGTCGAACCCGGGCTTCTGCAACAGCGAATCGATGTTCAGCCGGTGCACGGCCATGATCTGTGCCAGGCGCGCCACAATCCCTGGCTGATCCCGCACAAAGAATCGTAAATACCAGGGCGTCTCAAAATCGCTGCTGACTTTCGGCGCGCAGATATCGCGGGAGACGTCTCTGTTCGCGCCGGCGCCAGTCAGCCTCTGGGCCACAAACATGACATCGGAAACCACGGCAACCGCTGTAGGATCGCCTCCGGCCCCCGCTCCCAGAAATGCCATGTCGCCCCCATACTGCCCTGAGGTGAGCACCAGGTTCAGATTCCGCTGAACGCGTCCGAAGGGCGAGTCGGTCGGTACAAGGCAGGGACCGACTTCAGCAAACAGCGTGTCTCCTTTGAGGTCGGCCCGCGAAATCTGTCGGATCGTGCATCCCAATTCTGCCGCGTAATCGAAGTCCACCGCATCGACCGCCCGGATCGTCCGGGCGCGCACCGATTCCGGTGCGACTCTTGTGTGCAGCCCCGACAGCGCCAGGATTGCCAGCTTGGCCCGAGCATCGCCACCGTCAAGATCTTCTGACGCATCGGCTTCGGCATAGCCGCGCGCCTGCGCCTCTTCGAGCGCTTCGCTGAATGGAATTCTCGCGCTCTCGATCCGGCTTAGAATGTAATTGCACGTTCCGTTCAGAATTCCGGCGATGCCGTGCAGCCGGTCTCCGCACAAGCCCGTCCGCAGTGCGGGAAGCACCGGAACTCCACCTGCAACCGAAGCCCCAAATTCGAGTTGTACCTCATGCCGGGCCGCCAATTCCAGCAGGTCGGGCCCGTGCCGCGCGATCAGCTGCTTGTTGGCCGTGATCACCGATTTGCCGGAACTAAGGGCGGAGCGCACGATTTGTTCGGCAGGAGTCAGCCCGCCGATCAGTTCGATCACGATGTCGGCGTCCGAGTTCAGCGTCGACTCGACATCGTCGGTCCAGATGACGTCTTGCGGCACCCAAGCCTGCTTCTTTCTCTCCACATTGCGGTTGCAGATGTGCGTCAGACGGATCGATCCCCGGTCCAGATCGCATAGGATCTTTGCGACTGCGCGCCCCACAGTTCCAAAGCCGATCAGCGCCACGCGGCATACTGATCCGCTTTGGCTGTTCGCGTGAGGCTGCTCCTCAGGTTTTGCAGTCGTCTTGGCCAAGAGATTCGTCGCAAAGCAAATTGAACCCTATCATACGTGCGGCCAGCGATTCCCGGAAGCAAACCATGCTGTGCGCCAAGGATTTTCGGTTGTTCTGCGGAAGGCGAATGCCCAACTCGGGGTACCCTCACTTGTAATGCGCCCTGCCCGCGTGCTAACGTGCGCCGTTCGCGAGTTTTCGCTGGAAAGCCACAAATAAATTCCATCCCGCGCCCTAGAGGATTCCGCCATGAGCAGCCCGGTCACAGAACTTCCCAAGAAGAAGTACACGCCCTACGTGCCCGAAACTTTGGAGATGAAGGAATTCACCTTCCGCGCCGTGCTCATCGGACTAGTCCTGACGGCGATTCTGGGAGCGGCCAATGCGTATCTCGGTTTGAGAGCGGGCATGACGATCGCCGCGACGTACCCAGCTGCGGTCATCGGCATGGCAGTCCTGCGGTTAATGAAGGGCTCGCTGCTGGAAGAGAACATTGCCCGGACCGTGGGTTCGATCGGCGAGTCGATGGCTGCCGGAGCGTCGTTTACCATTCCCGCGTTCATCATGGCCGACTTGTGGCCCGGGCTCACGGGGCACTACTGGCAATCGGTGGCGCTGATGGTCATTGGCGGGACGCTGGGAATCCTGTTTGTCACGCTTCTGCGGCGGGTGATGGTGGAAGATCCGGAACTGCCCTACCCCGAATCCGTAGCAGCTTCGGAAATTCACAAAGCCGGCCAGCAGGGAGCCAAAGCGGCCAAGATTCTCTTCGCCAACATGGGCTTTGGCGGCTTCCTGTACCTGCTGGGCGCGGTGAATGTTTTCTCCTCCAGCAACACCTTCCCGGTTCGCATCAGCGATCTGGGCAAAAAGCTGCTACTGCGCACTGGAACGAATCCCAATGTGACGACGACGATCACCGGGGGAGCAACGCTGTTTACCGGGCCCGACGTCAGCCCGGCATATCTCGGGGTGGGCTATATCATCGGGCCGCGGCTCGCCGCTCTCAATTTTGCGGGTGGGCTGCTGGCCTGGGGATTGCTGGTTCCACTCCTGACTTTTACGGTTGGCCCGTACATACAAGCCGCACAACCGGCGGGTCAGGCGCTCTCCTGGACGGTGCTGGCAGGGGCGATCTATTACTCGGTGGTGCGTCCGATTGCGGTAGGAGGCATGCTGGTGGGAGCGATCTACACGTTGTTCAAGATGCGCAAGCAGCTTGCCGTGGGCATGGGCCGGGCGATTTCGGATTTGAAGAAGTCCGCCGCGGCACACACGGCGACCAACCGCACGGAGCGCGACCTGCCTTCCAAGGCAGTGTTCGGCGGGGTTGCTGCCGTGTTCGTCGCCATGATCGTGCTGTACTACTACTTCATCGGCGGAGCCGGGAGCCTGTCGAGTTCACAAATACTGACGGGTTCGCTGGTGGCAGCGGGAGTCATGATCGTGGTCGGATTCTTCTTCGCCGCCGTGTCGGGAAATCTGGTCGGCTTGATTGGATCATCGAATAACCCCGTTTCAGGACTGACGCTTTGCACCCTGGTGATTGCGGCCCTCCTGATGGTCGCCCTGGGGGTGAAGGGGACCGGTGGAGTTGCCGCCGTGCTAGGAGTCGCGGCAGTGGTCTGCGTTTCGTCGGCCGTGGCCGGCGAGATGCTGCAGGACTTGAAAGTCGGGCATATCCTGGGCGGCACGCCGGCGAAGATGCAGATCGGAGACTTGCTCGGCATCGTCGTCGCATCGCTGGTGCTGTTCTTTCCCTTGGCATATCTCGACAAGGCGTATCACTTCGGCAGCAACGCATTGCCGGCCCCGCAGGCTGGACTGATGGCGATGCTTTCCAAAGGAATTGTGGGCGGAGACATGGCATGGCCTCTGGTGGTCGTGGGAGTCGTGCTGGGGATTTCCATGATCATGATTGAAGTCAAAAGTGTAATGCTGTTTTCCGTAGGAATGTACCTGCCGTTGGGAACCACGTTCGCCATTTTTGTCGGCGGCATCATCCGGTGGGTGACCGACATGCTGCGCGACCGGCGCGGATACAATGACGCGCAAAAAGCGCGGGTGGACAATGCCGGCGTGCTGACCGCATCCGGCCTGATTGCGGGCGAAGCTTTGTGCGGCCTGGTCATCGCAGGTCTGGTGGGTTCCGGCAAAGATGTCACGCTGATCCATTGGACGCCGTCTATCTGGGCGGCACTGGCGGCACTGGTTGTGCTCGTGCTTGTGATGATCCGGGTGCCTTTGGCAAATGCAGGCAGCCCGGATGAACCGGCGCCGCCGACGGCTATCATGTGATTCGCAGGCGCATTCTCGCGGATCTCTGCGACTTTTCCCAGCGATCTCTGCGATTCAGGATTTTTTAACCATCTGAAGTGCAGGGTTCGCTTTTCCCAGTCAAAATCCTTGTGGTTGCTGGTTCTTGATGCCCATCTCTGACAACATAGCGGCAATCCGACAGCAAATTGCCGATGCGGCGCGCCGGGTCGGACGTTCCGATGAAGAGATTGGCCTCATGGCCGTCACCAAGACCCATCCTCCGGATCGGATTCGCGAAGCCTATGCGGCGGGCCTCCGATTGTTTGGCGAGAATCGGGTGCAGGAGTTCGCCGCGAAATCCAGCGCACTCGCCGACTTGCCCGACGCCGGGTGGCACATGATCGGACACTTGCAGACCAACAAGGCAACTAAGGCGGCTGAGTTATTTAGCGCTGTGGACTCCCTGGATTCGGTCAAACTCGCCGAGAAGCTCAATACCGCGGCCCGCAATCTGGGCAAGAAGCTCGCGGTGCTAATCGAAATCAATGCCGGCGGCGAAGCCGCCAAGAGTGGCCTAGCCGCTGATTCGCGCGAGTTGCAAGAACTGCTGCTTGCAGCGCCGCGCTTCGAAGCCCTCAATTTTCGCGGCCTTATGACGGTGCCACCCTTTACCGAAGATCCAGAGGGTGCCCGTCCGTACTTCCGCCAACTCCGCGAACTCCGGATTTCGATCGCCGCGCGCAAGCTCCCCTCGATTGCCATGGACGTGCTTTCCATGGGCATGTCGCATGACTTCGAAGTCGCCATTGAAGAGGGCTCAACCTGCGTGCGCATTGGCACCGCCATCTTCGGCGAAAGACCAAAACTCTAGCCGGCGGAATGCAGAAGAACCGAGCCCCTCTGTGTTACCCTGTGCCCTCTGTAGTTTGATCGAGAACCGACACCTGAGAACTGCCTTCATGCGCGAAATCATCTCCACCAAAGACGCCCCGAAAGCCATCGGTCCCTATTCGCAAGCCATCAAAGCTAACGGATTCATCTTCTGCTCCGGCCAGGTCGCCATCGATCCCGCAACCCAGCAGGTTATCGCTGGAGACGTAGCCGCGCAGACGGATCGCGTGTTGCGCAATCTCTCGGAAATTTTGGAAGCCGGCGGCAGCGGCCTGGGCAAAGTCGTTCGCGCCACCGTATTCCTGAAGAACATGTCCGAGTTTGCCGCCATGAACGAGGTCTATGGAAAATACTTCAGCAGCGCCCCGCCCGCCCGCTCCACGGTCGAAGTCGCGCGCCTGCCCAAAGATGTTCTGGTAGAAATCGACGTAATTGCACTGGAGTAATTATCGGGGCCGCCGGTTGCGCAAAGGCAATGCATAAATTGCTCCGAGTCCGCAGCGGTTTCCTGTTTTCCAAGGAGCACTATGAATCGAATCGCCGTCATCGCAATTCTTCTACTAACCGCAGTCTTTCTGTCCGCGCAAACCGCCGCCCACAAACGCACGCCCGCATCTCACCCTTCGACTGGCCCAACTAAGGTGACTGGCGATGGCGTGAAGACCGCCGATGGCCTGCAGTACTGGGACATCAAGGTCGGCATGGGTCCAGTGGCAAAGCAAGGTGACAAGGTGAAGGTCCATTACACCGGATGGCTCACCAACGGCAAGAAGTTCGATAGTTCGGTCGGAGCCGCGCCTTTCGAATTCACCATTGGCGCCAGCGAAGTGATTAAAGGATGGGACGAAGGCGTGGCCGGAATGAAAGTAGGAGGCAAGCGTCAGGTTCGCATCCCCCCGGAGTTGGCCTATGGCGAAGCCGGGCATCCGCCGCAGATTCCGCAGAACGCCACGCTGATTTTCGACGTGCGCCTGGTCGCGATCGTGCCGAAAACAGCGAAATAGGACACAAGCCGCACAGATCGTCTGTGAAACTTTGTGCCCTATGTATGTTGAAAAGATTTAGGCCTTCACCACTTTACCGCTGCGCAGGCAGGACGTACAGACGCGGATTCGCTTCCCTTGCCCGCCCACCTTGGCGTGCACCGGACGCAGGTTGATGTTCCAGCGCCGCTTGGTGACGTTGTGTGCGTGGCTGATGCGGTTTCCCGCTTGCGGCTTCTTGCCGCAGATATCGCATTGTTGTGCCATGGACTGCTCCCGGATAG
>DASYYT010000169.1:0-10937 GCA_035949755.1 Candidatus Sulfotelmatobacter sp.
TTTTCCCTTCTTTCCACCACCCAGGCAGGCCCCTCCTAAAAATCCCTTGCTCCCCACCAAAAAACCAATTAAGACTTTCGCTTCAGAACCAGACGGAATATAAAGATGAGGTCCGGCGATTCGACATCGTCGCCGGACGGCGAGAAAAACTTCATATTCACATTAAAATTATGAACCGAAAATATTCTGCCGCTTTACTGCTAGCCCTGCTTGCCTTCTTTCTTCCCGCGCACGATCTAAACGCGCAAGCCACTCCTCGTCCCGACCTGACGAAAGATCCGACTCTTTATGTGGTCGGATATGCCCACCTCGACACCGAGTGGCGCTGGGAGTATCCCCAGGTCATCGACGAATATATCCGCAAGACCATGGAGGATAATTTCAAGCTCTTCGACACCTATCCCCACTATGTCTTCAACTTCAGCGGCGCCAATCGCTATCGCTTCATGAAGGAGTATTTCCCGGCGGACTACGAACGAGTCAAGAAATACGTCGCCTCCGGCCAGTGGTTTCCCGCCGGATCCTCGATGGAAGAGGGCGACGTGAACGCCCCCAGTGCCGAGGCCATCATCCGCCAGATTCTCTACGGCAATGAGTGGTTCCGCAAGGAATTCGGCAAGGCCAGCGCCGAATACATGCTGCCCGACTGCTTCGGATTTCCCGCCTCGCTTCCCACTATCCTGGCTCACTCGGGCGTCAAGGGATTCTCCACCCAAAAACTGACGTGGGGATCCTCGGCACCCGCCGGAGGCCCGGATTCCAGCGAGCGCACGCCGGAAGGCACTCCCTTCAATGTCGGCGTCTGGGTCGGACCCGATGGCGAGAGTGTTCTGGCCGGCCTTAATCCCGGCAGCTACAGCGCCAACATCGAAACCGATCTCAGCAAACCGCTTCCTCCTCTACCCGCCGACCCGCTCATCGAGGACCTGCAGAAAAGAGTCGGCGATCTGCAAAGCCAGTTGCAACAATCCGAAAAAAGCGGCCAGGAGCTCGATCAGAAACAAGTTCAGGAGTTCCTCAACCTGCGCAGCGACCACGCCGGCTTGCTCGACGCTCAGCGCCACCGCGAGCACGAACGATATCAGGACGACTGGGCTGCGCGCGTGCTCTATAACGGGAAGGTCACCGGCGTCTTCACCGATTACCACTATTACGGTACCGGGGACATTGGCGGAGCTCCCGAGGAAGCATCGGTCAAGCGTCTGGAAGCCATTATCACCAAGGGCACTGCCAGCTTTCCTCCCGAAGCGCAATTCCCCTCCGACAGCGACCAGCCGCGCCACCAGCCCGAGGAGCCCGCCGTCAAAGTCGGCGAAGGTCCCGTGCGCGTCATCTCGGCCACCGCTGACCAGATGTTCCTCAATATCAATCCCGCCGAGGAGGCAGGCCTTCCGCGCTACACCGGAGAAATGGAGCTGACCAATCACTCCGCCGGTTCTCTCACTTCGGAGGCTTATCAGAAGCGTTGGTTGCGAAAAGAAGAAATTCTTGCTGACGGTGCGGAAAAGGCATCCCTCGCCGCGCACTGGCTCGGAGCCAGGCCTTATCCGCAGCAGCGCTTGAATGATGCCTGGACTCTCGTGATGGGCGGCCACTTCCACGACCTCGCTGCCGGCACCGCTACGCCCAGATCCTACGAATTCGCCTGGAACGACGACGTCATCGCCATGAACCAGTTCGCCGGTATTCTGAGCAATGCCACCGAAGCTGTCGCCGCAGGCCTGAATACGGAAACCAATGGCGTGCCCATCGTAGTGTTCAATTCGCTCAACGTGCCGCGCCAGGATCTCGTGGAAGCAACCGTCGATTTTCCCAATGGCGTCCCCAAGGCAGTTCGCGTGACCGGGCCGGATGGCAAGAATGTCCCTGCGCAAATCTCTCGCGGCAAAGTAATCTTCTCCGCCAGCCTCCCATCGGTGGGCTACGCGGTCTACTCCGTCGAACCCGCAACTGACTCCGCAAACTCTGCTTCCACGCTCCGCGTTTCCAAACAGGAACTCGAGAACCAGTATTACCGCGTCAAACTAAACGCCGATGGTGATGTAGCCGGCATCTTCGACAAAACCATCGGCAAAGAACTTTTGTCCGCCCCGGCGCGCCTCGCCATCTCTTACGACAATCCCCAGCAGTGGCCTGCTTGGAACATGGATTGGGACCAGGAACAAGCTGCGCCCAGAGCGTTCGTCTCCGGTCCCGCACAGATTCGCGTAGTAGAAAATGGTCCGGTGCGGGTGGCTGTTGAAGTTTCACGCGAGACCGCCGGTTCCCGCTTCGTCCAGACCATCAGCCTTTCCGCTGGCGATGCTGGAAAGCGCGTCGAGTTCGGCAACGTGATCGATTGGAACACCCGCGAATCGAATCTCAAAGCCACCTTCCCGCTGACCGCGTCCAATGAGATGGCCACCTACAACTGGGACATAGGAACCATCGAGCGGCCCACCGCACAGCCCAAAAAGTTTGAAGTTCCCTCGCACCAGTGGATCGATTTGACCGACGCCAGCGGTTCCTTCGGCGCAACCATCCTGACGGACTGCAAAAACGGTTCCGACAAACCCACGGACAACACCATTCGCCTCACGCTGATCCGCACCCCCGGCACCGCCGGCGGCTATCCTGACCAGGGCACCCAGGACATCGGCCACCACGAGTTCGTCTACGGTATCGCCGGCCACGCCGCCGGATGGCGTGAGGCGCAAACCGACTGGCAGGCGCAGCGCCTGAATGCACCGCTGGTCGCCTTCCAGACTTCCAGGCACGCCGGCTCTCTCGGGCGTTCATTCTCACTTCTCAAGGTCAGCAGTCCGCGCATGCGGGTCTTGGCGCTGAAGAATGCAGAAGAGAGCGACGAAATCATCGTTCGTCTCGTCGAGCTCGACGGCAAACCGCAGCGTGACGTGCAAATCTCCTTCGCGGCGCCCATTACAACCGCTCGCGAGGTGAACGGGCAAGAGCAGCCGGTCGGCCCCGCTACGTTGAAGGCTGGAGTGCTGCACGCCTCCTTCAACGCCTATCAGCCGCGAACCTTCGCCGTAAAAATCGCTGCGCCTGCCGCAAAAGTCGGCGGCGTGCGCTCCACCCCGGTCGCATTGCATTACGATGTCGCGACCTCCACCAACGACGGAGTCCGCTCGCAAGCTGGATTCGACGGCCAAGGGGATGCGCTGCCTGCCGAGATGCTTCCGCAAAAAATTGCTTTCAACGATGTGCTCTTCCAGCTGGCCAACCAAAGTGGCGAGCCCAACGCCATCATCGCCAGGGGACAGACCATCAATCTGCCTGCCGGCCAGTACAACAAAATTTATCTGCTCGCGGCGTCCGCCGATGGCGACCAGAAAGCCGCTTTTCAACTCGGCACTCAGCACGTCGAACTGAATATCGAGGATTGGGGCGGATTCATTGGCCAGTGGGATGACCGCCAGTGGAAGGCCCCAGATTATGCCCACGACAATTACGGCGAGATGACCGGCCTCAAGCCCGCCTATATCAAGCGAGCCGATTTAGCCTGGTATTGCGACCACCACCACAACGCCGCCGGAGAGAACGTGGCCTACTCCTACTCGTATCTTTTTGGCTATGCCCTGGATTTGCCCTCCGGGGCGAAGGCCATAAAACTGCCTGACAACGATAAGGTCCGCGTGCTGGCCATCTCGGTCGCCGAAGAAAATCCGGACACAAAACCGGCGCAGCCTCTCTACGACGAATTGCCCTCGGCGAACGTGCGGCTGGAGACTTCGCACTGACCTGTGGTCTGAGTTCTTCGGCAAGAATCACTTTTGTTGGCAGCGTCCTTGCCCCATACGGCTTCTAAGAATCACGGGAGGGCCGACGCCTGCGCGCCATAGCATTCATCCTGAGCAACAGCCGTGCGTGGACGTGGCTTCTGCGTCTGGGCGGTCCCGGCTTGATTGTAGTTGGCCTCATCGACAACTCGGTCATTCCGATTCCTGGCGGCATGGATGTCTTCGTGATCCTGCTCGCCGCCCACCATTCCAAGTGGTGGTTCTATTACGCCTTCATGGCCGTCGTTGGATCCCTGGCGGGCGGTTTCGTCACCTACCGTCTGGCCAAGAGAGGCGGCAAGAAAGAGCTCGAGAAGAAGATTGGCGCCAGGAAGGCTAAAAAAGTCTACGCGCGGTTCGCCAAGGGCGCGTTCTCCACCGTGCTGGTGAGCGCGGTTCTGCCGCCTCCATTTCCCATGGTCCCCGTGCTGATGGCGGCCGGCGTCATGCAGTATCCGCCCAAAAAATTTCTCTCTGCGCTTGCCATTGGAAGAGGCGTTCGTTTCTTTGCTCTCGCCTTTCTGGGTCATATCTACGGCACCGCGATCATGGGCTGGTTCAGCCGCTACTACAAGCCATTCTTGTACGCGCTGATTGCTTTGGCGGTGGCCGGTTCGATCGCTGCCCTGGTGTATTTCAAATGGTACCGCCCCCGCCACAAGAGCCAGGATGAGGCCGCCAAGCCCTCCGTTTCCGCCCCGTAAGCCGAATCACTTTGGTAATTTGAACGAAACTGCCATCCCGATAGATGATTTCTCACAATGCCTGACGCTCCAAAACGCCGCTGGGAACGCATGCCGGTCGACCTGCCCGTCCGCGTGGTCACCTCCAAAGGTTTCTCCACCACCGTGGTGGAAGGCCGCGGCACCGAAATGAGCGAAGGCGGCATGGTTCTCTATGCCGGAATCCTGCTCAATCCCGGCGACCTGCTCGAAATTGAGTTCGATACCCCCACGCCCTCGCGCATGCCGGCCATCGTGCGCTCGCGCAATGGCTTCTGTTTCGGACTGGAATTCATCACCCCGCTGCCTTCCTGATCTTCCCGCCAATCATCCCGATAGCGCCGCCCCGCGATTTGTTCTAACATCTTCGGCGGTGGTTGGAGCTTCCTATGTACTTCGAACAGTTCTATCTGGGCTGTCTCGCGCACGCGTCCTACATCCTGGCGTCGGAGGGCGAGGCGGTGGTGGTAGATCCGCAGCGTGATGTCGACCAATACGTCAAGGCTGCTGCGGATCGCGGCCTCACGATCCGCCACATTTTCGAGACTCATCTGCATGCCGATTTCGTCTCGGGGCACAGGGAATTGGCAGCACGCACGGGCGCGAAGATTTACATGGGAGCGCAGGCGGGCGCAACGTTTCCGCATGTGCCGGTTAGCGATGGGTTCGAGTTGAAATTTGGCCAAGCTTCGGTTCGCGTGCTGGAGACGCCCGGGCACACGCCCGAAAGCATCTGCCTGGTCGTCACCGATCGCGGGCAGTCCGAGTCGCCCTGGGCCGTGCTGACCGGCGACACATTATTTATTGGCGATGTTGGGCGGCCGGATCTGTCGCCCCGGCACACACCCGCGCAGCTCGCCGGCTTGCTCTACGACAGTTTGCATCAGAAGCTGCTCACGCTTGCCGACAACGTGCTGGTGTATCCCGCGCATGGTGCGGGATCATTGTGCGGCAAGAACATGCGGGCGGAGCGCTCGTCCACGATCGGCACCGAGCGGCTCACCAACTACGCGCTGCAGATCAAGAGCAGGGAAGAATTCATCGCGCAGCTGACCAGCCACCTGCCGGCGCGGCCGGAATATTTCGCGAAAGATGCTGAGATCAATCGCGCCGGCGCCGCCGCGTTGTCGGAACTGCCGCCGCTCCGCGCCATTGCGCCGGCAGAGCTCGACAAAATGTTGCATGAGGGCGAGATCGCGCTCGATGTCAGGCCGGGCGATGAGTTTGCCGCCGGACACGTCCCCGGATCGGTGAACATCCCGCTGTCGGGGCAGTTCGCATCGTGGGCAGGAACGGTATTGGGGTTGTCGTCGCATCCGGTGCTGATTGCGGCCGCCGAGGCGCAGGTTGAAGAGGCGCGCGTGAGGCTGGCCCGGGTCGGCATTGAAGTTCTCGACGGCAATCTTGCCGGAGGCGTTGCGGCCTGGCAGCAGGCTGGCCTGCCTCTGGCCACCGTCGCGCAGATTGACGTGCAGGAACTGAGTTCGCGCTTGCCGACGGGGAAACTCCAAGTGCTGGACGTGCGGCGCGAGCCCGAATGGGAGACCGCTCACATCGCCGATGCGACCTGGTGGCCGCTCGACAACTTCAAAGTCTCTCCACCAGAAATCGACCATGACGTGCCGCTGGCCGTGCACTGCAAGGGTGGGTACCGCAGCATGATCGCCAGCAGCCTTCTGCAGCGTGCTGGCTTTCGTCACGTGCTCAACGTGGTTGGCGGCTTCGATGCCTGGCAGCAGGCTAAATTGCCCTGCGTAAGCGGGAAGCCGGTCGGAGTGTGATCCGGATCACTTTTTGAGGCCTGTGGAAAAAGTGTTCCTGCAGGAACACAGACTACAAAAATGTACATACAATTGGCGTAAGCCTATTGTTGGCATCAACTTATAAGGTTCGCGAATTCTTCTCCTGAGCCCTTCCTTCTTCAACGATCATCCCGAGCAGGGTTTCCAGATCAGCCTCGCTTGCCGTGGGGTTCATGCAGGTGAACTTCAGCCATTGGCGGTTATGAACGCGGGTATGGCCGATGACTGCGACTCCGCGCTCCAACAGGTTCTGCCGAATCCGGGCATTCACGACGTCGGCATCGCCTCTGTTCGCCGAAGGCAGATAGCGAAAGACCACCGTGCTCAGCTGTGGATCACAGATGAGTTCGAGTTGGGGCGTGTTGCGGATGACCTCGGCAGCGTGATTGGCCAGGACAATCGTGTGATCGATCATGCGGGCAAATTTCTCGCGGCCGAGAGCCTGCAAAGAAATCCAGAGCTTAAGCGTGTCGAAGCGGCGGCTGGTGAGCAGGGAAGTGGTGACCAGGTTGGGAATGCCTTCCGCTTCGTGCAACTCCGGATTGAGATAATCGGCGTGCATCTTCAGCGAATCGAAGTGGCTGGCATCGCGAAGCAAGAAGGCGCTGCACGGGATGGGCTGCCAGAAAAGTTTGTGGAAGTCGATGGCGATCGAGTCGGCGTACTCGATGCCTGCGAGTTTCTGGCGGTGCTGAGGAGAAAACAGAAGGGCGCCGCCATAGGCCGCGTCGACATGAAGCCATGCGCCTGCCTCCCGGGCCATTGCCGCGATTTCGCGCAGCGGATCGATCGAGCCGGAGTCGGTGGTCCCGGCGGTGGCGACAATCACCAGGGGCAGCAGATCCTGGTGCTGGAGTTGGCTCAAGGCGCCGCTCAAGGCGTGAGGCTCCATGCGGAATTGTTCATCCACCGAAACGCGAATCACGGAATCAGTCCCCAGCCCTAGCTGCGCCGCGGATTTTTCAACCGTGAAGTGAGCTGCCTCGGAGCACAAGATGCGCAGCTTGCGGGCCTCAGCCGGCAGGCCGGATTTCTGCGCGCTCCAATGCCAGCGTTTCTGCAGATACGCGTCGCGCGCCAGCAACAGGCCCATGTAATTGGACTGGGAGCCGCCGGTGGTGAAGGTGCCATCGGCAGTGGCGGGCAAGCCGGCTTCCGAGCAGAGCCAGCGCACTATCTTCTGCTCGACTACCGTTGCGATCGGGGCCTGATCGAAGGAGTCCATCGACTGGTTCAGCGCGCTGATCACCACTTCCGCGGCCAGGGCTGCGAGCAAGGGCTGGCAGTGCAGATGCGCGGCGGTGTGGGGATCGCTGACGTTGATCGAGTTCGCGATGATGGTGCGGAGGAGGT
Organism: Candidatus Sulfotelmatobacter sp.; assembly: GCA_035949755.1. Taxonomy (GTDB): domain Bacteria; phylum Acidobacteriota; class Terriglobia; order Terriglobales; family Acidobacteriaceae; genus Sulfotelmatobacter. The sequence continues at coordinate 7,657 of DASYYT010000169.1, forward strand.
CCGAGATATGGCCGGGCGAAGATTCATGCCCCGGGAAGAAGTCGTTGTGAATCAGAGTCGCGAGCGTAGCGGGAGTCTGGCCGGAGTAAGCTTGTGGAGGAAGAGATTCGCAGATGAGTTCTACGGTCTTCGAAAGCAGGTCCTGATATTCCTTTTTGCTCTCGACGGCAGATGTCAGGAAATCAGATTCGAACAAGCGCGCAGCCTCGATCGGTTATCACAAGGGCTAAAGCCCGAATATTTTTGCGCCTGACGCGGCGCTAAAGCGCCGCTCTTCCACTCCTCGGTTGCTCTTCCACTAGCCCTTGCGCAATCCCAATACCAGGGCGAACACGCCGCCCGCAACCAGAATGATGCCGACCGCCGGCGGCAGTTTTTCGCTGTTTTCGGTCTGGATGCTGAACTTTGCATCGCCGATGGATACGCCATGTTTTTCCCGATGGGGAAGCGGGACAAGGAACGAAAGAATCCCCAGGACCAGCAGCAGCACTCCTGCAATGGAAAGGGCCTTCATCAAACACTCCTCGCAAACCAGTGCGATTCAATGGAACACAATAATTTCGGCGGCAGCCACCTGAGGCGCTACCTGAAATCGCGTCCTGCGAATCGTATCATTACTGCTCTCGCTCTATAGGAGAACTTTAGGAAATGTTGCTATCGTGTAGGAGAGGGCGGTTCGGAGAAGAGCAATGAAGAAGGGCAAGATTGCGAACACGTTTTGCGTAGATAGCGGAAAGCATTTCAAGCTGAAAGATTTCGATCCCGGCGACACTGGGCACTGGAGGTCGGAGGAGCATGCGACGGAGGCGCTGGTAGAAGGCATCCAGCGGATGGCGGATTTGCAGGACAGGCTCTATGCGCAGGACGAGTGGTCCCTGCTGCTGATTTTTCAGGCCATGGACGCGGCCGGAAAAGACGGCGCGATCAATCATGTGATGTCGGGCGTGAATCCGCAGGGCTGCCAGGTGTATTCGTTCAAGGCGCCCTCGGAAAAAGAACTGCAGCATGATTTTCTGTGGCGCACGACCCGCGATTTGCCCGAGCGCGGGCACATCGGGATCTTCAATCGTTCTTATTATGAAGAGGTGCTGGTGGTGCGGGTGCATTCGGCGATCCTGAAAAGCCAGAAGTTGCCGCCATCGCTGGTCACCAGGAAGATCTGGGACGAACGCTTTGAAGACATTCGCGGCTTTGAGCGGCACATGGCGCGCAGCGGAACCGTGATTCGCAAATTTTTTCTGCACCTGTCCAGGAAGGAGCAGAAGAAGCGCTTCCTGAAACGGCTGGAGGAACCGGAGAAGAACTGGAAGTTTTCGGCCGCCGACATTCACGAGCGGAAGTATTGGGACGATTATCAGGACGCGTATGAAGACATGATCCGCAACACTGCCACCAAGCACGCGCCGTGGTACGTGGTTCCCGCGGACAACAAGTGGTTTTCGCGGCTGGTGATTTCGACCGTGATCGTGGATGCGCTGGAATCTTTGCAGCTGGAATATCCCAAGGTGGACGCGGCGCAGCGCAAGGAACTCGAGGCCGCAAAAAAGATCCTGGAAGCGAAACAGTGATGGCGGGTCATCCCGAAGGCCCGCGTTTTTACCGGCGGCCCGAGGGATCTCCCAGCGACAATTCTTCGGCGGGAGATTCCCTCACTCCACTTGATAAGCGGCTCCGCTCTGGATGACGTCCCGCGGAATCGAACTTCATCACGATCAAAGTGTGCGCCTCGTTGCGGCCCGGGCTGGCGGCGATTACCATAGGTCAATCATTTACATCTTCCCGGGAGAAAAGCTCACCATGGGCCCAAAGAATGTCTTCGTCTGTGTGCGTCTGAGTCTTGCCATTTCACTCTTGCTGCTGATCACCACCACCGGTTTCGCGCAGGCCAAGCCGGAGCGGCAATCGAAAGCGGTGAAGCCTGCGCACGCCGCGCAGGGCAGCCAGCCGGCCACCACCGCGCCCAGTGCGAACCAAACCGAGAATGCGGAACCCGCGAAGCCGGAGGAGAAGCCATTTAAGGGCATGAAATACCGGCTGCTGGGCCCGTTTCGCGGCGGGCGATCGTTGACGGCGGCGGGAATTCCGGGCGATCCGACCACCTATTATTTCGGCGCGACCGGCGGGGGAGTGTGGAAGTCCACCGACGGCGCGATGACCTGGTCGCCGGTCTTTGATCATGAAGGGACGTCGGCCATCGGCAGCATCGCGGTGGCGAACTCAAATCACAACGTGCTGTACGTGGGCACGGGGGAAGCCTGCATTCGTGGCAACATTTCGCACGGCGACGGCGTATATAAAACGCTCGACGGCGGCAAGACCTGGAAGAACGTGGGGCTGCGCGATTCGCGAGCGATCGGCAAGGTCATTATCAATCCCACCAATCCGGACATTGTTTTTGTGGCGGCGCTGGGGCATGTGTATGGTTCCAATACCGAGCGCGGAATTTTCCGCACCACCGACGGCGGCAAGACCTGGGAAAAAGTTCTCTACAAGGACGAAAACACGGGCGGGATCGATGTGGCCTTCGATCCGCATAATCCCAACATTCTTTTTGCGGCGCTGTGGCAGGCGCGGCGCACTTCGTGGAGCATGGACAGCGGCGGCCCGGGCAGCGGGCTGTACCGCTCTAATGACGGCGGCAGCACATGGAAGCATCTGGAGGAGCACGGCCTGCCCAAGGGGCCGTACGGGAAGATCGGGGTCGCGGTGGCCGCCAATTCCGATCGCGTGTACGCGCTCATCGAGGCGCACAATCCCGACGGCGGCCTCTATCGCTCCGATGATGGCGGAGAGAACTGGCAACTGGTGAACCCGAGCCACAGCTTGTGGCAGCGGCCGTGGTATTACATGCACATCATTGCCGATCCGCGCGACGAAAACACGCTGTACATCATGAATGTGGACGCCTACAAATCGACCGACGGCGGACATCTGTTTAACAAGGTTCACGTGCCGCACGGGGATAATCACGGATTATGGATTGATCCGCAGAACACGCGGCGGATGATAGCGTCCAACGATGGCGGCGTGACCGTGACGCTGGATGGCGGCAAGAACTGGACCCCGCAGGATAATCAGCCGACAGCGCAGTTCTATCACGTGATCACCGACCAGGCGACGCCCTACCGGGTGTATGGTTCGCAGCAGGACAGCGGCACGGTTGCCATCGTCAGCCGCAGCGACGACGGTTCAATCAGCGCCAGCGACTGGTACGACGTGGGCGGCGGCGAGGCGGGCTACATCGCGCCCTATCCGCCGGATCCGGACATTGTGTATGCGGC
>DASYYT010000170.1:0-2871 GCA_035949755.1 Candidatus Sulfotelmatobacter sp.
AACGAAACGCGCCCCGCTTCTCGCCACTTTGCGAGAAGTGGGGTTTCCCATTGGAAGGAGAGAGGGGAAGCCGGCCCTCTTCCGACCTAAAGCCCAACCTTTTGTTGCTGTTACGACGGTTTCAACTGTAGCCGTCGGCAGGTTCGCAAACCCGCAACACGTGCTCGTGGATGCCCAGTCGCCCGTCCATCAGGATGCGCGGCCATTCTTGGGTAGGCTGCCCGCTGGTAGACGTCGCGAAGCCGGGCTTCCAGTCATTGCGGCACAAAGTCGATTCTCGTTCGGCCGCACCTGAGATGCAGGTGGCACCTCATTTAGCACTTGAGGGAATTTCGAACTGAGTCTGCGTGAGCACGCGCCAGCATCGGTACGCTGTTGCGCCGTGACGTATCTTGAGTCCTTGCAGACGCCACCGAATGTCGTGCTATAATCCGGCGCCGTTACTGCAGAGGTTTCCGGTGGTCTTTTAAATTCCTTTGTGCCCGCAGCCAGGGAGGCGTATCCCCTCCCGGCCGCCAATGAAATCGAGGAGGAGCAATGACGTTCGACGACCCCACGCTTTACGGACGTGACGACGAAGAAGAATTCGGCGACAGCGGCGCTTATAGCGAGTCGCTCGAAGAGGATTTTGAAGAGGAAGAAGAAGAGGAAGAAGAGCCCGGGATGCCGGCCTCCGAATCCACCGAACCCGAACCTATGTCAGCTCCCGCGCCTCCGGCTCCCAAGCCCGCCGCGCCATCCGGCGGTGGCGGAGGCAGCCGAAGGCCAGCCGCCAAAAAGAAAACAGCCAAGAGGAAGTCTGCCAAAAAGAAACCTGCAGCCAAAAAGAAAGCCAAGAAAGCCCCAAAAAAGGCGCCCAAGAAAAAAGCCAGGAAAGCAGCGAAGAAAGCCGCCAAGAAAAAAGGCCGGAAGCGCCACTAGAAATACTTCGTAGAGACGCTGCTCGCGACGTCTCTGCGGACAATCGCGATACTTCGGCAAGAGGCGCCATCGGTCGCGTCCTTGCCAGTGGATTTCCAACTCGCGTCCGCAAGGGCGCGGTTTTTTGCATGCGACAGAACGCGCGCCGACGCGGAAGGGGCGCTTCGAGGTGGGAAAGCGGCCCTTTAGGACCGGTGGTTGCTTTTGCTTCGCATGCTGGGGCTAAGGCATCGTGAATATCTGAAGGGCCGCTCTTCCACAACCGCGCGGCCCTAAAACGCTGCGCCGCCGCCCTTCCACGTACCACAGCGTATAATTCCCGCACTCACCTTTAGAGGCTTCATGAGATCCATCCGTTTCGCGCGAATCGTATTCCTATTCCTGCTCTCGTTCACCGCCCTCGCCCAAACTCCCTCACTCCCCGCGCCTCCCGATACTCCCAAACGCCCGATTACCGACGAATATCACGGAGTCCGGGTTACCGACGATTACCGCTGGCTTGAGAACTGGGACGACCCCGCCGTGAAGCAGTGGAGCGCCGCCCAGAACGCCCGCACCCGCGCCTATCTCGACCACTTGCCCGCACGACCCGCGATTAAGGAACGTCTCAAACAGCTGGTCTCGGCCAGTTCCGCCTCCTACTACAATCTGCAATTCCGCGCCGGAGTGCTCTTCGCCATGAAGTACCAGCCTCCGAAGCAGCAGCCGATGCTGGTGGTGCTGCACTCAGCCGATGACCCCGAGAGCGCAAAGGTTATTTTCGATCCCAACCTCGCCAGCGAAAGAGGATCCATCGCGGTCGACTTCTTTGTGCCCTCGTTCGGGGGAAAATATGTGGCCACCGCGCTCTCGAAAAATGGTTCGGAAGACGCATCCGCGCACGTGTTCGAAGTGGAAACCGGCCGCGAGTTGCTCGACGTGGTGCCTCGCGTGAACTTCGCCACGGCCGGCGGCAGCATTGCGTGGAAGGCCGACGGCTCCGGCTTTTATTACACCCGCTATCCGCAGGACAACGAGCGCCCGCCCGAAGACGCCGACTTCTACCAGCAGGTTTACTTTCACAAGCTGGGCACCAACGCCGCCCAGGACACCTACGTCATCGGCAAAGATTTTCCCCGCATTGCTGAAATCCGTCTCCACACCAGCGATGACGGACGCTGGCTGCTGGCCTCGGTTGGCAATGGGGATGGCGGCCAGTTCGCGCACTACCTCATGGATCTCGACGGCCACTGGACCCAGCTCACGCACTTTGAAGACGGCATCGTGTCGGTGAAGTTCGGCTCTGGTGATCGCGGCGGCGATAGCACGCTCTGGCTGCTCTCGCGCAAAGACGCGCCCAGCGGACAGATTCTCCGCCTTCCGCTCAACCATCTCGACCTCGCGCAAGCCACCGTAGTCGTACCGCAAACTGCGGGCGGCCCCGCCGAGAGCGACCGCGCCTCCATCGAATCGTTCGAGCCCACCTGGGGACACCTTTACGTCATCGATATCATGGGCGGCCCTTCGCGCGTGCGCGTCTTCGCACAGAAAACTTCGGAGCGTGTGCGCGGCGGCCCGCCACCGGCTTTCGAGCCCGCGGGAGAGATTCCCCTGCCCGCAATTTCTTCCGTCGGCCAGTTGATTTCGATCGGTGGCGGCGACGTGCTCTTCAACAACTCAACATTTCTCGATCCGCCAGCCTGGTACCACTTCGACGCAGCCGCGGGGAAATCCACACGCACTGCATTGTTTGAGACATCTCCGGTGAACTTCGACGATGCCGAAGTGGTGCGCGACTTCGCTACTTCGAAAGATGGCACCCGCGTGCCCATCAACATCATCCGCCGCAAAGGCGCGAAGCTCGACGGCACGCATCCCACCCTGCTCACCGGATATGGCGGCTATGACATCAGTACCAAGCCTCGTTTCGTTGGAGCCACGGCCCGTCTCTGGCTCGATGCGGGGGGCGTT
>DASYYT010000171.1:0-41484 GCA_035949755.1 Candidatus Sulfotelmatobacter sp.
CCGTTGTGCTGCGTCCTTCCGCTTCGCCCTAAAAAGCAGGGCTACGCTCCAGGACGCAGCACAACGGAACTGACATCAAGCAAGAAAAGGGGACATTTCTAATGAGTTAAGCACGGGGACATTTCTAACGAGCTTTGACACTGATAGGGCCCAGTACGTTGACCCGCGTCCCTTGCCCCTGCTACCGTCATATGTTTGCCCTGAGATGCAGGCCGCCGCTGTGGGCGGCTGATCTTGCTGCGCCGGCGCGCCTCGTCCCGTACGATTGGGGGGCCGATTTCATCTGGAGATGCTCTCATGCCTGCCATAAAATTTCGCGGTGTCGATTTCCTGCAGTACGATTCCCTGCTCACTGACGAAGAAAAGCTGGTTCGCGACACCACGCGTCAGTTCATTGAAGATAATCTGATTCCAATCATCGAAGAGTGCAATCGCGCGGGACGATTTCCCCGCGAACTGGTCAAGCCCATGGCTGACCTCGGCTTCTTCGGCGCGTCGCTGAAGGGATACGGCTGCGCCGGCATGGGAAACGTCGAGTATGGCCTCATGACGCAGGAACTCGAGCGCGGCGACTCCGGCGTGCGCAGCTTCGTCAGCGTGCAATCCGGCCTGGTGATGTACCCGATTTACGAATTCGGCAGCGACGAGCAGAAAAATACCTGGCTGCCCGCGATGCAGAAAGGCGAAAAGCTCGGCTGCTTCGGCCTGACCGAGCCTGACTTCGGATCGAATCCGGGCGGCATGCGCACGCGCGCGCGCAAGATCGGCAACGAGTACGTCATCAATGGCGAGAAGATGTGGATCACCTCGGGCACCATCGCCGATGTTGCCGTCATCTGGGCGAAGGTCGAAGACGAGAAAGATCGCGTTCGTGGCTTCCTGGTGGAAACCGACCGGCCCGGATTCAAGGCCGATGACATTCACGGCAAGTGGTCGCTGCGGGCCTCGGTAACTTCAGGCCTCTCGTTGCAGGATGTGCGCGTGCCCGCGGCGAACCTGTTGCCCAAGAGCGGCGGCCTACGTTCACCGCTGATGTGCCTCAACCAGGCGCGCTACGGCATCGCGTGGGGCGCGGTGGGCGCGGCCATGGCTTGCTACGACTGCGCGCTGCAATATTCGCTGTTGCGTAAGCAGTGGCGCGACCAGCCCATCGCCTCCCACCAGCTCGTGCAGGACAAGCTCACCTGGATGATCAGCGAGATCACGAAGGCCCAGTTGTTAGTGCTACAAGTCGGACGGCTCAAAGATGCCGGAAAAGTAGAACCGCAGCACATCTCCATGGCCAAGCGCAACAACGTCTGGATGGCGCTGGAGTGTGCCCGGCTGTCGCGCGACATTCTCGGCGCCAACGGCGTGGCCGACGATTATCCCATCATGCGGCACCTGATGAATCTGGAGTCGGTCAAGACTTACGAAGGCACGCACGACGTGCACTCGCTGATCATCGGGCAGAGCGTGACGGGGATTGACGCGTTCTAGAAACAGCTGTCTGCCGTCAGCTACCAGCCTTCACTTTCGTCAATAGGAGTTAATCCTTGGCGGTTTCCACAACTTCCAGCAAACCGCGGCGCATGGTGACTGCGCTGGGATTTCTCTCCGGCATACTCGCCTGCCTCGATGCGGTGCGCGACGCCAAGGTCTTGTGGCCTCCCGACGCAGTCTGGGCGGCGCTGCGGCACCCGCAGCGTCTGGAGTTCGGCGGAGGGATGGCGTTGGTTGTGGTCAGTCTTGTGACTGCGATCGTGCAGGCGCGGCGAAGATTAGAAGACTGAACTTCGAATGTGGGCGACCCCTCGCGCAAACCCCGCCGGAAGTTTTCTTCTCATCTAACCGTACATCTCTTCCAGTAATTCGTAGGCGCGCCGCAGATGCGGGACAACGATGCTGCCACCCACCACCAGGGCAACATTCAAGGACTCTTCCTGCTCGGCGCGGGTTACGCCCAGACGATACGCCTGGATGGCGTGGTAGAAAATGCAATCGTCGCAGCGCAGACATGCCGAGGCGACCAATCCCATTAATTCCTTGGTCTTGGCCGAGAGCGCGCCTTCGAGGTAGGTATTGTGATCGACGTTATAAAAGCGCTTCACCAGAAAATTATTGGCCTTGTCGACCGTGGCATTGAGGCGCTCCCGGGTATCGAGAAATTTGCGCGCGGTCTCGCTCTTGTCCGAGACATATTTCTCGGTGAAAAGATAAGTAGGTTCCTTGCGCTCAGGGGTGGGGCGCTCGCCGGCTGGACGTTCCGCCACAGCTGGATTTTCGCTGGTCGTTGTGGTCATGGGCAAATAGTAGCAAAGAAAGCTCCGGCTGGCACAAAGAGTTGGGAGCCTGCACCGCTACTGAACGGCTGCATTACGTTTGCGTCTGAGCACTGGGGTTGACATGACTCGCGCAAGCGACCGATGATGCAGGCATTATCCATGTCAGCCACGGGCGCGACAGGATTGACCCTACCGTCAATCCTTCGGCGCGGGAGGACGGTCGTTGAATATGAGGCGGCTTCGGTCCGGGCCTTTTGATTCTCAAATTTCTTTCTGCAGAAGGCGCCCCTGCCGCGTGGTTGCTGCCTCTTTCCGACAAAAGCGGACATCCCAGGAAAACCATATGGCTCTTCGCAGGTTGCTATTGGCATTGATTTTTCTCCTTGTTTCGACTTCGATCCTGTTTGCCAGTGGCCCCACCGGCACAATTACGGGAACGGTCACGGATCCTTCCGGGGCAGTGGTGCGCAAAGCGCACATCATCGTGATTGATCAGGCTACCAACGTGTCTCGTGAGGCTGAAACCAACGACGATGGGGATTTCACGGTGCAACTGCTGCCGGCCGGCCGCTATCGGGTGATCGCGGAGAGCGCAGGCTTTCGGCGAAGCGTATTCAGCGATGTAGCCGTCGATGTGGATCAATGGGTGCGGGTGGACTTCGCGCTTGAGGTGGGCGCCGCGACTGAGGAAGTGCGGGTGAAAGAAACTCCGCCAGCCATCCAGACTGACACGTCAACGCTGGGCCAGCTGATGAACAATCGCCTGGTGGAGCAGCTGCCCTTGAACCAGCGCAATTTTCTGAATTTCGCCTTGCTGGTTCCGGGCAGCCAACTACCGGCGGAAGGCTCGCAGAACTCGACCCAGGGCGGCGCACTTAGCGTCAATGGGGCACGAGAGCAGGCGAACAGTTTCATCCTTGATGGGGTGGACAACAACGATCCCTATATCAATCAATACGTCGCCCTGCCCTCGGTAGACGCCATCCAGGAGTTCAAAGTCCAGTCCAGCGATTATTCGGCGGAGTATGGCCGGGCCAGCGGGGCCCAGATCAACGTGGTCCTGAAAAGCGGCACCAATGCGTTTCATGGAACGTTGTTTGAATACTTCCGCAATCGCAACATGGATGCGAAGAACTACTTCGATCTTCCCGATTGCACGGCGAGTTCGGTGCCCGGCACCTGCGGAGGAATTCCCGCCTTGCAGCGAAACCAGTTCGGCGGAACTGTGGGCGGGCCGATCGTGAAGAACAAGACGTTCTTCTTTCTCTCGTATGAAGGCTTGCGCCTGCGGCAGGCTACGACCCGAGTCGCCAGCGTGCCATCACAAACCCAATGGGCCATAGCTCAAGGGCTAGCGCAACAGATCTCGCAGGGCTTCGGATGCCCAAATGCCGCCAATCCCGTGTGCCAGGGTCAGTCCGCCGGGCAGAATGTCTTCGCTTTGTATCCAGTTGCCAATGTTGGTAGCGACCTCGCGAATTCCAACCAATTTCTGTCCGCTCCGGTCATTCGCAATACCGAGAATTACTATTCGGCCAAGGTGGATCAGCACTTCTCCGCAACCGACACCGTATCGGCGCACTACTCGCTGGTGGATGAAAATATCTTCAATCCCTTCGATCCAGTCAACGCATTCACGACCCTGCCCGGCTATGGCAGCTACACCCTCAATCACGGGCAGAATGCGGGATTGGAGTGGACCCGCGTCTTCCGATCCACGCTGCTCAATGAATTTCGCCTGGGATTTGTGCGCATGCGCGCCACCGTGCTGCAACAGAATCATGGAACTAATATTTCCGCGCAGCTTGGCTTTCCTGATGTCTTGACCAACCCAGTAGATCTGGGCGCGCCCGACATCAACCTGCTGAACTTTGATGGCATCGGCGAGCCCGTCAACTATCCGCAGGACCGTCACGACACTACCTTGCAGATTGCCGACAATCTGGCTTGGACGGTCGGCCGCAATCAGTTCAAAATCGGCGTGGACCTGCGCCGCCAGCGTCTCGACAACTATCTTGATTTTCTGGCGCGCGGCGATTGGTTCTTTCTGGGCAACACCATGGCCGGCATTCTGGGTTTTCCCGGCAATCCCCCGGTCTGCCCCGGGCCCCCGCCAGAAGATCCCTCGACTTGTGCTTTAGCCCAACTGCTCCTCGGAATGCCGGATTACGCTCTGGCGGTGAGCGGCACCACCTCTAACAGCCTGCGCAGCCATGGCGTGAGCGCTTACATACAAGATGACATTCACGTGATACCCCGCTTTTTGCTGAACGCGGGCCTGCGCTATGAATACAACAGCCCGCCGGTCGAGGCCCTGAATCGATTCAGCGTTCCGGACCTCATTCCCTGCCCTGATATTCCTACACCATGTACTTTGCAGCCAACCTTCACAGTGGCGGGAACGAACGGGATTTCGCGCTCCACCTATTCGCCGAGGTATACCGATTTCGGCCCCCGCATCGGCTTCGCATGGCGCCCGCTGAAAACGGAGCGCTGGGTCGTGCGCTCCGCCTACGGCATCTTCTACGACGCGCCCATCGAAAACATCAACATCTTCCCGCGCATCAACCCGCCATTTTACGACCTGGCTTTGTTTCCGCAAAATCCCGCCACCTGTCCTGGAAACTTGTGCGTGGTGCCCGACATTCTCAGCCAGACCGGGCAAACCACTGGTGTGACGCAGGGCAACATGATTTCCCCCAAGTTCCGCGAAGGTTACATGCAGCAGTGGAATGCCGATCTGCAATATGAGGTTCTTCCCAACTGGATGGTGGATGCAGCGTATGTCGGCTCCAAGGGAACGCATCTGTCGGATGTGCTCGACCGCAACCAGCCGGATCCTACATTCGGCCCGGCTTTCGGACAGTTTTCTTCGGTTCTGTTCGTAGAAGCGAATGCCAATAGTTCTTATAACTCGCTCCAGCTGCGTTCAGAAAAACGCACCAGCCACGGGCTTGCATTGCTGCTCGCTTACACGTATTCCAAGTCGATTGATGACATCTCGTCGGTGTTCGGGGGCAGCGTCGGGTCCGGCTTGCCCCAGAACTCGCGCGATCTGGCGGCGGATCGCGGGCCGTCGGATTTCAACGCGGAACATCGCTTCTCCGGCAGTTTTGTCTATGACCTGCCGGTGCGCAGGCTGCTGGCACGCGGTCCTGAGTGGAGCGCTCGCCTGCTCGAGCACTGGCAGGCAAGTGGAGTCCTAACCGCGCAAACCGGATCGCCGTTCACCGTGGTGCTGGCCGGAGCTCCGGCTGCTTCAGCGGCGGCCTTCGGCAATCCGGCCAGGCCGGACTTGGTCGGAAATCCTTTCCAGCCCGGCGCCTTGGCGGGAAACCCCGGCTGCACCGGCCCGCCACAAGTGCGCGTCCCGCAAAGCTGGTTCAACCCATGCGCTTTTGTTACTCCCGCCGCGGGCTTATTTCCCGGCACATATCAGTTCGGGACCGAGAGCAGAAATATTCTCACCGGGCCCGGATTCACCAACGTTGATTTCGGTTTGGCGAAGAGCATGGCGCTAGGGCGCGAAAACCACCAGTTGCAGCTCCGCGGCGACTTTTTCAACCTTTTTAATCACCCCAACTTCGATATACCTGCGCACGTTCTTGGAGGATCAAACTTCGCGAGGGTGCTTTCGGCCAATGCTTACGCCGACAAGCCGCCCCGCCAGATTCAACTCAGCTTGCGATACTTGTTCTGATGGTGCGAATCGTTGCGGAGGCGCTAACAAGATCACTCGTCGCGCAGCAACATCATGGGCTCGACCGACATAGCGCGGCGTGCTGGAATCCACGTGGCCACCAGCCCTAGCAACGCCATGGATAATACGACGCCGGCCAATACCAGCGGATCGCGCGGCGTTGCCTCGTACACGATGTAAGCCAGCACGCGGCTCGCGAGCAGGCCCAGCAGCAATCCTACCGTGGAACCAAACGCCAGCAGTTTGAACGCGCGTCCCAGAGCCGCGGTCAGCACTTCCTTGCGCTGCGCGCCAAGGGCAACGCGAATTCCCAGCTCCCGCAACCGCTTACTGACTGAGTAGGCAGCCATTCCGAAGATGCCGGTGATCGCCAGGATCGCACCCATGCCGCCCATTACTCCCAGAATCTCCGTCGCCATCTGTGCGGGAAACAGGACCGTCACCATTTCGTCGTAGCGGGTTTCAAGGTCCACCGGCAGCCCGGCGTCCAATTGGTGCAGCGCGCCGCGGATGACCGGTCCCAGCTGCTTGGGATCGCGACTCGAGCGCACTACCAGGTATGCCGCGCCCGACGGCCATTGCAGGATGGGGAGAAACATCGCCGCATGCGACTCTTCGCTCAAGCTGGCATATTTCCCGTCTTCGCAAATACCGACAACTTCCACGCGAGTTCCATCGGGCATTTTGAAATAACCACCGATTGCGTTCGGGGCCGAGCCGAAGATCTTGCGCGAAAACTCCGCGTTCACTACTGCAACCCGTGGGGAGTTCTTGTCATCATGCCAAGTGAAATCCCGGCCGGAGAGAAGCGTGGTGCCCTCTGCGTGCAGGTAGTCGGGAGAAACGTGGTACTGATACACATTGGCAGCGGCATTCTGCGGACGCAGATCGGTGATCGAATCGTGATATACGTCGGACGCGCTGGTATCGTTTAACAGCAGAGGATCGCTTAACCCAACGTACTGTACCCCAGGGATGGCCGCCACCGCATCGAGCATGCGTTTCTGCATCGGGGGGACTGCATCACCTGTGTAACCCGCCATGTGCAGATCGGCGGAGACCAGCATGGCATTCTGCGGCTCAAAGCCGTAATGGGCGTGCAGCGAGCGTACCAGGCCACGCACCGCCACCATCGACGACGTGACCAGGACTGCGCAGATGGCAATCTGCATTGCCAGCAAAATATCGCGCCCGGTAATCCGCCGGCCGATTCTCGCCGATGATCCCGATTTCACCACCTCATACGGATCGGTGCGCAGCACCTGGTTTACCGGGACCGCGCCAAACAGAAATCCGCTGGCCAAAGCCAGCAACAGGGCGATTCCATACACGGTTGCGTCGGGGGTCACGGGCGCATGCATGGGGAAATTCCCGAAAGGTTGCCATTCGCTGAGCCGCTGCAAGAACAAAGAACTGGCCCACAGTCCAGCTGCGCCCGCGGCCAGAGAAAGCAGCACGGCTTCGCTCAACAGTGCACGCACGATGCGGTTGCGGCTCGATCCCAGCGCGAGGCGCAGTGCCATTTCCTTCGAGCGGTCTGCCGCTCGCGCGGCGAACAAGCTGCCCAGGTTGGCGCACGCGGCCAGCAGAATCAGTCCCGCCAGCAACATCAGTCCTGCAAGGAATGCCCGGAATGTACCTACCCACTGATCTCCAAAAAGACCGGGGCGACCTAACGAAAAACTCATCTGGCCTTCGTCTTGGCGATACCGCTTTTCCAGATCCGCGCCAATCGAGTTCAGATCGGCCATTGCCTGGGCGGGAGTGACCCCAGGCTTCAGATGTCCCAACACCTGCATAAGTGAGCGGTTGCTGCGATCGCTCAGCCAATTGGTTCCCTCCACTTGCTCGCAGTTCACCAGCGGCACAAAGAAGTTGGGAGAGTAAAACACTAACGTCCCTTGAAATTTCGGCGGGGCTACGCCAATGATCGTGAACGGACGTTTATCCACTTGAACCGTCCGCCCGAGCACTCCGCGGTCGTCATGAAAGTGGGAGTGCCAGTAGGCGTAACTGAGCACGATGTAAGGAGCGCTGTTCGGCCCATCCTCATCGGAGGCGTGAAAGAAACGCCCGAGATATGGATGAATTCCCAAAGCGTCGAAGTAATTGCCGGTCGCCTCAAGGCCCCAGGTGGGAACCGGATTGTCACCCGTGTTCAACGCGACTTGGGGCATGCTGTAAGCAACCAGGTCCTCAAAGCTGTGGTTGCGATCGCGCAACTCCAGATAGTCTGGATACGAATAGTTGGTAACCTTCTCTGTTGTTCGCTGGAGTGAGTAAAGGCTGTCAGCGTGCGGCACATTCAGCGGGCGCAGGATCAGCCCGTTCATCACGCTAAATACCACGGCATTGGCGCCGATGGCCATAGCCAGCGTCAACACGGCGGTGACCCCAAAAGCAGGCGACCTGCGAATGGTTCGCCAACTGTGTCGAATGTCCTGAAGCAAGGTAGTCATCGTGACTCTCCGCCCACTTCGGGTCGTGCGGAGCTGAGTTCTGCAATTCTACAGCCGAGAAAACCGCGCGCAAGATGTTGATGCCAAAGGTGCGCGGCGACGTGGTATCGGCGCTGCCTGTTCGCCCGTGGAATGTGCTGTCCGCGAATGGACATCGCTGGACGCGGTTCGCGTTCAGACCCCGCGCGACATTGGCTATGCGGTGGGTTTGTCTCTCGGCGGTTCGACCGCGAGAAATTCTTCAGCGAAGCGGGCTGCATAGCCCTCGAGCAGCGCGGGAATGCGCCCCGGATCGGCGGACTTCAACACCAATCCGGCATGATGATGTTTCTTGATCCGCAAGGATACTTCCGGATCGTTGTACGCGGAAGTGTCAGGATTTTCCTGCCGGGCCAGCGACAGAATCACTCCGGCGTATTCTTCGCGCACTGCGGGCAGGTTATAGGTGCCATCGCCGCCGGAAATTTCGATGCGCGCCCACTCGCGCCACAGGTTGATTCCGGTTGCGGCCTCGACCATCTCGTTGATGTAGGCTCCGCCGACACGCGCGGCGCACTCCAGAAAATAGAATTGTCCGTCGGCATGCGCGCGGATAAATTCCGCATGCGCCACTCCCCGCAGCAGTCCCAAGGCGGCAATTAAATTTCGGTTGGTCTCGCGCAAGACTGAATCTTCCGTACTTCCTCTGGGTACTGTGAAAGTGGTGAACACTCCCCCGTGAGCCACGTTCATCGGAGGCTTGCCGTATTGGCTGACGTTGGCAAAGACCACCTCCCTCTCGCTAACGACCGAGTCCACATGGAAGACGTCGCCGGGCACAAACTTTTCCAGCAGGTACGAAGATTGTTTGTCGCCCAGCTGCTCCAGAAGCGGCCAAACTTCTGCCGGATCGTGAATCTTTTTGATGCCGATCGCCGACGCTTCCTGCCGCGGCTTCAGAACCCACGGTCCAGGCACGTGATCGACGTAGTAACGGATGTCTTCGTGATTCACCGCCGGCACAAAATCGGGCACGTGAATATGGCGATCGAGCGCCCGCATACGCATGGCCAGCTTGTCTCGAAAATAACGCATCGTCGTAAGACCCATTCCCGGAATGCGGAGGTGCTCTCGCAACGTCGCGGCGGTCTCCATATCGAACTCATCCAGTGCCACGATGCGGTCCAGTTTCCGTTGCCGCGCCAGATGCGAAACGGCGTTCACAATGTCAGGGATCGAAATCTCTTCGGGAAGATAGAAGGTATCGTCCAGCGATTCGCGCGGCCAGTTGGCATCCCGCAGTTTTTCGGCCGTAAGCAGAAGCACACGGCACCCCTGGCGCTTGCACTCGCGCATGAATTCCTGCCCCTTTTCGTAGGTCGTGATGCAAAGAAAGGTGAGCGGGCGCGGGTCCGGCATCAGCGTGGTCCGATTCAGGGATAGGAGGATAGCACGCGCGCCGGATGCTGCGAACAAAAACGATTCGGCGAAGCCTGTATTTTCATTCTCCCTGCCATTGGTTTATAGTCTCAACCCGGCGAGCGGAAAAGCCCCGCTTCCCGCGACTTCAGCGAGAAGCGGGGCACCCTGAGCCGACAGGAGAAAGCTATGGCAACCCAGACTCGTCCCGAAGGCAAAGCTCGCGTGTTCGGGGAAAACATTGAGAGCGACCTGGCATCGCGGTTCCTGCGCGTCGTGGAAGTGGCGGCGATCGCATCCGCCCGAACCATGGGACAGGGCGAGCGCAAGCTCAGCGATCAGGTTGCCACCGAGGCCATGCGCAAGACGATGGATTCGATCCCCATGCGCGGCCGCATCGTGATCGGCGAGGGCGAGCGGGACGAAGCGCCCATGCTCTATATCGGCGAAAAAGTGGGCGCGGAATTCCCCGACGGCACCGAAGTTCCGGAGGTCGACATTGCAGTCGATCCCCTCGAGGGCACGAATTTGTGCGCCACCGGTGCGCCCGGCTCGATCACCGTGCTGGCCGCCTCGGAGCGCGGGGGCCTGCTCCACGCACCCGACTGCTATATGGACAAAATTGTCGTCGGCCCTTCGTGCAAAGACGCCGTCTACATCGACGCCCCGGTTTCGCACAATCTCAAAAACATTGCTCGCCGCCTGGATCGAAGAGTGGAAGATCTCGTCGTCATTGTGCTCGACCGCCCCCGTCACGAGAAACTGATTGCCGACATTCGGGCTACGGGAGCGCGCATTCGGCTGATCGGCGACGGCGACCTTTCCGCCGGGATTGCAGCCGCGGTCATTGGCACCGGAGTGCACGTAGTCATGGGCTCTGGCGGCGCGCCCGAGGGCGTCATCACCGCCGCAGCCGTTCGTTGTTTGAACGGCTACATGCTTGGAAGACTGGTAGTAAAACCTGAGCAGGAAGAGCGGCTTGAGCGCATGGGAATCAAGGATAAAGGCCGCATCTACGAGGCCGAGGATCTCGCCCCCGGCAAGCAACTTATTTTCGCGGCTACCGGCGTCACCGACGGCGCGCTGATGAAGGGCGTTCGCTTCTTCGGCGAAGGCACGCGAACCTCTTCTGTGATCATGACCTTGCGCACCGGCAAAGTACGATTTGTGGAGAGCATCCACCTGGACAAAGGGCCGGATGTGAAGGTGAGATTCGCCTAGGCTTGTCAAAAATCCCGATTGCGGTTTCGTCGCCGGTCGAGAGGAAGATATATCTTACGCGCGAATTATGACTGTTCCTAAGCTCAGCTAAGCAAACGGATTCTCAATGCGCAGATCTTCAATCTCTCTGCCATGCTGCAAAGCTTCGCTGTAGAGGATTTCACATCCACCTTCCATAGCGGCTGCAACCATCAGGGACTCGTACCCCGCAAGGCGATGTTTCGTCGCGATACCCAGGGCTTCGATGGCGTCCGATTGTTTGCCTGACAACGTTACTTCAAGTACTCCGAATCCTTTTTCAAATCTTCCGGGATGGGCGGAAACGGCGGCCACTCCTGCGAGTATCCCTTGAGCAGCGAGGTTGCGACCTCCGAGCGCAGGGTGCCATCGTGCACTGCGAACTTGTGCGGATGACCGGCTGAGTAGCCCTCCCACAAACTCACCCCCGCGTAAGCTCCGTCCTTGCGCAGGACGTAATAGGTCATATCCACGTAGCGCAATCGGGTCATGTCGCCGTTGAAATTGCGCACAATGCGTTTGAGCGCGTCCATGCCGGCCTCTTGCGGAGACATGCCGTGGCGCATGTTCTCGACGATGGTGTGGGCGCCGGCGACTTTGATGTTCTCTTCCCCCGATCCGGTCGCGCCCGCCGACCCGACGTCCTGATCGGTATAGCAGCCGGCCCCGATGATGGGCGAATCGCCGACGCGGCCGGGCAGCTTGAATGCCAACCCGCTGGTGGTTGTGATCCCCGACATCTCTCCTTTTTCATTGAGGACCGAGCAGTGGATGGTGCCGCTCGGCGGAAATAGCACCCGGCGCACCGCCGCCAATTGAAATTCCGGCTCTATGCCTAGCTCTGCGGCGCGCTGCTGCAGGTGCAAAATTCGTTCGCGCATAAGCTCGGCTTGTGGCTTCGAATCAGAGGACGGTGGATGAAAATGCGGATCGGCAATTCCCGGTCCCCACCAGTCGCGATCGGAGTTGAATTCTTTCCACAGCAGCCAGATTTTGCGCGAGCGGTCAGTGAGCAGGTTTTCGCGGGGGAATCCTACAGCCACGGCAAATCGCTCCGCCCCTTCGCTCACCAGCATGACGTGGCCGGTATGTTGCATGACCGCCCGGCCGACCATGGAGACATTCTTTATATTGCGAACTCCGCCCACCGCGCCCGCCCGTCGCGTCGGACCATGCATGCAGCAGGAATCGAGTTCGACCACGCCTTCTTCGTTGGGCAAACCGCCAAGCCCCACCGAGTCGTCGTTAGGATCGTCCTCAGGACCCTTCACCACCCGGATGCCGGCCTCCAGCGTGTCCCCCCCGCCTTTCAGGAAATCGTAGGCGGCCTGGACATAGTTGTACCCGTTGTTGGCGCAGAGGATGATCGGCCGTTTGGCAGAGTCAGTCTGGGACGCGTGCCCTTGCTGTGCGGATTCAGCCAGCGCCTCGGGTGTAACTCCAACACCGGCAACCACGGCTCCCAAAACTGAAGTCTTGACGAAATCACGGCGCGAAAAAGTCACAGGACCCTCCTTGAGAGTGATTCCTATCCGCGAACTGCTGAGGGCGGAGTCATTTACCGCGCGCAGGATGGCCAGGCTGGACTAAGCGCGTGGAAGGCCGAGAATATCATGACCGCGCGGCCAGATTCACGTGCTGTTTCGCAGGAAGAAAAGTCAGGGGCAGCCCTGGATGGCTGCCCCTCAGATTCGATTACCGTCTGGCAAAGCGGCGCAGGCGGCCGGGATACTCTGCGCCATCCTCCGCCAGCCGGTTGGACGCGGCTTCGCTGATGGGCTGCACTTTTTCCGAACGGAAGCGCAGCAGTGCCGCGATATTGCCAACTTTGTCGAACTCCGGATCCTCCTTCACGTAAAACGTCTCGACGTCGCGGCGAATGACCCACGGCAGAATGGCCTCGCCCACGTCCACAATCTCTTGGGTGGCCCGCCCGCACACCGGACAGAAACTGACCAGGTGGGCGTCCATGTGGCCGCAACCTATGCATTCGACCGCGTGCGCCTGCAGATTCTCTCCGATCAGCAAGGTCTGCACTTCTCCTAGTTCCAGCGAGCGCAGGACTCGCCGTAATCCGGTAACGCCGCGTGCATTGCTGCGCGCCTGATCCAGCGCCTCGCTCACCAACCGGCGTTTGCGCTCGCTTTGCCACTGCTCCAGAAGCTGCTGGGCATGAGTGCGGATTTCATCGCGGCTCACATGTGCGAGATCGGCATGGAAGCGTCCAATCAAGGCCTGGCTCACGTAAGGATGCAACTGCTGCTCGAGCATGGGGCGATGCGCATCCTGGCAGGCAAGAATCCAATTTTCAAAAACACCCCCTTCCAATAACTCCTTCAAAATTGCCGCCACATTCTTGAAATGCTGCCGGACTTCGTCCTCCGCGCGCCTCTGGGCGTGGCCTCCATCATATCCGGCAAAGCCGTCGCTGCGTCCGCGGCGCGCAAGCGGATGGAACAGGTCCTCGCGCTCGGTTAACTCCCCCAGCCGCAGATCAAAAATGCGTGCCCGATGGCGATCCACCAGGACGACCGCCAGCAGCGGAGATGCTCCCAGCAGATGCGCAATCGGTTTGAGATGAAAATGGCGGTCGACAAAAAGCTGCGTCCCCGGAAGGTTTGCCGGCAACTCATATTCGCGCCAGATGCTTTGGCTGGCGCACGCGAAAACCGCTTTGCCGTGCGTGCCGTTGCTGCGCAATTCCCCGGAAAGCCTTACCACACGGTCGAGATCGGGCTTGGCGCAATCTTTGCTGCCCTTGCTCTCCAAGTGCCGCAAGGCTTCCCGCGCCAGGTCCTTGATCAGGATGGTGTCTTCCTTGTGCGCTTTGTTGCGGGGAGTGGATGGTTGAAAATAAAAACTCACTGCACATGAATTGTCATCCTGAAATTCAGCCAGTTCACGGATTTGTTCTCGAGTCATGCTCATGGAAAATCCCCCAAAATTTTGAATTGGAAATTAGGCGGCGCCGGTTGGAGCAAACCGGCCACCCAACTGCTTGGCCAGTCCTGGCGCATGGCGCAAGTGGTCGCGCGCCGCCGCTACAAAGGCGAGTACACGTTCCGGCGGAAGGCCCGTGATCCCGACGATCTCCTCGACGCTGAAGCCCTCCAGAGCGTGCAGGATGAAAGCTTCGCGCGGGCCGGAACCGAGATCGCGCAGAGCGGAGGCGATCAGGCGCAGCATTTCATCGGAAGCCATAATCTGCTCGGGCGTGGCCACGCGCGAATCCGCAATCACCGTCGCGCCCGTGATCGATTCGTCCGGCTGATGAAACTGCAGCTCGGATTCGTCGCTTCCTCGAACGTTCGGCCGGCGGGCGGAGTCTTCCAGATGCACGGCGTTCCCGTTGCTTTCGTCGCGCTGCGACAACTCGTCCAGCGCCCGCAGCGCTTGACGGTACAGCCACGGCTCCAAGGCCAGTTTTTCCGGCTTCTCCTGGCCGTCGCCGAGCGCGGCGGCGATGGCCTCATCAATCACTTCTTCCTTTGAGATCGAGTTCGGCTCGATCATATCCTGCGCTTCCCGGATCAGAATCTCGCGTTCCACAAAAAGATCGAGCCGCGCCAGGTTCGCGTTTACATACGAACGCACATCGTCGGAAGAAATGGTCGGAGGAAACACTGCCGCCAGCGTCTGCTCAAAGGGAACTTCGCGCACCGGCGCGCCCGGACGCGAACTGTTCCCCCGGCGTCCGCGCTGCCATTTGTGCGATGCGCGCAGGATTTCCTTGTGCTTGTTCACCTGCTGCAGCAGGTCCTCGAATGCAGCCTTCACCGCAGCGGTCGGCGTTGGGGCCGATTTTTGCGCCGCCATTTGCCCGGAGGGCAGCCGCAAGTTCAACGAAACGCTGGTGCCTTCCTTAGCCGAAACTTCTTCCACTACTCCTTTTAAATGGACCAGTTCCGGACGGAAGACTTGCAGGCGTTTTTGCAGTTTTTCGATTTGATGCTGTACATCTTTTTCAACGGCGGGAAGTTTAGGAAGACGATAGCTGACTTGAACGTTCATGAGCGCCTCGGCCTTGCGAAACGAAGTGCGCAACCAAGTGCTTTCTAAGCCGATTGTACACCCGGTATAACGAAGGCAAGCGGAGAATTCATATCAGGAAATCCCGGCGGGCCGTTGCCGGAAAGTCATTAGTACAGCCTAATTACTGAGCCTGTAACGATGAATCATTTTTGCCAGCAGCGCGTGACTCCTAAGCTGGGTTTGCATACCATTCCAGGTTTGCAGCTTCGCGGACACAGCAGCTATCATCCGGGCCATGGTCCGTCATAGTTTTTTCCTGTTCCTGCTCCTGTTCTCTGCCCTCGCGATTGCGCAAACAGCGTCCTTCAAGGAAGCGAATAACGTTTATCCGGAAGCGCATGAATTTTATCTTGATATTCACGAGCATCCTGAATTATCGGCGCATGAAACACAAACCGCAGCCCAGCTCGCATCCAGGTTGCGCAGTGCCGGCTATGAGGTGTCTGAACATGTGGGAGGCACAGCGGTAGTAGCGGTGCTGAAGAACGGGGCTGGACCAACCATCATGTTGCGCACCGAACTGGATGCGTTGCCTGTGGAAGAAAAAACTGGTCTTCCCTATGCCAGCAAGGTGCGCGCGAAAGATGACGAAGGCCATGAAGTCCCGGTGATGCATGCCTGCGGGCACGACCTGCACATGGCGGCTTTGCTCGGGACCGCGGAAATCATGGCGCACAGCGAGACTACCTGGCACGGAACCCTGATACTGATCGGTCAACCTGCCGAGGAAACCGTTGGCGGAGCCGAGGGCATGATTCGTGCCGGCCTTTTCACGCGCTTCCCCAAGCCCGACGCTATCGTGGCCTTGCACGTAGGCAACATCTTTCCCGCTGGAGTGGTCGCGATAACTCCGGGAACTTATAACACGAATTCTGATTCCGTGCGCATCACGATTTACGGCAAGGGCGGACATGGCGCAATGCCTCAGACGACGATCGATCCCATCGTGATTGCAGCACGAACGATTGTTTCTTTGCAAACGATCGCGTCTCGCGAAGTGAAGCCGGGAGAGTTAGCCATCGTGACGGTGGGGTACGTCCGCGCGGGAACCAAGAACAACATCATCCCCGATCAGGCCGAAATGGGTTTGACGATTCGCACAACCAAGCCCGAGGTACGAAAGCAGGTGCTGGCGGCAATCACGCGCATCACGAAAGCAGAAGCTGCAGCCGCTGGCGCGCCGCGTGAGCCTCAGGTGGACCTCTATGAAAGCACGGATTTGGTCTACAACAATCCTGAATTGGCGAAAAAGCTGCGAGCGCCGCTGGAAGCTGCGCTGGGCAAGGCGAATGTGGTCACAGCCGAGCCCATCACGCCCTCCGAGGATTTCTCATACTTCGTCGAGCAAGGAGTGCCGGGATTTTATTTCAGCCTGGGAGGAGCCGATCCGCAGAAGTTCGCTGAAGCGAAATCAGAAGGAACTTCCCTGCCCTCGAATCACTCTCCATTGTTCGCGCCCGACGTCGATCCCGCTCTCCACACAGGAATCGTCGCGGAAGTCGCCGTGTTGAGGAATTTACTGAACACGCCCGCCGAGGAACTCCACAAGTTCGCAGCTACACCGCAACCGTAACCGAAGTTTCCGTGCGCGTGACCGGCCGGTAGAGCGTGTCTCGCTCGACGGGTTCGCGCCCGGCAGCGCGGATCAGGCGCTCTAGATCCTCGCGGCGCATGCCTTGCGGCGTAGTCGCTCCCGCATCGTGGTAAATCTTTTCTTCGATCACGGTTCCGTCCATATCATCGGCGCCAAAGCGCAGCGAGATTTGCGCGATTTTAGCCGTCATCATCTGCCAATACGACTTGATATGGGGGAAATTGTCGAGCACCAGCCGGCTGACCGCGATCTGCTTGATATCGAGCATGCCGGTGGTCTTCGGCAGATGCTGGAGCGGCGTGTTGTCGGGATGAAACGCCAGCGGAATGAAGGTCTGGAAGCCGCCGGTTTCGTCCTGCAGGGCTCGGAGCTTCATCAGGTGGTCGACGCGGTCTTCATCATTCTCGACGTGGCCGTAAAGCATGGTCGCGTTCGATTTGAGCCCGATCTGGTGGGCAAGCTTGGCAGTTTCGAGCCACTGGTCGCCGTCAATCTTGTGGTCGCAGATGATATGGCGCACGCGGTCGGCAAAGATCTCCGCTCCCCCTCCGGGCAGCGAGTCCACTCCCGATGCCTTCAGTTGCTCCAGCGTCTCGCGAATCGACAGCTTCGCGCGTCGCGCCAGGTAAGCCACCTCGACCATTGTGAACGCTTTTAAGTGGACCTGCGGGAAGCGCTGTTTCAGTCCGGCGCAGAGATCGAGAAAATACTGGAACGGCAGGTCGGGGTGCAGTCCGCCGACAATGTGGAATTCCGTGACCGCCTCGGAATATCCCGAAGCCGCCGTTTCGAACGCCTCTTCCAGCGCCATGGTGTAAGCGCCGGGAGCATCCTTCTTGCGTCCAAACGCGCACAACCGGCAAGCCGCCACGCACACATTCGTCGGGTTGATGTGCCGATTCACGTTGAAGTAAGTCTTATCGCCGTGCATGCGCTCGCGGACCAGATTGGCCATCCAGCCCACAGCAAGAATGTCGCCGGTGCGATAGAGGGCAAGCGCGTCGTTGGCATCAAGCCGCTGACCGGCAAGGACTTTGTCGTGGATCGGCATCAGCCGCGGGTCGTCGGTCTGATAGGCGTGCATGGCGCGTAGGGCGGGCATACTCTTGATGATAGCGCAGGAATATCAGGCGTGCCACGGGGAACAATACCGCTTGGTACCAAGTTGAAATCTGAACCACAAAGAGCAATAAGTTACACGAAGGAACTCTGGAAGTCCTTAGTGTAATTCGTGCCCTTCGTGGTTCCCGCTTTTCTTAACTAGGGATTTACCACCACGCGGTCCTGAATCTGCGCATACTCGTCCTGAGCGAGGACGTGACGCGTAACCAACTGGTGAGTATTGGCGTAGGGACGTTCGGCGATAATGCGGTCGGCCTCATGCGAAGTGATGCCCGGCAGCGACGCCAAGTCGTCCTTCGATGCCTTGTTCAGATCCACGGACTTCTTGTTGCTGAGGCCGTCCTTCACCCCTTCCGCGACTGCTTTGGAATCGCGCTTGAGGGCAGCAGTTTCTTCTGCCGTCTTCTGCCGGATCTGGTCTGGACTTTCATTGGTGCAGGCCAGAAAGAAACCCAGGATCAAGCCGAGCAATACGAGGGAAAGAAAGCGGAGGTGCATGGTAGTTCGATGCCGTCCGGCAACCCGCTGTTGGCGCGTCGTCGGCAGATCGCTGCCCAACTTCCGAGACCGAAACGGCATCTTAGAGGAATTAAACAGTTGTGCGCCTTTCCCGAAAATTCTGGAAGGAGAGCTTCAATGAAGAATATTTTCTCGGTTGCCTGGATATGCGCGTTGCTATGCGGAGCCGCACTGGCCCAAAATACGACACCGCCATCGACAGAGCCCGGCGCTGGACAACCACCCGCGGCTCAGCCCGTACCGCAGACCTCGCAAGCCCCCACCCCTGCGCCGACGCAAGCTCCACGGACCTCACAGCCTGCCACGTCGCCGCAACCTGGGGCCAGCCCGGAGCAAGCCGCGGGCGAGAAGAAAGTTGCGGCCGGCAGCGTGATTCCCGTGCAACTCACCAAGACGATTGACGCCAAGAAGGCGAAGCCGGGCGAACAGGTGGTCGCCAAAGTCACGCAGGACATGAAGACTTCCACTGGCGAGGTCCTGGTTCCCAAAGACACCAAGATCATCGGGCACGTCACCGAAGCGCAGGCCCGCAGCAAGGATCAGAAGGAATCCGAATTGGCGATCATGTTCGATCGCGCCGAGATTAAGAATGGCAGCAGCATGGAAATGCCCATGTCGATCCAGGCCATCATCGGCCAGCAGAATAATCCGCCGGCAGCAGAAAATGACCAGGGCGTACCGCCTGCGTCCAGGGGGGCTACGTCGAATCCTGGGGCAACCGCAGGACGGTCGCCCATGGCGGGCGGTTCTACTCCACCCCCGAGCGCTTCCCCTTCAGCTGAGACAGGCCCTCCTCCCAGCGAAGGACAGGCGGGAAATGGCAGCCGGCCTCCCATCAATGGACACACCACGGGCGTGATCGGCCTCTCCCATATTCAGCTTTCGCCGAATTCGAATGCTCAGCAGGGATCGGTCGTCACCTCCGACAAGAACAACGTGAAATTGGAAAGCGGCACGATGCTGCTGCTCAGAGTCAATCAGTAGGTTGGAAGTTGATTGGGCGCCACCGCGGAGTCTGAAACCGTTCAGGCTCCCGCGGTTGCCGCCAGAGCTTTAGGGCCAGCGACAAAGGCAGTGCAATGTAAATCGCCAGCGCACTCCCAGAAGAATCGCCTATCGAGGACGCTCAGCTGCACCCGCAGACTGCTGTCGAACGAATACGGGAAAAGACCAAACATTTCCGGATCCACGAACCGTGAAACAAACGGGGATGCTCACGCCGGGTTACAAAGGTAATGCGGTTATCTGCGCCAGAGCACATCCGCGGCGACGAACACGAAGAACAATACTGAAATGACGCCGTTCATCGTGAAAAACGCGGCGTTGAGCCTGGAAAGATCATTCGGCTTGACCAGAGAATGTTCGTAGACCAGCAGCAAAATGACGGCGACAATCCCGGCGAGTGTCAGCGGGCCCAGCCCAAACGCCATCGCCAGCAGCACAAGCAGGACGACCATGATCAGATGAAATCCACGCGCGATCCACAATGCGGCTCCAATCCCGCAAAACCTGGGCAAGGAATGCAGCCCGGTCTGGCGGTCGAACTCATAGTCCTGGCAGGCGTAGAGAACGTCGAATCCTCCCACCCAGAAGGTGACGGCAGCGGTGAGCAACAGAATGCGCGGGTCGAGCGAGCCGCGTACCGCGATCCACGCCGCCGCTGGCGCGATGCCAAGCGCGAAGCCCAGTACCAGGTGTGACCAACGCGTCAGCCGCTTCGTGTAGGAGTAGAGCAGCAACACGGCCAGAGCGACCGGGGACAGTTCCAGCGATAACCGATTCAGCTGACTCGCGGCCAGAATGAACACAGCGCTTGAGACCACTACGAACATCACTACAAAAGCGGGCGAAAGATGTCCTGCGGGCAGAGCGCGGGCGCTGGTTCGGGGATTGGCCGCGTCGATGCCAGCGTCAGCCCAGCGGTTGAAGGCCATGGCGGCCGATCGGGCCGCGACCATGGCCACGATGATCCACAAAAGTTGGAGGCTTGTGGGAAATCCGCCGGCAGCCAGCATCGCCCCGCACAGGGCAAACGGCAGCGCAAAGATCGAGTGCTCCCACTTGATCATCTCCAGCGTAGCGCGCAGGTTGTGCAGGACAGCCACAGGTTGATTGTAATGCAGCGCGGTATTACGGCTCAGGTCGGTTCGATGACGGCGTGAAACTCTAAGACCGGTCTTCGGAGACCAGCGGCACAAACCGGCAAAGCTCGCGCAAGATCGTCTGCGGCTGCCCGTCCTTCTTTTGGATCAGTTGCAACTGCTGGGCGTCTTCAGAGCCCACAGGAATGATCATGCGCCCGCCCTCGGCCAACTGCTCGAGCAGTTCGTGTGGCAGTTCAGGCGCTGCCGCGGAAACGATAATCGCATCGTAAGGAGCGAGTTCAGCAAATCCCCGGCTGCCGTCTCCCACGATGATCCGAATGTTCTTATATCCCATCCCCACCAGCAACTCGCGGGCCCGCTCGGCCAGGCTGGCGTGGCGCTCCATCGAGACAACTTCCGCAGTCAACTCCGCGAGCAACGCCGTAACATATCCCGAACCCGTTCCAACCTCGAGCACCTTGTCATTGGGAGAGAGGTCCAACCCTTCCAGCATGCTCGCCACAATATAAGGCTGCGAGATTGTCTGGCCTTGGCCGATCGGTAACGGATGATCTTCATACGACTGCTCGCGATAGCGTTCGGGGGCAAATTCATGCCGCGGCACGCGCAGCATCGCCGCCAGCACTCGTTCATCGGCAATTCCGCGGCCACGCAACTGCGATTCCACCATCCGCCGCCGAAGGCCCGAATAAACATCGTCGATTTCAGGAGAAGTCATGCCGGACCGACAGACTGCATTTCGCTAAGGATTTTATTTTCTGCGCTGCCGCACTCGCACGTCGAAACTGACCACCCCGTTCTGGTCGCGCGTGCCTACCACGGAAACGTTGCGGTTGATGAAGTACTCGCCCTGAATGATCTGCTGCGAGCTTTGCGAAACGTTGGTGCTGTAAGTGAGGGAAAGGTTATTGGCGAACTCTTGCTCAATCGTGATTTGCGGCCCCCGCCCCGTCGGGTTGGTCTCGGTAGTCAAGCCCTGGGGATCAATCTTGATGCGGCTGACGCCAAACAGTTTCTGCATCCGGTTGCTTACTGTGGAATTGAGCGCCTGGCTAATGATCAAGTTGGTGGCCTCATCCGTAAACAGGGTTTGCCCGGACTGCTCCTGTAATTGCTCGGACTCCTCGCTGGTGCGGCCTAAGGCGAGCAACGCGATAATGTCGGATTTCGGCAACGGCGGCTCCGAGCGGTAGTTCACATTCAACCGATCGGGAGTTCCGGTCACCGAAACATCCAAGTCATAGTTCCGCACGTGGGTCGTGGCCTGCAGGTTGACCTGAGGTTCGATCGAAACCGGGTTAGCGAATGTGATGTCTCCGCGTTCCAGGCGGAACTTGATTCCATTGAAGGTGGCATCGCCCTCAAGAATATCGGCCCTCCCCAGCACACTGGGGCGCGCGACCGAGCCGCGCAGGTGCAGGTCCGCGTCTCCCGACAGCCGCGCCACGGCGGTCTTCATCTGCAGTTCCGGCGCGGTGCGGACGGCCACGTCGAGTTTCACGTTGTACAAGGGCGAATTCGCCGGCGTAATCGAAGCCGATTGCCGCCTGCGCTCCAGGTAGGATCCGAAATCGAAGCCCGGCGTGATGGCCAGCTTGGTGACCATCACATTGCCCGAAACTGCCGAAGACGAGCGGTTTCCCACCCAGTGCAGTTCGGCGTTGGCGGTGGAACTCACGCCCGGCGGATAGCGCAACCGCACATCCTTGCCGATGGCGGTGAGATTGAAATTCACCTGCCGGTGGTAGCCGGTCGCATCCCCTTTGAACTCGATGGTGCCGCCCCCGGCGCGCGCGGAGAGCTGGTCGATGTGGACGCGATCCTGCGTGAACACGAGCGAGCCGTTCATCTCGCTCAGTCCGCTGGGCAGCCCGGCATAATTCGCGGCGGCGTTCTTGATCTCGATCGTGCCTTGGGGAAGCGGATCGAGCAGCGTTCCGCCCACGTTCATGTGGACGGTCATCAATCCCGAAGCCGTCAGATTCGCATCGAATCCTCCCAGCAGCTTGAGATCGCCGTGACCGTCCGCTGCCAGATCAAGTTCCTGCCTGCCGGTAAACTGAATCGACCCGTGGCCGGACACGTCGGTTCCCTCGCCCACCATGTGCGTGGGAGCGATGTGAATGGTTTGATGATCGAAGGTGAAGCGAACCGGGTCCTGGTTGTGCAGCTTGGTGTATTCCACGTCGACCGCAAGATCGTTTACCGTTCCGTCCAACGTCCAGCGCCGCGGATAGCGCAGCGGTCCCTGCATGGTTACAGTTCCACTCGATGCGGAATGCCCCGTCAACTGATCGCCGAGATAAGCGTGCCATAAGGCATCGGCGTCGAGATGA
Organism: Candidatus Sulfotelmatobacter sp.; assembly: GCA_035949755.1. Taxonomy (GTDB): domain Bacteria; phylum Acidobacteriota; class Terriglobia; order Terriglobales; family Acidobacteriaceae; genus Sulfotelmatobacter. Next base: position 22,769 of record DASYYT010000171.1, read on the forward strand.
TCCATCTTCGCCGTAATGGTTGCGGGAAAATCGCCGTGCATGCCCACGATTCCATCGATCAGAACCGAGCCGTGGGTAAACTGCGACTGCCCCGTCAAGCGCAATTGACCGTTCTGGGTCGCCGCCTGCACATTCATTCCCCCGGAGTATTCGTGATCGAAAGTAAGATCGCGGGCGTGAAAATCGGCGCTGATGATCGGAGCATCGAGGGTTCCGCTGCCTTGCAAGGTAAAATCCGCTCTTCCCTCGATGGGCAGAGGATCGAGATGGATCTGCCGCACCCGCGCCAGATCGAAGTTCTTGCCTGCCAGATCGAGCCGGAAACCTCGCGTCTGCGGGGCGTAGGCGGCGCTTCCCGTTACTTCCGCATCCTGATGAGTCAGGTGGATGTTGCTCAGCGTAGTCTCGTTCGTGCCCACATGGAGATCGGCATCGAACTTTTCAATCGCCTCGCCGTATGCCGAAGCATTCGCGGCCCGGATGTGTCCTTGCGCCTGGGGATGGGCCCGCGTGCCCGAAATCTGCAGCGATACATCGGCGGTTCCTGAAATCGGATAGTCGAAATTCGCCAGGGCCGACGTCGAAGCTACGTCCACATTGTGCAGATTAACTCGCGCATTGTAGGGACTGTACTCGGTGACCTGTCCTTTCTGCAGCAAGGCATACAGCTCGAAGTCCGCGCTGGTGTCCCCGCGTCGGAGGCTCCCGCCCCGCAGCGAAAGATCATGGGAAGAAAACTGGATACTGGCCGCCAAAGAATCCCAATGCACCTGGGTCTGGGGAGTGTGCGAGGTGGCGGGAACGGTAAATTCAAAATCCTGGGCCACCAGGGTTCCGGCCAGGGTTGGCGCGGAAAATGTCCCCGCAGCCACTCCGTTGAAAGCCGCATTGCCGTCCACGCGAAACGGCAGATTGGTTGGCCCGCCCAGCGCCGCCACCAGAGGACGCCATTCTTCGAGGTTGGAAGTGGAAACGGAAAAATGCAGCGTGGACGAAGTCGCCAGCAGCCCGGAAGCATCGATCCTGGAGGCGGGAGTCGATAAATTGAATTTCGCCAACTCCAGGGAATCGCTGGCTTCTCGATATTTTCCCTGGAACTGCGCCGTCAGCGGCAGTTCTCGGCTTGCGGCATGCGCCGGCGGGCTTACGTCGAAGCCGAACGCGACCTCCGCGTTTTGCGGGGAGCCTTTCCAAACCGCGTCCACCGTCCCGTTTGCATAACCCACGGGACGAAACCGTCCCAGCGGGTGCGCCGGGACGTCCAGGGCCGAGGCTGTTTCCGCCACCGACACGTCGCGCAAGCGCAGATGCACAATGCCGCTCTGCACACCGGGCAGCTTCGGTTTCTCCCCTTTCTTTAGTGGCGGCCGGGCCGCAACTACCTCCGGCAGTTCTTGTCGATTAGGCTTGTTGGAGGCTGGCAGGGGCACGCTATGCAGCCAGTTATCGACTTGCAGATCGCCCGTAAAACTCCCGCCTAGAACAGTGCCGCGTAGCTTCGAAAGCTTGATCTGCTGATCGCTGACCTGATAATCGGCGGCCGCTCCGGTTTTCCTCAGCGAAAATTGCTCCTGCTGCCACGCCAGCTCGCGCAACACCACCGCCCCGGCCGTGGAGAAGTCGTTCAGGGACCAATGGCCGTTTCCTTTCAGCTCGGCGATTCCTGCACGGAGATCGCGACGGCGCGCGATCGCCGCCAATTCTTCCAGATTGATCTGGACCGAGTAGCTTGCGTCCAATTTCGGATTGCCGAAATCGGCAATCCGCCCGCTCATTTCCAAAGAGGAACGGCCGGAATTCCATTTCAACGATTGCACGTCGGCGAAAGTGCGTGACAGATCGAAATCAGCCGTCGTCATCCACGAGAATGGCCGAAAATTCTCAAACCCGGTATCCACCTTGCCCAACGACAGGTGGCCCTCATAGCGGTTATGCAGGTAGGAGTAGTCCATCTGCAGATTCATGGCCTGGACGGAAAAGTCCAACGGGATTTGCCGGTCGCCCCAAATCAGTGCCCCATTGTGTACCGACAGGTGATTGATGGACAGCGCGAAGAGTTGTTCAACAGTGACACTGGCCGGCGCTGCCGGAGTTACACGCAGAGCGGGAACGTTAGTGGTCGCGCCGTCAGGACCAATCGCAATATGGATGACCGGATGCTCGAGATCGAGCGCGTGAAAACCAAATTGCGGGCGCAGGAACGAGATCACTTTCATCTGCGCGATCAGGCTGTCGGCATGAGCCAGTGCGATTTCGTTTGGCCCTTCCCGCCCGTGGACGGTGATGTTGCGTACCTCGACCTGAAAGTGGAAAGGAACGACGTGAAAGCTGCCGATTTCCGCGCGCCCGCCGGTCATGCGCTCGATTTCCCGGACCATTCTCCGGCGCACATAGGCCTGGAAGGAAGCCGTGGTTGAATACCACAGGCCCGCCAGCACTGCGATTACAACCAGGCCGGCGGCGATCAGCAGCCATCTCCACCAGCGGCGGGGTCTGGCGGCCGGTTCGGTCACCGCGTCTGCACTCCCTCTCCCGGGGACTCGCTCGCGCCCGGCACGATCACTTTGCTTTCCGAACGCAACGACTGCAGCCACGAAACCATCAACTCGTTGACCTTTTCCTGGGTGAGCAATTCGCGGATCTTGCCCGACACATCGGCGAGGGACACGTCGCCCGCGCCGGACTGTTTCAGCTGCGGAACAAATTTTTCGCGGTAATACGCTTCGATCGACTTGGAATCGATCTGCACCGCCGGACGCAGCCGCGCATCCACCAACCGCATGAGGTCGATCTGCTGCTGCACATGCGCGACGAGAGCTTTTTCGGTCAGCCCGAATCTCGCCAACACGGCCTGCCAACCTTCCGCTGTCGCCGCCTCGGGATAGAGTTTCCGCGCCTCGGCGACCTGGTTCGCAGCTTCCGCTTCCGAGGCATGCTGGAAGGATGCCGACTTCATCTGCTCGCCCAGCAATTCCTGATCGATCAAGCGATCCAGCGTGGCCCGGCGATCGTCGTCGCTGAACTGGGCGACAGAGCGCCCGCTCAGCAGCGCCTCGTAACACAGTGCTTCGTCCCAGTCGCTTTGCAGGATGATGTGACCATTCACTGTAGCCACAATGCGGTCGATCACGTCGGCTGCGCGGGCCACCGGAACCGTCAGCACGCTCGCGAAGAAGAGGAGTGCGGCCAACGCCGCCATGGTTCGAGTTGCGCAAAACCTGTGCATCAAAATGGCTGACCTATACTGAAAAATACGTTGAAATGACCAAGCCGCTGCGTCTCCAGCGTCGTCGTCTGTACGTTGGTAACCGGATCTGTGGCCGTGACCGTATGAAAAAAGCGGGTCGGATTCAGGTTGTAACCAAAGTCAAAACGCAACGGCCCAATGGGTGTTTTATATCTTACGCCCACGCCCAACGCGTGCGAAGTGTAATCATAGCCGGAGTTGTCAAAAGCAGTACAGTACGAGGAAGTTGTTGTACCACTGGCCAGGCACGGTTGGGTACTGGGCTGATGCCAGCGCATCAATCCCTTCAGCATATCGTGAGGCGCGGTGAACACGTTCCCCATATCGTGAAAAATAGCGAAACCGAATCCCTCGCCCAGCCAGGGCAACGATGTCGACGGAAAGCGCAGTTCGAGGTTGTTGACAAATAACGCCGTTCCCCCCAGCGGGAAGCCCGAGTTCGGATCGCGTGGTCCTGCTTGATTCAACCCGAAGCCACGGTGAGAGTTGCCGCCGCCGGCGAAGAATTGTTCAGGCAATGGAATGGTTGTGATATCGGTGCAGGTCGGCTCTCCGGCCGAGTTCAGCGGGCAAGACCCGGGCGGCAGAATCTTTGTTCCCAGAAACGGTTGCTGCAGGCCGATGCTGGTCGAGCGGGCAAAAACATACTGATGGCCGGGTTTTCCCTTACCGATTACATAATAAGTGGAATTCTGCGCCAATGCCCTCCCGAAATCCGCCTGGGAACCGAAATAGTGGGAGGCCATTAGAGCATCCAGAGTGAAGTAGGTCCCTTTCGTGCTTTCCAGCGGATTGTCGCGTTTATCTCGGATGAACGTGAATCCGGGGCCTCCAACACGCGCCGGCAGTGACAAGATTGCGATTTCACCGGGGTTGAACTGCGACGCAAAATTGCTGGCCTTGACCCGGCGGAAATCGAACGTGTAGCTGATCGAACTCGGCCCCGGCCGCGTTCCTGGTTCGGTGCCGGCGCTGCCGATCTGCTGCCGCAAATCGATTTTCCCTTCCAGGCGCTGCGAAGTAAAGGTGGCTACGTCAAGGCTGTTGTCGTAGTAAATCGTGTAGATCAGCTTCCATTTTTCGCTGTCCAATAGCTTGGGAACGGTGTAGCTGATCAGGCCCCGCTGTTGCAGACTTCCCACGGCGGACTGAAACGTTAAGGTCTGGTTCCGCCCTCCGAAGTTGAGCCGCGTCACATCAAATTCCACTCGCGGACTTACCCCGGTGGCTCCCGTTGGCGAACTGGCTCCCGCCGGTTGACTGGTCTGGAACTCAAACCCGAAACCGTAAGTGAAGGTATAACGCTTGGCTTCCTGCACTTGTATCAAGACGTTCTTCTGCGGATCGGTGCCCTCCGGATTTTGCACTGCCGTATCCACCTGGTTGAAGATTCCGAGGTTATAGAGCCGCGATTGCGTGTTGAGCAGGGCTTGTTGGCTCAGTGGATCTTCCGGGTGAACCTCTAATTCACGCTGCACGACATAATCTCGCGTGTGCTCCAGGCCCGCCACCATGACCTGGTCCACCGTGAAGCGCTCGCCTTCGTGGATGGTGTAGGTCACGTCCTCGCGATTCGCTTCTTGGGTGGAAGCAGCGGTCGTGATCTCAAGCGAAGCGTTAGGAAAACCGTGGTCGAAATAATAGCCAAGTATCCTCTCGCGATCATTGGCCAAGTCCTGGTCCGAGTAGGGCTGCCCCGGTTCGGTGGTTAATTCCGGCAACTGGTTCGTCGGGACTTTTTCGTTGCCCACCACATGCACCTCGCCCACCCGCGTCCGCGGTCCCTCTTGGATGGCGATATGCACCGCAATTTTGTTTGGCGTCCCCTGGTAGTTGTCGTTCACCACCGTCGCGATCTGGACCTGGCGGAAACCGTTCGAACGGTACAGGCCCTCCAGCGTGGCCGTATCAGCCTGGAGCAGAGCCGCGCTGTACCTGCCGTGGCTGAGGAGCCGGTGCGCCGGTTGAATCTGAAGATAGGACCGCAGCGTGGCAGTGTCGAGGAAGTTCTTGTTTCCGGTGATCTCAATCAGTGCCAGCTTATGCGGCGATCCGGCATCGATGACGTAAATCACGTGCATGACCGCTGGCGTACTCTCCTTCTTGATTTCGACCTTGGCATCGAAATAGCCGCGGGTCTGCAGATAATTGAGCAAGTTGGTCTTGCCTTCGTTCAGCAGGTCTTCGTCCACCGCATTTTCTTCGTAAACGGGGACTTCCCGTTTTAGCGTCCCCCGGCCGATATGGAAGCCTTGCGCGGAAATCAACACCACGGGTCCGGGATCGATCTGGAAGGTGAAATCGAGCGCGTTGGTCTCCGGATGGTAGGTCTGCTCGGCGATAGAAACCTGGGCCAGAGCCCGATTCTGTTTCTGGAACTTCTTGCGCAAGTGCTGCAATGATCCACTCACCAGCTGAGCCGTCACGCGATCCCCAGATTCCATGTGCGCAATCGCCTGTACTGCCCCAGACGAGAGCTCGGAAGTGCCGGTAACCTTCAGCTGCCCGACATGCGCCTGCGAGCCTGGACTGACGTGAAACAAGACATCCACTTGCTGGGTGGTTGCGTTCGAGGTGCTCTCGGAGGTCACGCGCGCGCGATAATAGCCATTCTCCTGCATCAGCTGCCGGATGTTCTCCAGCCCCCGGTTCAACTTTTCTGGCGTAAAAAGCTCGCCTAGTTGGAGTTTTGACGCATTCACGATCTGGTTGGCGGTGGGCCGGGTAGGAGCGCCCTGCGCCCTCACTGCTCCCACAAAAAAATTGGGTGACGTCACGAACGTCAGCGCAACCCCTTCCCCCGAGGGTGCCACTTCGGCCTGAATGTCGGCGAACCGCCCGGTTGCATACAAGGCGCGAATGCTTTCCCGGACGCGGTCCCGGTCCAGCGAACTGCCGGCCTTTTGCGAGATCAACTGCAGCATGTGGCCACGATCATGCTCGGCAACTCCGTTAAGCTCCACACTTATGACTGTCTTTCCCTCATATTGGGAGTTGGGCGCGGGGCCCATTTGCTGTTGCGCCAAAGCAGAAGACGGCAGGACCGCGGTCCAGAGCACGATCATCGCGGTCAGAACTGTCGCGTACGGTTTCGGCAAAGGTTTCCCTGGATTCAGGCGCTATTTGACTTCGATGGAAGCTGGCCAAACTGTCGTTGCATCAAGCTGGACGGATGCTCGCATGGCATCGCACCCGCCGGCATGCAACTCCACTCGACCCGCCACTTATAATAAAGGTTTTGCAGTCGCACGCTGGTGACCTCTTTGGCACACGAAAAACCGAAGGAACTTGAACTCAGTTCCCGGCCCGACTCGCCGATGCCGATCAACGAACGCTACTCGCGGCAAATCCTGTTCCGCGGGATTGGCGAAGAGGGCCAGCGCAAGCTCTCGAGGGCGCGGGTAGCCATTGTTGGCTGCGGCGCCACCGGCTCCGCCTTGACTGCCTTGCTCGCCCGCGCCGGTGTCGGAACGCTGCGGATTATTGATCGGGACTACGTCGAGTCCAGCAATTTGCAGCGCCAGTCTTTGTTCGATGAGGCCGACGCGGCTGAGTCTCTGCCCAAGGCCATCGCCGCAGCCCGAAAGGTCGCCGCTTTCAATTCCCAGATCGTGGTCGAAGCGAAGGTCGAAGACCTAATTCCCGCTAACATTGAAGCTGCGCTTCAAGGCATGGATGTAATTCTCGACGGCACCGATAATTTCGAAACCCGCTACCTCGTCAATGACTACGCCGTCGAGCGCTCGCTGCCGTGGATTTATTCGGCAGCCGTGGGAAGCTATGCAGTGACGCTGAACGTCGTGCCCGGCCGGACCGCCTGCCTCGCCTGCATCTTCCCGGATTCACCTCGCGGGATGGTGGAAACCTGCGAAACTTCCGGCATTCTCAACTCGGCGGTCAATTTGGTGGCCTCCCTTGCCGCCGCCGAAACACTCAAGCTTCTGGTTGGGGGCCCGGAAAGCACGGCGCGCCGGCGGACCCTGCTCGCTTTCGATTTGTGGACGAACGAACACGCGGAAATCTCAGCGGCGAAGCCGCGTCCTGGCTGCCGCGCCTGCGGCCAGCGCGATTTCATCCACCTGGCCGGCGAAGGCCGCCCCCACATCACCCTCTGCGGCAGGAATTCCGTCCAAATCCATGAGCGCGAACGCCCCATCGACTTCGCCGAACTGCACCGCCGTCTCCAGCCGCATGGCACAGTCCGCCACAACGACTTCGTGCTGAAGTTCTGGCACGATCCCTATGAAATGACCTTGTTCCCCGACGGCCGCGCCATCATCAAGGGCACTACCGATACCGCCGTCGCGCGCAGCCTGTACGCCCGTTACGTCGGAAGCTAGCACCTCACCATCTGCGGTAATGTCGTAGCCCATACCACCAGGCCGCTGTTCATGGCTCATCGCTCGCGGCGCGAGGCGAGTTTCTGCTAATCTTCTCTGCTCTTCACCTCTGCTCCAAAAAAGGTCCGCATGCACGACAGCACTCGTCCCGAACCCAGCCGTCTCTACCGTTGGATGGTCCTGGTCTTTCTCAGCCTGGCCATGTTTGGGAGCTACTACGCTTACGACGCGCTCAGCCCGCTGGCCGACGTGCTGAAACAGCAACTGGGATTTTCAGATAAAGACATCGGGCTGCTGCAAGCAATCTATAGCTTCCCAAATATATTCACGGTGGTGATTGGCGGGCTCATTATCGACCGCCTCGGCCTCCGAAAATCGCTGATGATTTTTGGCGTCCTCTGCCTTGTCGGACCAGCCATTACCGCTTCCTCTGGAGCGCTCTGGGTGATGGCGGCAGGCCGCCTCATCTTCGGCATGGGAGCCGAATCTCTGAACGTCGCGGTCACCGCCGCTCTGGCGAGATGGTTTAAGGGCAAGGAACTGAGCTTCGCCTTTGGCCTGAATCTCACCATCTGCCGCTTGGGTTCCTTCGCGGCTCTCAACTCGCCAACCTGGGCTCGTGCGGCTTACGCTAACTGGCGCGATCCGTTTCTGATCGCGCTCGGTCTTTCCGTTTTTTGCGTGGTGGGCGCAATCATTTACTGGATTTTGGAAGTGCAGGCGGAAAAAAACTTCCATCTCGGTGATGCCTCGACCGACAAAGTGGTGTTTGGAGATCTTTTTCGCTTCGGGGTCAGCTACTGGTACATCGTCGCTCTTTGTGTCACGTTCTACTCGGCAATTTTCCCGTTCCAGACTTTCGCAGTGAAATACTTCATTGAGGCCCACGGCACCTCGCGGGAGTTTGGCGGATTCTTGTCCAGTATGCTGACTCTTTTCGCCATGATTGCCACTCCGCTGTTTGGTCTTTGGGTCGACCGGATCGGAAAACGAGCCCTGCTGATGATGTTCGGCTCTCTGCTGCTCATCCCCGTATACCTGATGATGGCTTACACCCACGTGAACCTGTACGTCCCAATGGCGCTGATGGGGGTGGCCTTCTCGCTGATCCCGGCAGTGATGTGGCCGTCGGTCGCCTATATCGTGGACCAGTCCAAATTAGGAACCGCCTACGGCCTGATGACGATGATTCAGAACATTGGCCTTTTCGGCTTCAACCTCATGATCGGCTGGGCCAATGACCACAGCCATGCCGGGCCGGGCAATCCCAATGGCTACAATCTGGGAATGTGGATCTTTTCCATCCTGGGCTTTTTGGGATTGACCTTCGCCTTCCTGCTTCGCCAGAGAGAATTGGGTCCCCACGGTCACGGTTTAGAGACCATTACGACAACAAAAAAGGCGGCTCAACCAGCTTGAGAACTTACCGATTTTCGAAGATTGCGACTCTAATTTGCGGATCGGATTTATAGCGACGGAATCGACTCGTACAAGACGCCATAAGCAAAGGATTTCCGCCGTCGCAGGATCGAATGTCGGAATCCAAAGAACGGTAGAATTGCTCTAATAATTTGAATACAGCCGTTACCTTAGTTTTCGCGCGATCACCCGCAAGCCATACAACGCAAAGATAGTTAGCCGCATCTCACGGGGTGCGGCCGGAAAAGGCAACTTGACCGACCCGGAACAACGACAGCCCAGCGATACCGCGGAAGCGGCGCTGATCGAAAGAGCCAAGCTGGGGGACGCCCAGGCGTTCCAGAAGCTCTACGATAAGCATAAGCGGCGGGTTTATTCGCTGTGTCTGCGCATGACATCCAACACGGCTGAGGCCGAGGATCTGACCCAGGAAGCGTTCCTGCAGTTGTTTCGCAAGATTGGGACGTTTCGCGGCGAATCGGCCTTCTCCACCTGGCTGCATCGGCTATCCGTCAACGTCGTGCTGATGCATCTTAGAAAGAAGAGCCTGCCGGTGGTTTCGCTGGAAGAGACCACGCAGGCGACTGAGGAAGATACTCCGAGGAAAGACTTCGGGGCGGAAGATTTGGCGTTGGCCGGATCCATTGACCGGCTGCAGTTGCAGAAGGCAGTGGGCGACCTCCCTCCCGGCTATCGCACGATTTTTGTGCTTCACGACGTCGAAGGCTACGAACATAACGAGATCGCGGCCATCGTGGGATGTTCGATCGGAAACAGCAAGTCACAGTTACACAAAGCACGAATGAAATTGCGTGATCTGCTCCGGATGAATCGAATAGAAAAAGCGGAGAAATCGTAAATACGAGAAATCCTGAGACGCAATACATGCAACCAAGTAGGTGATGGACACAGCAAAGCGAAACCAGCCGGCAAAGACCGGCGGTCGACCGGTCCAGGCAAGCGCAAGGATGTAAGACTTGGGAAGGCAGCAATACACTGAGGCAGCAGCGGCTTGGGGAGAGCAGTATGACTTGCATTGAATTGCAAGAGAGTCTGGCAGAAAACGAAACCGGTGGCAGCGTCGCACAGCGGGCCCACTTGAGAGATTGCCCGCAATGCGCCGCGCTGGTCGCGGAACTATTGGTGATCGCTTGCGCAGCCGGCGAACTGCGCGCGTGCAATGAACCCAGTCCCCGGGTTTGGAACTCCATCGAAATCGCACTGCGGAAAGAGGGAGTGATCCGGCCGCAGCACGAAGTGCATTCCTTTTTCCCCGCTTTTACCAGCATGCGAACTTTGCGCTGGCTGCTTCCGGTAGCGGCGGCCCTGCTGGTCACCGCCGGCGTACTGGTTCAGCAACATCTGCCGTCGCACTCCATCGCCAATAACGAATACGCCGAGCAGGCGGCGTCCGGTATGGAGTCCGATGCAGCCCTTGCAGGTCTGAACGACGACGACCTGATTCAGGAGATCGCGCAGCAGTCACCTGCGGTGCAGGCGCAATACACCGAGAATCTGCGCCGGGTGAACCAATACATTCTGGATGCCAGGAGCAGCGTCGCCGCCGATCCCAATGACGAAGAGGCTCATCGCTCGCTCATGGATGCTTACCAGCAAAAAGCTATGCTTTTTGAATTGGCATTGGACCGTTCTCTGCCATAATGGTGCGACTTTTCCCGCGCGGCGCTGTGCGGCCGCAGCACGATACGAACGTTAGCGACGGACTTCGGGGAACCATATGACCGGGCGTACTATCGAATTCGCAATGATCGGCGCAACCTTGGCCACGACTCTCATGGCTGGGACTCTCGCCGCCGAGACTCACAAGGAATACCGCTTCAATGTCGGATCCAAACCTGGCGTCTCCATCAACAATCCTTATGGTTCCATCTCCATTCGACCCTCCACTGGGAATTTCGTCGTGATCAACGCGACCTTATCGTCCGATAAGGTGGAAGTCGACAACAATGTCACCAGTAATCGGGTTGAAGTTGTTTCTCATCTCCTGCCCGGAGCCGACCCCCGCTCCGGCAGCATCGACTATGAGATTCTCGTACCCGCCGACGCCAGCGTGACCTTGCATTCCAGTGCAGGCGCCCTGCGTGCGGAAAAACTGCACGGTGACCTCACGCTCGAAGGCGCCGGCGCGACGGTTGAAGTTCGCGATATCACCAGCGCCCACTTGCGCGTTAAGACACTGAACGGCCCGGTCACTCTCTCCAATGTGCAAGACGGCCACGTGGAAGTCGATTCTCTGAGCGGCAACGTGACCCTGAACCAAGTCACCGGCCCCCGTGTGCAGGTGATTTCCACCAGCGGAGGCATCAGCTATAGCGGCGACTTCGGCGACCGTGGCGAATACCGGCTGACCAGCCACAGCGGCGACATCGAGGCGGTTGTCCCCGATTCCACCTCCGCCGATGTCAGCGCCCGCTCGGTCCGCGGCGAAGTGCATGACGACATCCACCTCCAGCCCAGGCAGCACGTCCCTTACGTCCTCGAAAAAGGAAGTGCCTTTTGGGGTACCATGGGTCGAGCGGCGGTCTCTTCGACGGTAGTGCTGCGCAGCTTCAGTGGTAAAATCCACCTCAGAAAACGTTCCACAAAATAGAAACGAAAAGAAACCCGGATCGTTTGAAGAAGCGTTCTCGCAAAGCGGCCGGCGTCGAAGCGCGTTCCCGTGTTCGGTTTCGTCCAGTTCGTAAGGCGAAGCCTGGTGCGGGGGCGAATGCCATTTTCCTGGTGGGCTTCATGGGCGCAGGCAAGACCAGCGTCGGTCGCGCTCTCGCTCAGCGCTTGAACTGGCTATTCGAGGATCTTGATGAACGCATCGTCAGTCGGGAAGGCCGGCCTATCGCCGACATCTTCCGCGATTCCGGTGAGCCCGAGTTCCGTCGCGCCGAGCGCGCAGCCCTCGAAGATCTTTTGCATGAGTTGCGCGGCGCAGGCGGGCGGATCGTTGCCTTAGGGGGCGGAGCGTTCGTCCAAAAACAGAACGCTGAGCTGCTGCAGGCTGCCGGAGCGGCAACGGTATTTCTGGATGCGCCGGCCAACGAGTTGTGGCAACGCTGCTGTAAACAAAGCGCCGCCGCCGGAATCGAACGCCCGCTGCTGCGCCGTCCGGAACAGTTTCGTAAGTTGTATAACGCGCGGCGCAGGGCTTATTCGAATGCCCTGACTCGCGTCCAGACCGCAGAACGCACCGTAGACGCGATCGCAGATGAGATCGTGGAAACCTTTGGCCTGGCAAAAATCACGACCCGTACCGAAGAAGGAGAAGTCGAGTGAAGTCTCAAACATTAAGAATCCTGGCTTTCGTACTGTTGTTCTGCTTCGCGGCGCTCGCCGCCGGGCGCGCCCCGGATAAGGCAGACAAGAAGGAACAGGCCAAATCCGCGTCAAGGACGGTCGATTCCGGCTCGTTTGGAATCCTCGTCAAAGGACAACGCGTCGCCACTGAGACGTTCACCATTCAGCAGCAAAACGGAATCAGCCTGATCAAATCGCAATTAAAACAGATCGTGGGCGCAGATCCGGTCAACCAGAAGTCGGATCTCGAAATCACTCCCAGCGGCGAATTGCTGCGCTACGAATGGAGTCAGGAATCCGGCGGTTCCCTGTCGGTGCTTCCCGACAACGATTTTCTGATCGAAAAGATCACCGCTCCCAACTCGACTAAACCCGCGGAACAGCCTTTTCTCATGCCCACCACCTCGGCGATCCTGGACAACAATTTCTTTGTCCAGCGCGAGGTTCTGGCCTGGCGCTACCTGGCCACGGAGTGCAAGTCTGAAGCGGGAAGTCTTAAGTGCCAGCAGGAACCCGGAGACTTCGGCGTGCTCATCCCTCAGGACCGCACTTCGATGCATGTCCGCCTGCAGCTGGTAGGCAAAGAAAAAGTCAACATCCGCGGCGCCGAACGCAAGTTGTTGCGCCTGAACCTGAAAGGTGAGAACTTTGACTGGGCCCTGTGGCTGGATGATCAGGATCAGTTCAAACTGATGCGGGTTTCGATTCCTGCCGATGATACCGAAGTGGTCCGGGATTAGCTGCAGTCTGCCCGGAGGCAGAATCGAGATGGGCCCCTGGAAAATCTATTGCTGCTGACTGACTCACGTACGGCCCGGGTTCTGGTTACGGTGCTGCTGTTTGCGCTGGGGCTTGGCTTTCTGTACGTGGCGCGCGCGACGCTCATCGCTTTTCTTTTCGCCATCTTTTTCGCCTATCTGATGGGCCCGCTGGTGGCGCAGTTGGAGCGCGTGCTGCGCGGACGCGGCCGCGCCATCGCGGTTATCTATTCCCTGTTGCTCGCGCTGGTGGTCGTGTTCTTTGTGATCGTGGGTCCCAAGGTGACTCGCGAGGGCGCCCGTCTGGGACAATCGATTCCTTCGCTGCTGAACACGCTTACCTCCGGCCAGATCGCCAACCAGTTTGGAGCTGAGCATGGCTGGAGCCGGGCCAGCACTGACTTCGTGCAATCTTTTCTCACCAGTCACAAGGACGACATCTCGCAAGTCGCGCAACGGGTTGGGCTGCGCGTGGCCGATGTGGCCAAACAAGCCTGGCTCTTCTTCGTCGTGCCTCTGCTCTCGATTTTTTTCCTGAAAGATGGCCGCGCCTTTGGCGATTTCCTGCTCTCGAGTGTCCAATCGCGCCCGCAACGGGAGTTTCTGGAAAATGTCTTGAACGACCTCAACCAGATGCTGGCGCATTTCATCCGCGCCCAGCTGACTTTGGCGGGATTGACCCTGCTCGTCTACTCCGCATTTCTAGGGGCGATGCGAGTGCCTTACGCTCTGGTTCTCGGCACCATTGGCGGGGTGCTTGAGTTTGTTCCGGTCATCGGCCCGCTGGTGGCGGGCTTCATTATTATCAGCGTGGCTCTCTTGATGAGTTATCACCACTGGCTGGTGGTCATCATCTTTCTTGGAGCCTGGCGCCTGATTCAGGACTATATTTCTTCCCCGCGCATCATGGGCGAGAGTGTGGAACTGCATCCCCTGGCGGCAATCTTCGGTGTCATGGCCGGCGGTGAAGTCGCCGGCATTCTCGGCATCTATCTCTCCATTCCCGTGATGGCCAGCCTGCGCATCGTCTTCCGCCGCTGGCGGCTGTATGCCGAAAAGAAGAAGTTTGGTCCGCTCTCCGAATTCCCCTACCACGGTCGGGAAACGCACAGAACCTAAACCGGACCTCGGACCTTGGACCTTGGACTTCGGGCGTCAGGCATTCACCTCAAGCGCAAGAGCTGATTACCCGAGGTAGGCTCTAAGGTCCGAAGTCGAAGGTCGGAGTCCGAAGTCCGAGGTCCAAGTCTGAAGTCCGAAGTCCGAGCCAGCCCTTACCGCCCTGCGCCGATTCCCTTCTCAATCGAGACCTTGCGCAGAAAATCCGCCGCAGCCTCCGGCAGCACGGTGTTAATGAACATTCCCGACCCCAGTTCGAATCCCGCCACCCGCGTCAGCCGCGGAATCACGCTCACGTACCAGTGATAGTGCCGCGCCCCGCTGTATTCCGTCGGACTGCTGCGCACCATAAAATTCAGGTCCGGATTCTCCAGCCCGATATAAATTTTCGCCAGCAGGGTACGCAAAACCCGAGCCAGGTCGGCAATCTCCATCTCCGAAATATCGCCGAAGGCGGCAATGTGCCGCAGCGGAAAAATGTAGGTGGCAAACGGCGTCGAGGAGGCAAAGACTTCCATGGCCACAAACCGTTCGTTCTTGATGACCACTCGCGTTTTGTCCTCGATCTCCCGTTCCACCATGTGACAAAACATGCACTCCCCGACATCGTCGTAATGCCGCAGCGCCTCGAACAGCCGGTGCCGCACCTGGCTCGGAATCACCGGCGTCGCAATCACCTGCGAATGCGGATGTGCCAGACTGGCTCCTGCATCTACTCCGTGGTTCTTGAAAATGGTGATCTGGCTTATCCGCGGATCCAGGCTCAGCGCATTGTAGCGCTGCTTATACACGCTCAGTATCCCGGCCACATCCTCGTCGCTCAACAGCGCCATGCAGCGGGAGTGATCGGGACTGTCCACGATCACTTCGTGAAACCCAAAGCCATCAATGCGGCGCCGCAAATGCTGCAGGCTGCGGGTGGGCTGCACCTCGCTCGATAACGCCGCGAACTTGTTGGGAATTACCCTCACCTTCCACGGCTGCCCGTTCGCCGGAACTCGCATGACCTCGGGAGGCGTCTTGCCCTCATTGCCCGGGCAGAAGGGACAGCTTTCCACAAACGCCGGCGCCGGCTGCGCCGCCCGGTGCGTCGCTAATTCCTCCGGACGCTTGGCCCGTTCGGTTGCGATGATGACCCACTCTTTGGTGAAAAAATTCTGTCGCAGCTCCGGCATGAAACCCCTCCATCATTCCCTATCGGCAGATGGAAGCAAAACCTGTAGCGTCGGGGTCCTCGCCGGTTGTCGCAAGGGCCTCTCGGCCTTGCTGCGTTCAGCGTCCACGAACGCCGGTCATTCCGGCAGAGTTCGTGCCACGACTGGGCACGCTTTGGTAACACCCTGAGCCCTTGGTCACCCGGAACTGTTCCCCGCCTGTTATAAAATTCCAAGTACTCCTATGAATCGAAAAATTCCCGTAGGCATCCTCGGCGCCACCGGCGTCGTAGGACAGAGATTTATCCAGATGCTCGAGCGCCACCCGTGGTTCGAGGTGGCGTGGCTCGCCGCGTCGGACCGTTCCGAGGGCAAGGTTTACGCCGAAGCCGCGCGCTGGCGGCTGAAAACGCCGATCCCGCCGCCGGTAGCGAAAATGCGGGTTTCGCCGGCCACTCCCGAGGGCGCGCCCAAAGTCATCTTTGCCGCGCTCGATTCCGCCATCGCAGCCGAACTTGAGCCTCGCTTCGCCGATGCCGGATGCGCGGTGGTCTCTAACTCGAGCGCACTGCGCATGCAAGAAGATGTGCCGCTGGTCATTCCCGAAGTCAACGGCGGCCATATCAAGCTCATCGACATCCAGGGATGGCGCAAAAAATCGGGCGGCTTTGTCGTCACCAACCCCAACTGCTCGGCCATCGGACTCGTTCTCGCCCTCGCGCCCATTCATCAGAAGTTCGGCCTCGAAAGCGTCATGGCTGTAACCATGCAAGCCGTCAGCGGCGCTGGATATCCGGGCGTCGCCTCGCTCGACATCCTCGGCAATGTGATTCCCTTCATTAAGAACGAAGAAGAAAAAATGGAGGAGGAAACTCGCAAGCTCCTCGGCCAACTCAACGGCTCAAGAGTCGTCCCCGGCGCTTTCGCTATGAGCGCCCAGTGCAACCGTGTCGCCGTCGAAGACGGCCACACCGAGTCGGTCTCCGTCCGCCTGAAGAGAAAAGCGAAGCCCGAGGAAGTCATCGCCGCATGGAATGCCTATCGCAGCGAGCCTCAGGAACTCAAGCTGCCCAGCGCTCCCGAATGTCCGGTCATATATCTCGAAGCTTCCGACCGTCCCCAGCCGCGCTTCGATGTTGATATGGGCGCGGGCATGACCACCGTCGTCGGCCGCCTTCGTCCCTGCGGCGTTCTCGACTGGAAGTTCACGGTGCTCTCCCACAACACAATCCGAGGCGCAGCCGGGGCAGCCGTCCTGAATGCCGAGTTGCTAAAAGCCAAGGGATACCTGGGATGACCATCAGGACCGCAGCGCCGGGGCGTCCCGCCCACGCGGATTCCGATCGCCGCCGAGCCTTGCTCTGCTACCCGGAGCCCCGCCGATGATCGTCATGAAATTCGGCGGTACTTCGGTCGAAGACGCAAAAGCCATCGACCGCGTCGCCTCTATCGTCCAAGGCCGCCTCGCGCAGCAGCCGGTCGTCGTAGTCAGCGCGATGGCCAAGGTAACGGACACGCTGCTGACCATGGCCCGTGCCGCCGGCGCCGGCGAACGCAAGACGGCCCTCAAGCTCTGCCGCTCGCTCCAGGAACGCCACTACAACACCGCCAGCGAATTGCTCGGCACCGCCCGCTTCACCGAATTTCATTCCGAACTGGGCTCGGACTTCGAGACCTTGGACGAACTTCTGCGCGGCATCTCCGCCGTCGGTGAAATTACTCCCCGCACCACCGATCACGTAGCCGCTTTTGGCGAAATGCTTTCCAGCAAGATCGTCGCTGCCGCCTTCGCTGCGCGCGATCTCAAGGGCGCGCACGTCGACTCCCGCGATGTCCTGGTCACCGACAGCGCTTACATGCAGGCCGTGCCCCAGTACGAAGAAACCAACTCCCGGCTGCAGGAAAAAGTTCAACCCTTACTACAGTCCGGGCAAGTGCCCGTGATGGGCGGATTCATTGGCGCCAATCGCGCCGGGATTACCACGACCATCGGCCGTGGCGGCTCCGATTTTTCTGCTGCTATCTTCGGCGCCGGGCTCGGAGCCGGGCGCATCGAGATATGGACGGACGTTGACGGCATCCTCACCACCGACCCCCGACTTTGCCCCGACGCCCGCCGCATCAAGGTCATCAGCTTCGACGAAGCCGCCGAACTGGCCTACTTCGGCGCGAAAGTTCTGCACCCGGCTACGGTGCTGCCCGCCATTCAGAAAAACATTCCCGTTTACGTGTTGAATTCGCGGAATCCATCCTGCGAAGGTACTCGGATCACCACGCGCGCCCCGCACACCAAAAACATCTTCAAAGCCATCGCTGCCAAGAAGCGCATCACGATTATCGACGTGGCCGCTCCGCGCATGCTGCTGGCCCACGGTTTTCTGCGCACCATCTTCGAAGCCTTCGACCGTCACAAAGTCGCCGTCGATGTCGTTTCCACCTCGGAGGTAAGCGTTTCGCTGACCGTGGATTCGAATCAGGCCATCCCGGCCCTGGCCGCGGATCTCGCTAAATTAGCCGATGTAAAATACGAAGGCCGCAAAGCCATCGTTTGCCTGGTCGGCGAGAACCTGCGCGAGACACCGGGCATCGCCGCGCTGGTTTTTCGCGAGCTCGCGGACAAAAAAATCCGCATGATCTCCCAGGGCGCCTCAGAAATTAATCTGACCTTCGTCATCGAAGAGGACGAAGTCCCCGAAGTGATCCAGCGCCTCCACACGACCTTCTTCGCCGAAATCGATCACGAAGTCTTCGCCTAGAAATAGGCACGTAGCGGCGGACGCATTCGTCCGCGCGCAATGGAATTCCGCCGGGGATACGGCCCGGACGAACGCGCCCGGGCCACATGCTCCCTTCTTACACCGAGAGCAACCGGTCAAAAAACGACCGATACCGCTGCAGCGCCACCCGCAAGTCCTCCGTCGAGACGTTGTCACCCCGATCCCACTGCTGCTCCAGTCGTGAGCGCTCCTGCGCAAACACCTCCGCCAACCGCTTCATCGCGGAGGCGACCAGGCCATCCGCCTGCTCGACGGCCTTGCGCGGCTCATCCACGAACGCGGTCTGAATTTCCTTCCACCGCGTCCGCAAATCGTTCAGCTCGTTGTTAGGGAACAGGGGAGTCCCATCTCCGCGGGAAGACCCGTCAGCCGTGCGCTCATTGGCGACCGCCTGAGGACCCCGTGTTTCGCCGGCAGGCTCGGGGCGCTTCCCTTTCGCCAGATCCGCGGTTGTGATGTTTTCTTCATTCTCAAATTCCGGTTGATCTTTTCTCAACGGCGTCGCCATCGTTATGCTCCCTTTCTGTATTGGGTTGGATGTTCCTCGAGCAACTCCTGAAACAGCGCCCGGTAGTGCACCATGGCCTGGCGCA
>DASYYT010000172.1:0-13340 GCA_035949755.1 Candidatus Sulfotelmatobacter sp.
GTCAGAAAATCCTCGTACTCACCCGCTGCATGCCCCGTCTGATGCAGCGGCACGCGAATCACTTCATATCCCACCCGCACCGCCTTGTTCCACGATCCATGCTCCGAAGCAAAAATGTCTCCTTTATATTCCTCCGGAAACTGCTTTCCTTCATAGAACGTGATCTCCAGCGACGCATTGTGCGGCTGCAGCAGTACATCCGGCACAATCGTTTTGTCCTTCAACTCCGGATGCGCACCTTTATGCCGCGGATCCTGATGACCGCCCATATACCACCACGGCCATCCATAGAATCCACCCTCCTGCACGTGCGTGATGTAATCGGGCACCAGGTTGTCGCCCAAAGCGTCGCGCTCGTTCACCGAGCACCACAACTCTCCAGTCTTCGGATCAACCCGGATTCCGCCGCCCGCATTGCGAATGCCGTAGGCGTACACCTTCAACTGGCAGTTCGTGGGATCGCACTCTAGAATGTCGGCGCGATCCTTCTCGGCCGGATGCGTGTCGGGATCATCCACGTTGGACGCCGACCCCACGCCCACAAACATTTTCTTTCCGTCTTTGGAAAAATCCAGCGCGCGCGTCCAGTGCCCGCCGCCATTGGGCAAATCGGCCACATGCTGTTGACCCCCGCTCGCCTTGAGGTCCCCGTTGTGATAAGGAAACCGGATTACTTCGTTGGTGTCGCCAATGTAAACCCACTGCGGGTCCGGCCCCGGCGGATAAAACGCAATCCCATACGGCTTTTTCAATCCGCTGGCAAAAATTGCCGCCTGTTCCGGCTTTCCATCGGAAGTCATTCCGCGAAATACGCGAATGTTTCCCGGATCACTCTCGGCCAGAAAAATGTCTCCGTTGGGAGCCGTGCGCAGCAATCGCGGATTGTCCAAACCACTCGCGAACAACTCCACCTTGAATCCCTCGGGCGCCACCGGCCACACGTTGTCCGGCCGCGCCACCAATTCCGGGCCGTTGTTGGCGGAGTGCGTTGCATACGGCTGCGGCAGATCGTTAACCGTGATCTTCCGCGTCGTTCCTGGCTTCTCGTAACGGAAATCTGTGAACGGCGCTTTGGGCGGCGGCCCGTTCAACTTTGACGTCCCGCTACCTTCCGGCGCAGCTTCCGGCTTCGCGCCCGATGCGGTCGCTTTCCCCGACGCCAGCGCTTCCACATAACTCACAATCTGCCAGCGCTGTTGCTCCGGCAGGAACCCCCAGGGCGGCATGCCGTTGTCGGTGCTCCCCTTGGTGATAAACCAGAACACCTCGCCCGCCGTCACTCCTTTCAGTTTGCCGTCGACCAGCGATGGAACGTTCCCCGTGCCCTGCCCCGCCTTTCCATGACAGGACAGGCAATTTCGCGCGTAGAGCGCCTTCCCCGCGGTCACGGCCCCGGCTTGGCCGGCATAAGGATTCTTCATCTCTTTCGCCGAGGCTGGGGCATCCTTAAATGGTGTGCTCTGCGCGTACAGCGTCACAATGGAAACCAGAAATAGAACTGCCGTGGCAACTGCTTTGGCTTTCAAAGGCATAGGTACCCTCACGGTAGGTTTAATTCCCTTAGATTAAGACGTTTGTCGAAAGAATGCGAATCGGTAGCGTTCGATCCGTAACCACTGTGAAAGGTGAAGCCGTGGACCCTGATGACTTTGTTCCAGTTCACCGACAAAGTCAGCGGCGGCTATCCCATTGGCGACTCCAAGACAGGAAACCTGTTCGGCACGGCCATCAACGGCGCGCTATGGGCTGCGACCAATACCCAGTTGCGCATCAGATCCGGAGTAAGCGAAGCCATTTCTCAGTGCGCTCTGCTACCTCGGCGTACTCTGCGTTAGTCTTTTCCGCCAGCAAATATGTTCAAATAAAGCATGTTGAAATCCATCTCTTTCTGCCTGGCAATTTTCGTCCTCGTCTGCGCCACTGCCTTCTCGCAGAAATCCGCCTCGTCTTCCCACTACCGCGTCTACGTCACCAACGAACGTTCCGGCAATCTGACGGAAATCGACTCTTCCACCCTCCAGGTCACCGCCACGATCCCACTAGGCAAGCGTCCCCGCGGAATCCACGCCAGTCCCGATGGTCGTTTCATTTACATGACAATGAGCGGCTCCCCGCTCGCCGGCCCCGGCGTGGACGAAAGCAAGCTTCCGCCTCCCGATAAAACCGCCGATGGCATTGGCGTCTTCGACGTCAAGCAGAACAAGATCGTTCGCATCATGCAGTGTGGTTCTGATCCGGAAAATTTCGATGTCACCAAAGATGGTCGCACCATCATCGTTTCCAACGAAGATGACGCCAAGGCCAGCTTCTGCGACATCGCCACCGGCAAAGTCACCCACTCGATTCCCGTCGGCGAAGAACCGGAAGGCGTCAAAGTCACTCCCAACGGCAAGCTCGCCTATGTGACCTCTGAGGATACCGGAACCATTTCAGCGATCGACGTCGCCAGCGCCAAGCTGGTCAAGACTTTCAAAGTCGGACGCCGTCCGCGCTCCGTCGCCTTTATGCCCGACGGTTCCCGCGCCTACGTTCCCGCCGAAAACGACGGCACCGTCACCGTCGTCGACACTGCGAAGTATGAAGTGATCCAGACCATTCCCCTGGGCGAGCGCGGCGTCATCAAGCCTATGGCCGTCCTGCTCTCACCCGATGCCAAGACCCTCTACGTAAGCACGGGACGCGGGCACAAGCTCTTCATCGTCGACACCGCTACCAACCACGTTACGACATCGTTCGACATCGGCGCTCGTCCTTGGGGTATCGCTCTCTCCCCCGACGGCAAAACCCTTTTCAGCGCCAATGGCCCATCCAACGATGTCTCGGTCGTGAACCTCACCACCAATACCGTGACCAGTAAAATCAAAGCCGGCGACGGCCCCTGGGGCGTCCTGGTTTTGCCGGACTAGCTCGGGAGTTCACAAACCCATGAAGTTTCATGCTGATCACATGGCTTCGAATCTTTGGGCCTCGAACCGTATGATGGTTATCTCTGACGTGAACATTATGGAGAAGTCGTTCTGAATCGAAGCGGAAACCCAGGGGGTTCGACTCCTCCCGGCTCTGTGGACCAGCGCCGGCGCGACTTTCTGATCCGCTGCCTGCAAGCCGCCTCGCTCTCCCTGATCCCCTCAGGCCTGGGACTCGCATTCCCGCGCCTCAGTTTCGCAGCGGAACTCGACCAGGATTTCCCCCAGTTCCGCCTTCATCCGCACTACAGCAGAGCCATGCCCCTCGAAGGCTTGCTGCTCAAGATCCATCCCGGCCTCGACGAGTTCCTCACCGAGAAGTATGCCGAGCAGATCGCCGACATTATGGCGCAGTGGAACCTCGGCTTACTTCAGTCGCCCCAGAATGTAGCCGCCATCGAGAAGGTTCTTCTGCCCACGTTCTCCGCTGCTTCTCTCCGCCCCGTGCAATCGCACGCAGTGCGTCGCGGCCCTCCCATCGAAGTGCGCCGCAATACTTTTTCGCCACAGCTCGCTCTCAATCGAACCGCGTTCCTCGCAGAACTGTCTTCCGCCTTGAGCCGCTACACGAAAATTCTGACTGCCGAATTTCAAGTCACCCAAGTGACTGCCGACGCCCTCGAAGCCTCTGGCTCCGGCCAACTGCGCACCCGCATCCGTTATGAGATTGTCGGGACGGGCCGCGATTTCTATCGTGAACAGCTCGTAGGTTACTGGGATTTTCTTTGGGAAGCCGCAACACCGGGAGCATTTCTTCTACGCAACTGGCAGCCGCTCGAAGAAACGCAGAGTCGCGCCATCGCTCCCACTTACCTCGACATCACTGCGCCCGCGCTCGCCGGTAACGCCTCCTATTCCGCTCAGCTTTTGCACGGCAGCGATTACTGGCGCACCGTGCTCGACGGCGCCTCCGGCATCGATATTTACGGGCACAATGGCGTTTCCGTCGGCGACGTCGATGGCGACGGCCTTGACGACCTCTATATCTGTCAGCCCGCCGGCCTTCCCAACCGGCTGTATCGCAATCGCGGAGATGGGACCTTTGAAGACATCACCGAAGCCTCCGGCGTCGGGGTCATCGAAAACACATCCTGCGCCCTGATCGCCGACATCGATAACGACGGCCACCAGGATCTGATCGTCGTCCGCTCCAACGGCCCTCTCTTGTTCCTCAATGACGGTGGCGGCACGTTTCATCTAAAACCCGACGCTTTTCAGTTTGCCAATCCTCCGCAGGGCACCTTCACCGGAGCCGCGGCTGCCGATTACGATCGCGACGGTTGGCTCGACATTTACTTCTGCCTTTACATCTATTACCAGGGCACGGACCAGTACAAATACCCCTCCCCCTATCATGACGCCGAAAACGGGCCTCCCAATTTCATGATGCGCAACCATCGCGACGGCACCTTCCGCGATGTCACTGCCGGGACCGGACTCAGCGTCAACAACACTCGCTACAGCTTCTGTTGCGGCTGGAACGACTTCAATCGCGATGGCTGGCCTGATCTCTACCTGGTGAATGATTTCGGCCGCAAGAATCTCTACCGCAATAATGGCGACGGAACCTTTACCGACATTGCCCCAGACGCTCACGTCGAAGACGTCGGCGCGGGCATGGGAGTTTGCTGGTTCGATTACGACAACGACGGCATCGAAGACCTTTATGTCGCCAACATGTGGACCGCCCCCGGCGAGCGCATCTCCCTGCAACCAATCTTCCAACAAAATTCTCCGCCGGACGTTCGCGCCCTCTACCGCAAACATGCCATGGGCAATTCCCTGTTCCACAACGACGGCCGCTCTTTCGAAAATCGCACCTCGTCCGCAGGAGTGGGAGTTGGCCGCTGGGCCTGGTCCAGCGACACCTGGGATTTCGATCACGACGGCTTCGCCGATCTTTACATCGTCAATGGCATGGTCAGCGGCCCCAATCGTTACGATCTCGACAGTTTTTTCTGGCGCCAGGTAGTCGCTCGTTCTCCCGACCAGCCTCGCCCTTCGCACGATTACGAACAGGGATGGGGCGCCATTAACGAATCGATCCGCGCGGATAGTACCTGGAGCGGCTACGAGCGCAATGTTTTTTACGCTAACAATGGCGACGGCACGTTTTCTGATCTTTCCGCACTTGTCGGCCTGGACTTCCTCGAAGATGGCCGCGCCTTTGCCCTTGCCGACTTCGATCTTGACGGCCGTCAGGAGATATTTCTCAAAAACCGAAACGCCCCGCAATTACGCATTCTCAAAAATGTGGCCTCCAGCCTGCCTCCGTCCATTGCCTTTCGCCTGCGCGGCACAAAAAGTAATCGCGATGCCATTGGAGCAGTGATCACCATCAAGACCAGCCAAGGCCTCCAGACTCGCTCTCTGCAGGCCGGTTCCGGCTTTCTTTCCCAGCACAGCAAAGAGATCTTCTTTGGTCTCGGCTCCGCCAAAGCCCCAGTGACCGCTTCCATTCGCTGGCCAAGTGGGCTGGTGCAACCATTGCCCGATCTGCCCATCAACCACCGCATCTGGGTGCAAGAAGGCTCCGCCCCATCTCGCATCGAACCTTTCCACGCGCCCGGCGACGCTGCCAAGTTTGCCCAACTCACTCCCCAGCCGCAGGAGATACTACCCACCATCGCAGAAACCTGGCTGATCGCTCCGATCGCCGCCCCGGATTTTTCTCTGCCCGACCAGCGCACAGGACACTCGCACTCTCTTTCCGCTCTCCACGGCAAAACCGTCCTGCTCCACTTCTGCACCACCGCCGACGAGCGCACCCAGAAAGATTGGGCCGCCTTCAGCCAGCGCTCCACCAACTGGACCGCCAAAAACCTGCATGTTCTTTCGCTGGTGTTCGACGATCCTGCCGCCAAAAAACCGGCCACCCCACCAGCCAACCGCAGTTTGCCATTTCCCATCTTGTCGGGCTCCGATGAGATCGCCGGCATCTACAGCATTCTGTTTCATTACCTGTTCGATCGCCGTCGCGAGATCGGCCTCCCCACCTCATTCCTAATCGATTCCCAGGGAGAGATCGTCAAGATTTATCAGGGTCCTGTAGACCCCGCCCACGTCGAGCACGACGCCGCCAGAATCCCCCAAACCAACGGAGATCGCGCGCCCCGCGCTCTTCCCTTCCCCGGCATCATCGAAGCAACCGACTTCAGCCGCAACTATCTCTCCTACGGTTCCGTATATTTTCAGCGCGGCTATCTCGAACAAGCTCTGGCATCTTTTCAGATTGCCCTGCGTGACGATCCCAACAGCGCCGAAGCCCTCTACGGCATCGGCAGCGTCTATCTCAACCAACAGAAACTTCCCGAAGCTCGCGACTGTTTTGAGCGGGCGCTCAAGCTGCATGCCACCTATCCCGATACCATGGCCAACGCCTGGAACAACCTGGGCTTGCTGGAGGGACGCGAGGGCCACACCGCCCAGGCCATCCCTGATTTTCAGGAAGCGCTCCGCCTGAGTCCCGATCATCGCCCCGCGCTCAATAATCTCGCCACCTCTTATAGGGTCGAGAAGCGCTGGGACGATGCCCGCCAGACCTATGAACGCTCGCTCCAACTCGCGCCCGATGATCCCGAGGCCAACTATGGCCTGGGCATGGTCTATGCCATGACCGACGACACCGTCAATGCTTTCACATTTCTTCAGCGAGCGTTGAAAGCGCGTCCGGCCTATCCCGAGGCCATCAACAATCTCGGGATCCTCTACCTCCGCACCGATCGCATTGATCAGGCGGTCGAAAGCTTTCAGCAGTCCATCCGCCTGGCTCCGTCTTATGATCAGGCCTACTTGAATCTGGCTCGGCTATATGCCGGCGAACAAGCCCCCGAAAAAGCTCGTGCTGTTCTCAGCGACCTGCTCAAGCAGCATCCCGGCCATCCCGCGGCTCTCGACATGATGCAGCGCCTCAACAAATGATGTAGAGATTCGGCAAACCTCGTGGCTTGTGGCCTCGGTGTCCGATACTGAATTTCCGGGCGATCTCTGGGTACTGCGGCGAGCGAATTCGCCGCAATGTAGTTCAACGGGCGAGAGAGAATTCAGGAAAGCGTTACGATTCAGCAGGATAAAGAAAACTTGGTAGCGCTACCGGGAATCGAACCCGGGTTTGAAGATTGAGAATCTTCCGTCCTAACCCCTAGACGATAGCGCCATAAACGCAGGTTTTGATTATAACAAAGCGACGCACTGCATTCGGCCGGACGCCGGTATCAAATCGCCATTGTCTCCTTCGTTTTTCTGTTCAACAAAAAAACTCCAATGTGGCTTTTTGTACCGTTTTGGAATTTCTGCACCGCAGCATTCGTTTTTTTTGTTCAATCCGCTCCTTTCCACAGCGCTATCCGCGTTATAGTAGAAAGATAAAATCTACTTTCAACGCAACCGCTTTGTAGGGGCGACCTCGATGTTGTTCCTTCATGAGTCCATTCAATCTTTCTTCGAATTAGGAGTTTGTAAAGGAGTACCCAATATGGCAAAACCCAGAGGCCCCAAAAAATACAACGGCGATGCGGGGTTGCAAGCCGGCCAACCCGCTGCCGCCATCATCGCTGCCGAAACTGACGCAACCTCCAATCTGGATCCTAAGAATTCCCGCAAGCCGGCGATCGTCAAGACCGAGACGCGCGCCAATCTTGTGCCCATCAACCTTGAGGATGAAGTCCGTCGTCTCGCTTACCTGCTTTCCGAACGCCGTGGATTCGAACCTGGTCACGAAGCCGAAGACTGGCTGGCCGCCGAGCGCGAAATTCACCAGCGCTATCGCCAGCAGACCGCCTAACTTTGAATTCCGCCCTGGCGGCCGAGCCCCGGCCGCCGACTCCGGCGGAATCTTTACAGCAAAATCCATTGCAGAATTAAAAACCTGTGCCGTTTTGCTGTGCACAGCCTTATTTCCTGCGAAGCGAGGGGTCTCCCATTTGCTCTCGCCCCCACTTTCTGAAAAAATACCTTGGGGCTCTTCCACATGGCATTAATCGGTAGTTTTGCCTTGCTCCTCGCTTTGGCGTTGAGCGTCTATTCCTTTGGAGTGGGGCTGCTCGCTCTCGTATTTAAAAATGATCCAGTCTGGGAGCGCCGTGGCGAAACCGCCCGCCGCGCCGGCATCGTCGTCTTCGGCGCAGTTTTCCTCGCCGCAGTCGCCCTGGTCGTCTCCGCCTTCCGCGACGATTTCACCATCGCCTACATCTTTCATCACAGCAACCGCGATCTTCCCGGTCCTTACAAGTTCGCCACGCTCTGGTCCGGACAGGAAGGTTCGGTCCTGTTCTGGTGCCTGCTGCTCTCCGGGTACGGATTCATCCTTCGCCTGCGCTACAAGACCGATCCTCGCCTCTTTGCCTACGCCTCGGTCGTTCTCGCCGGCGTCCAGATCTTTTTTCTTGCCCTGGTGAATTTCGCCGCCAATCCCTTCGGACTTCTCGAAGGCCCACTTCGTCCCGACGGCAGCGGCCTCAACCCGCTCCTGCAATATCCCGAGATGGTCATCCACCCCCCCATGCTTTATCTCGGCTACGTCGGATTCACCGTCCCTTTCGCCTTCGCTCTGGGCGCGCTCATCATGAAGTATCCCGGCGAAAAATGGATTCACATCACCCGCCGCTGGACCATGGTGACCTGGGGATTCCTCACCTGCGGCATCTTCCTCGGCGCGCACTGGGCCTACGCCGTGCTCGGATGGGGTGGATATTGGGGATGGGATCCCGTCGAGAACGCCTCCCTCATGCCCTGGCTGGTCGGCACCGCCTTCCTGCACTCCGTGATGATGCAGGAAAAACGCGGCATGCTCAAAGTCTGGAACATGTGGCTGGTTTTCGCCTGCTTCTGGCTGGCCATTCTCGGCACCTTCCTCACCCGCAGCGGCATTATCAATTCGGTGCACGCCTTCGCGCAGTCTTCCATCGGAAACTGGTTCGCCTGGTTTCTCGCCATCACTTTCGCCGTCTTCGTTTTCTTTTTCGTCAGAAACCGATCTCACTTGCGCAGCGAGAACAAACTGGAATCGCTGGTCTCCCGTGAATCCAGTTTCCTGTTCAACAACCTGCTGTTCCTGCTGCTCACCCTCGACGTGCTCTGGGGCACATGGTTCCCCAAAATTTCCGAACTCGTACAGGGCAACAAGGTCACGGTGGGTGCGCCCTTCTATAACCGCGTAGCCATTCCCGTCGCGCTCTTGTTATTGTTGCTGACCGCGGTCGGCCCGCTGCTGGCCTGGCGCAAAACTTCTTTGGAAAGCCTCAAGCGCAACTTCCTCTGGCCCACCATCGCTGCCCTGGCCATCGCTCTGTTTGTGATGTTCACCCCCGCAAGTTGGGGATCGATCTTCGGCCTCAAACCCTGGCACGACATCAGCTACTTTTATTCGCTGATGACCATCTTCCTCTCCGCCCTGGTCGCCTGCACCGTCGCCAGCGAGTTCTATCGCGGCGGCCGCGTCATCGCCGAAAAAACCGGGCAAGGCATGTTCGCTTCCATGGTTCAACTCACCCACCGCAACACCCGCCGCTACGGTGGATACATCGTCCACTTCGGAGTCGTTCTGGCCATGATCGGATTCTCCGGCGCCGCCCTCAACCAGGACAAGGAAGCGGCTATGGGCTACGGCGACAAAATGAGCATCGGCGGATATGACCTGGTCTGCCGCTCCTATACCCAGGAGGACAATAACAATCAGTTCACCGAGTGGGCGTTAATGGATGTTTACAAGGACGGCCAACTGCAGCGCACCATGTCGCCGCAGCGCATCTTCTACAAGGCCAGCCAGCAGGCCTCCACCAAGCCCGACATCGACCAGGGCTTCAAAGAAGATTTGTATCTTGTCTACGAAGGCCAGAACGAAAAAGGCCAGCCCATTATCAAGGCCCACGTGAATCCCATGGTCATCTGGATCTGGATCGGCGCCTGGGTCATGATCCTCGGCACCGCCCTGGCTTTAGTAGAAAACGCCCCAGCCCCGGTCACAGTACGTGTACCGAAGCTGGTAGAGCACGCCGCCCCAGTGGCCACAGGAGATTAGGACGTAAGGACGGACGCATTCGTCCGTCCGCCGGGCACAGCCCGGCCGGCTTTTCCAGGAGATTTTAGATTTCTCGATTTCAGATTTCAGATTGCAGACTCAACTCGTACACCAATTCATCCATCTGCTATCTGAAATCTACAATCTGCAATTTGCAAAGGATGATGTCCAAATCAAATTCGCTCCTCCGCCGCGCTCTCCACTGCGCACTCCTCACCTTCGCCGTCTTCGCCCTCGCCGGCGCCGGAGACCCAGCCTCCCGCTTCAACGAAATCGGCCACCAGCTCATGTGCATCTGCGGATGCAACCAGATCCTGCTCGAATGCAACCACGTCGGCTGCCCCGATTCCGACGGCATGCGCAACGAACTGATGGCGGCCGTCACTCGCGGCGATAGCGACAGCCTGGTTCAGCAGTCCTTCGTCCAAAAATACGGACCCACCGTCCTGGCCGCTCCCTCCAACACGGGCTTCGATCGCACCGCGTGGATCTTTCCCTTCGTCGCCTTCGCGCTCGGCGTAATCGCGGTCGTCGCCGTAGTTCGCGCATGGAAGAATCGGCCGGTCCCGGCTCCCGCCGTGCTTGGCGTTCCCCTCAAAGCCGCCGAGCTCGAAAAATTCCGCGACCAGGCTCGCCAGGAGACTGACCTATGACCCTTGCCATTGCCTGCTGCATCCTGGTCACTGCCGCGTCCCTGCTCTACATCTTCCACCTGCCGAGCCGCCTCTACCTCGGCCAGGAAAAAACTCGCGCCCAATATCTCCGCGAGCGCAAAGACGCCGTCTACGAAAATCTTCGCGATCTGAATTTCGAATACAAAGCCGGCAAAGTTCCCGACGCCGACTTCCAGTCGCTAAAGTCAACGCTGCAGGACGAAGCCGCCGCCCTGCTCGCCGAAATCGCCCAATTGGAATCCGGCGTCACCACCACGGCCCCAAGAAAATCGAGATCATGAATCAAGCACATACATCAGGAACAGTTGTGGGGACAGCCGCCCTCGGCTGTCCAGTCGAGCACAACTCGACGGCGTTCGCCGTCAGCAAACAACTGCCGGGCTGCCCCCGGCCCTACAGCCGAGGGCGGTTGTCCCCAAATATCTGCCGAGCGACGCTGGGGCTTTTTGTTGCGCTCCTTCTCTCCGCCGTGGCCTCCGCCCAAACCCTCACCGGCGTTGTCAAGAACTCCACCACCGGCAAGCCCGGCGCTGGAGACGAAGTCGTCCTGCTCAGCCTGGGCCAGGGAATGGAAGAATCCGGCCGCACCAAGGCCGACGCCAAGGGACACTTCTCCCTCAAGCTCGACGATGCCCAGTCTCCCCACCTGGTCCGCGTCATCCACCAGGGCGTCACCTATCACCGCATGGCGCCTCCGGGAACCACCTCGGTCGAAGTGGAAGTCTACGACGTGGCCAAGAAAGTGGAAGGCATCCAGGTCGTCGCCGACATCATGCGCTTCCAGGCCGCCCAGGGACAGCTTCAGGTCGAGCGCACCTTCGCCGTGCAAAATAGTTCCAAGCCCCCGCGCACCCAGATGAACGAGCACAATCTCGAGTTCTACGTGCCCGATGGAGCTCAAATCGGCGAAGGCCAGGCCATGACCGCTGGAGGCCAGCCCGTCAAGTCCGCTCCCGTCCCCGAAGGCGACAACGCCAAGAACCGTTACGCATTCCTGTTCCCGCTGCGCCCCGGCGAGACCCGCTTCAACGTCGTCTACAACGTGCCCTACACCGGCAGCGCCAATATCGATCCCAAAAGTGTTTACCCGCTCGAGCATTTTGTCGCCATCGCGCCCAAGTCCATGACGTTCGAGCCGGCTCCCGGCGCGGTTTATCAGAGCACGCCATTTCCCGGCCAGCCCGACGCCAACGTGGAAGTCGCCTCCAATACGCAGTTGGGACAGTCCATGGCCTTCAAACTCAATGGGGAAGGCACGCTGCAAGCTCAGGGCGATGAAGGTGGCCAGTCCGGTCAAGGCGCCTCCGAGCAAAGCGAAAGCCGCCCCGGCGGCGGACTCGGGCCGCCGATCGACGCTCCCGATCCTCTGCAGAAATATCGCTGGTGGATTCTCGCCGGCATCGCGGCCGCGCTCGGCATCGGCGGCGTCATTATCGCCTCGCGCCAGCAAGCTGCCAATCGCGCTGCCCGCGCCGGAGCTGGATTCTCCGCCATGCGCGAGGACGATGACTTTGCCATCGCCGAACCTCACGCGCGTCCCCGCGCCAGCGAACCGCGCCCTCAACCCGCCGCCGGCTCCTCCATGCTGCTGCAGGCGTTAAAAGACGAACTCTTTGACCTCGAAGTCGAGCACAAGCAAGGCCTCATCTCGCAGCAGGAATACGAAAAAGCCAAGGCCGCCCTGGACCAAACTCTCCAGCGCGCCCTCAAACGCGAAAGCCAAAAAAGCCTGAAATGAATGTAGGGACAGCCGCCACCGGCTGTCCATTGACAGAACTTAATGATGTAGGGACAGCCGCCACCGGCTGTCCATCGAGCGCAGCTCGATTGCGGTAGCTCCGGCGCCGCCCTCGACTAGCGCGAGGGCGTCCCGCTCTCGCGCCTCCGCAAGATCGACTCTGGATGACTTTGAAAAAACCAACTCGGTACCCGCCGCCGCTCTCAACTGCTCCGCAAGGCTTCCATCGGATTCACCCCCGACGCCCGCCGCGCCGGAATGTACCCCGACACCCCCGCCACTGCCAACAAAGCCAAGGCCATCCCCAGATAAGTCGGCAGATCCCAGGATGAAGTTGCGAACAGTAAGGAAGAAATCAGTCTCGCGATTCCGAGCGCAAGCAAGGTGCCCAGTGCCATGCCCGCCACAGCCAATCGCAGCGTGTCGCCCAAGACCTGCCGCCGCACCCGCCCCACGCTCGCTCCCAGCGCCATCCGGATGCCGATGGCTTGCGTCTGCCGCGTGACGGAATACGAGATCACGCCGTAAATGCCGAGAGC
Organism: Candidatus Sulfotelmatobacter sp.; assembly: GCA_035949755.1. Taxonomy (GTDB): domain Bacteria; phylum Acidobacteriota; class Terriglobia; order Terriglobales; family Acidobacteriaceae; genus Sulfotelmatobacter. The sequence continues at coordinate 12,936 of DASYYT010000172.1, forward strand.
CGCCAGCACCAAACCGAGCGTGGCAAAGCTCCCCACCAGAAGCATAAAGAAGCGCCGCGGAGATACCGCGCGGTCGACGATGTTCTGGATCGGCCGGAACTCCGCATCGGGCTGTCTGGGATTCAAGTCGCGCAATACGCGAAGCACGCTCGCGGCCAGCGCCGCCGGAGGCAGGCTGGTGCGCACGACCAACTGCGCAGTATTGGGCCCCTGCTGCGTGACCGGATAATAAATCTGCGAACCCGTTCCACCCTCCACCGTTTCCTCGTGGACGTCGTCCACCACGCCAATCACGTGATCCTCTTCGTCGCCGCGCATCAGAATCTTTCCCACTGCGTCTTCTCCCGGCCAGTACACTCGTGCCGCCGACGCATTGATCAACACCACCTTCTCGCTGCGCGGCCC
>DASYYT010000173.1:0-33519 GCA_035949755.1 Candidatus Sulfotelmatobacter sp.
CCGTGTCAAGGAAGCGCTCTAGACCAACTGAGCTACGGGCCTACATGCGAATGGCTGTGGTTTCAATTCTAACGGGGGGCGAGTGAATCCGGCAAATGCTGGGGTTTCGAGTTCCATTGCGACTAACTCATTTTCCGGCTGCCAGGGACGGCGTCCTGCCGCCGGCGCGGCGCAGCAATGTGGATGCGTTCAACCGAACACACCACTGCTCGAATTCCGGTCGCGGTCCCTTCCATTCCAGATCATCAACGGAGTCGAACACCGGCGCGTCCAGCCGCAGGGTCGCAAGCTTGCGGAACAGGAGTGCGTCGCCCCATGCGCTGAATAACGATTCCGCCAACGGACGCGCCCTCCGGATCGAGGGATGCCACTGGCGGAAATCTTTGGGGATATTTTCCAGGTGAGAATACTGCGACAGAACGAGTGCCGCGGCTTTTGTGCCCCACCCAGCGATGCCCGGGTAGCCGTCCGCGCTGTCGCCGACAACAGCGAGGTAATCCGGAATCGCTTGCGGTTGGACTCCGAACTTGGCTTTGACGCCGGCTTCATCGCGCACGAGCTCGCGCCGGCGATCCAGTTGCACCACTCGCGTCCCAACCACGCACTGGGCGAGATCTTTATCGGGCGTGCAAATCACGACTTGCTGTACGCGAGCATCGAGCGCGGCCTTTGCCGCAGCCGAAGCCAGAGCGTCATCCGCCTCGAAATGCGTCATGGGCCATACCACGACGCCCATGGCCTGCAAAGCCTCTTCCAGAATTGGAAATTGCGATAAAAGTTCGGGAGGCACTCCCTCACTGGTCTTGTATCCGGGATAAAGATCGTTGCGAAACGATTCGACTACATGGTCGGTGGCAACGCCGATGTGGGTCGAGCCCGCCTCGACCATCGTCAGAACTGTGCCCAAGACGCCGCGAACGGCGCCAATCTCCTGACCGCTGACGTCAATGGCGGAGGGCACGGCGTAGAAATAACGGAACAACTCATAAGTCCCGTCAATGAGATGCATATCCATTCTGGTTGGCGCCTCGCGATCTTCCATCATGCCACGAACGCGGGCTAGTTCGTGCTCTCGGCCACGGGCAGCCACACCTGAAAACAGGTATCGCCAGGTTTGGAGCGCACCTGAATGCTGCCGCGGTGTTTTTTCACGATCCGTTGCACGGTGTCGAGGCCCAGGCCGGTGCCCTCGCCCACTCCCTTAGTGGTAAAGAACGGCTCGAAGATGTGGGGCAAAATTTCTGGCGACATGCCCGGACCGTTGTCAATGATCTCCACTACAGCACTGGAGCCTTCGCGATAAGTACGCACGCGCAATTCGCCCCTGCCGTTCATGGCATCGATGGCGTTGTCGATCAGATTCGTCCAGATCTGATTGAGTTCGCTGCCGTAGGAATTCACGAGTAAGGGCATCTGCTGGTAATCGCGCTGCACTGTGACACCGCGTTTGAGTTTGTGGTTCAGGATTGTAAGCGTGGTTTCCAGTGTCTTGACTACATCCACGTTCTGGAGCGGAGCCTGATCCATGAAGGTGTATTCCTTAATGGCTCGCACCAGGTCGGAGATGCGGGTCGCGCTGCTCTCAATTTCATTCAGCAGGCCGGCGATCTCGACGGTAGTCGAGATCCTGATCAGGGCTGCACGAGCGACGCCAGGATCGAACAGCGAGAACAGGTGCTCCAGGGCTTCGGGCTTGAAATTTCTGCGCGCCAGATCGGCCGCGAGTTGCCACAAATCCTCTTGCCCGTGGCTGCGCAGCAGGGAGTCGATCTGATCCTCGAGCATGCTGGCGGCGAGCGGATCGGGTGGAGGCCCATCCGCACGAATCAGCGAAGCCTCGAGCTTTTCAATTTCGGACCTCTGTTCGTCGGTGAGATTGCGTCTGCCCAGTTCGAGGCTTGCGTCACGAATCCGCTTCAACAGGTCCCGCAACTGGCTGGTGGCGCGCTTCGCCGCTGATGCAGGATTGTTGAGCTCGTGCGCCAGGCCAGCGGATAGTTTGCCCAGACCGGCCAGCCGATCACGTTGCTGCTCGAAGCGAGTGGCCTCGCGGATCCTGTCCGACATCATGCCGACCAGCCGCGTAGTGAGTTCCGGCATTTTTTGCACGAGTGCCGGAAACTCTGAAGCGGGGAAGCGCAGGATCCGCGCAGGCGTCAGCGCGCGACCGCTCAGGGTGTACTGCTTCATGCGCGAAAAGGGAAGAACGCCGGTGATCTCGCCGGCCTTAATATCCCGCACCAGCGTGTCGCCTGCCAGTTCGCCGCGCCACTGGAAGTCTCCTTCCAGAAGCACAAACATGGCGTCGGCGGGGTCGCCGCGCCGGGCATAGGGATCTCCGGCGTTCAGATGTAGCTCCTGCGACTGGCTCAGGAACCAATCGACCTGATCGTCGGGGAGGCCGGCGAAGGCAGGCATCTGCGTCAGAAGTTCACGTGCTTCGGCCATTTAGACCTTGCTCAAATACTGATGGATGAATTGCACAGCCACAGACCCTTCGCCTACGCCGGAGGCAACTCGTTTCACCGAACCGTGCCGCACATCCCCCACCGCAAAGATGCCGGGAACACTGGTTTCCAGCAGAAAAGGATCGCGGTCGGGCGCCCATCCCTTTGGACGCTGTCCGCCTTGCATCAAATCAGGACCGGTGAGAATAAATCCGCGGTCGTCGCGTACGATCGTGTCCCCGAGCCAATCTGTGCGCGGCAGAGCTCCGATAAAGATAAACATGGAGGTTGCCATGACACGCTCGATCTTACTGGTATCCGTGCAGAGGACGGAGATCTCCTCCAGATGACTCTCACCATGCACTTCCGCAACGCTGGCATGAGTCCATAACTGAATGTTTGCAGTGTCCTTGATCTGATCGATCAGATATTGCGACATCGTGCTGGAGAGGGAATCGCCGCGCACGAGAATTACGACGCGCTCTGCGTATTTGGAAAAATTCATGGCCGCCTGGCCGGCAGAATTCGCGCCGCCCACCACATAAACCATCTCTCCCTTGCAGGACAAGGCTTCGGTTGTGCCGCCGCCATAGTAGACACCGGCGCCCTGCAGGCGGTCGACTCCGGGAGCTTCCAGCCGGCGCCATTGCACGCCCGTAGCAATCATCAAGGCGTGGCAGGAAATTTCGCTATCATCGGCCAGCTTGATAATCCGGTACGGCCCCTCAGCCCGCATGCTGACCGCGGATTGAGGCGCAAGAATTTCTACTCCGAAACGCTTTGCCTGCACCACGGCCCGGCGCGCCAGGTCGCCACCGCTGAGGCCGCTGGGAAATCCCAGATAATTTTCGATCCGCGAGCTCATGCCCGCCTGCCCGCCGGGAGCTTCCCGCTCCACAATCACTGTCTTCAAGCCCTCGGAGGCGCCATAGACGGCAGCGGCCAGACCCGCCGGTCCTCCACCAACAATGGCCAAATCAAAAAAGCTGGTGTCAGCGCGCGTTCGCAGCCCCACTTTCTGAGCCACTTCGGCCGGTGCGCTGTTCAGCATCTTCGCCCCATCGGGGAACAAAACCACAGGAAGCTCGCTCCCGTCTGGACCTAACGCTTCGAGCAGGCGCTTGGTCTCCGGATCATTCGCCGAAAATTCCACGTCAATCCACTGGTAAGGAACGTGGCTGCGCGCCAGAAAGTCACGCAGTTCGTAGGACTGGGGAGACCACCGGGTCCCGAGCACCCGAATTCCCTGAAACTCCGGATGGTAAGAAGCTCGCCAGTCGTCTAACAGATCGTCGATCTGGGGGTATAAGTGCTCCGTGGGCGGATCCCACGGCTTCATGAAGAAGTAATCAAGTTTAGCCTCGTTGATCGCGCTGATTGCGGCATTGGTGTCGGCATACGCGGTCAGCAGAGCGCGCTTTGCCTCCGGGAAAGTCTGCCGGGCCGCTTGCAGAAAACCGACGCCATCCATGTGCGGCATGCGTTGGTCCGCCAGCAGAAGTGCAACTGGGTCGTTGCGAAGCTTCAGGCCTTTCAGGAGGTCGAGCGCGCCTTGTGGCGAATCGCTGCTGATGACACGGTAATCTTTTCCGTACTGCGATCGCAGATCCCGCTCGATCGCCCGCAAGACGTCCGGATCGTCGTCTACAGTCAGCAAAATCGGCTTCGGCATGAATGCTCTCAGAACTGAAAATTAATACGAATGCGCAGGACCCCCAGAGCTGAACAGCAATTAGATAGCTGAGAGCGGGATTCGGTCGCACGTTTTGGGACGCACGCGGCCCCGGGGGGGCGGCGCAGGGTCTAAGCTTCTAGCTCTCCCGCCATCATCTCGTCCACGTAGCACCAAACCCAGGATTCCCCCGGTTCGATCGAACGTATCAGCGGATGCTTCACCGCGTGAAAATGTTTGCTAGCGTGCTTGTTCCTCGAAGAATCGCAGCATCCTACATGTCCGCAGATCATGCACAAGCGCAGGTGAACCCACGAATCGCCCATCTTCACGCAGTCCTCACAAACATGCTTATGAGTGTTCTTGATTTTAACCTGATCCAGATGAGTGCATTGGTTCGCCACGTTTTCCTCCAAATTGCCTCGAAGTTGCGTCAAGTGACCTCCGTCACGTGACGAAGGGCCACAATCACATCAAACCGCTGCCTCTCTGCCTCACAATAATCCTCGTCGGAGGTTCTTTACCTGTGTTGCGGCTTGATTATCTCTCTTGCATATTGACCATCGCGTCTACCGTTCTGGTGGGACGGCGGTGCTGGGAAGGTTGGGCTTTGGCCGGAGTGAACAGCGCCATCATCTGCGTGATCGGTCTGCGCACCGAACAACTCGGTTTTATTCCCGCCAACGTTTTCTGCATTGTGCTAAGCGCAGTGAACCTGCGGGCGTGGCGCCGTTCGAACTGAGAAGATTCAGAGCCTGGTCGCCGGATCGCTCGCGCACCTGCCCCTCTATTCGGCGATCAGCAGATTCTCCGCAAAAGGCCACTGCTCGTCAATCCATTGCACCTCGCAGCGGAATGCCGCCTCCTGGGCCATTCCAAAGATTTCCTCCGCTGAGTACTTGTGGCTGCTTTCTGTCCAGATCGACTCGTCCTGCTGAAACTCGACTATTAGCTGCGCTGCTGGAACGGTCACGACCTGCCGGCGTTGCGATCGCAAGTGCATTTCGACGCTGCGCGCATCGTGATTGAGCCTGGCGAAGTGAGCGAATTGGGCCAGATCGAAGTCAGCCTGCAGTTCGCGATTCACGCGCGCCAGCAGATTGAGATTGAAGGCTGCTGTCACGCCGAGTTCGTCGTCATAAGCCTGCAGCAGTTGCCATGCCGGTTTTTCGAGATCCGTGCCCAGCAGGAGGGCATCGCCAGGTTGCAGGATGCGGCGCACTGCGCACAAAAACTTAACGCCTGCTGGACGATCGAAATTTCCAAGGGTGCTACCCAGAAATAACACCAGCAGGCGCTGGCCTTTCTTTCGGTAGGCTGCGACTTCAAGCAAGCCGTCGAGATACTCACGCTCGAAACCCACGATACTGATCGCGTCGATGTCGCTGAGTTCGCGCTTGCACATGACCAGCGCAGAATGCGAGATCTCGATGGGATAATACGAAGTGCGCTGGCGCTTGCAAAAAGCCTCAAGCAGCCAGCGCGTTTTCCGACCGCTGCCGCTGCCGAGTTCAGTAACAGCGACCGGCCCGGCAACGCGATCGACAATTTCTGATGCATGCCGACGCAGCAACCGCTCATCCGCGCGCGTGAGCCCATATTGCGGAAGATGGCTGATCACTTCGAACAGAGCCGAGCCCACGTCGTCGTAAAGGTACTTGGAGGGAAGCTCTTTCTGGCCCGACCGAGTTAAACCCGCGCGCACATCGGCCGCGAACTCATAGGTGGCATTGCTGGGAATTGCATGGATAAGCATACGTAGTTCCTCAAATCAAGAATTGACGCAACGGAAACCTGCATACACGTACTGGTAGTGCGCCTGGAACCAGTTGCGGAAACTCGGCCGCAGCATGCAGTGAGCGGTGCGGGGCGAGCCGCCTTTCATGACGAAGTGTTTGCCATCGAAAAAGTCGGCCGAGTAGCCGCGATAAAAGGGAAAAGGCTCGAATCCGGGAAAGGGCGCGAAGGTGGTGGACGTCCACTCCCAGCCATTGCCCAGCATGCTTTCTACGCCGAACGCGCTGCGGCCTTCGGGATAGGCATTCACCGGCGCCGGATCCCACCGCTGCAAATCAAAGTTACCGAATTCCGAATCGGGACTTTCGTTGCCCCAGGGATAGCGTCTTTCGCTTCCATCCGGAGACCCGTAGGCAGCGCGATGCCACTGTTCCTCGGTGGGAAGTGTTTTTCCGGCCCAACGCGCGTACGCGGACGCTTCCGCGTGACTAACGTAAACCGGCCAGTTCGCGGGAAGTGGAATCTCTTCGAACATGGCACGATAACTCCAGCCGTTGCCCGTCCTGTTCCAGAACACCGGATGCGAGATGTTCTGCTCGTTCTTCCAATTCCAATCGTCGTCAACCCACAAAGCCCGGTTCTCGTATCCCCCGGCATTCATGAATTCCAGAAACTGTCCGTTCGTGATCATGTGCTGATCAATCGCAAAACCGGGGACGTGCATACTGTGCGCCTCAAATTCGTTATCCCATCCGAATTCCGCAGCATTGCGCTCGAGGCCGACAGTCGCGCCTCCGGCGGGAATTGAAATCATTCGCTTACTTAAGGGGGCAGCAGGAGGGAGCGATGGACTGAGTTGCAAAACTTTACCGTTTAGCGGCAACTGATGCAGCATATAGGCCAGCGTTTCCACATGCATGAGTCGGTGTTCGATTGCGACGTCGAGCAGCGAGTTCAGCGGAAAACCATCTCGGGTGTGCGCTTCCGCCCCTGAAATCGTGTTCGCAAGTTTGTCGTCCAGCGCAGCACGAATTTTGCGCACGTAATCCCGCACGCTCTCGAGAGCAGGCCAATCCGCAGGCTGATCGGTGGGTAGTCCGCCGCCCACGGGATCGATTCCGAAGGCAAACAGCCGGTCAAATGCCGGATGGAAGCTCTTTAACCCGAAAACATTCTCGTGCAGCAAATTCCAGTCAAAGGCCTCCAGGTGACCCAGGTAGAAAATAATGCGGTGGCGCTCGGGAATCGGGCGTTCGAAGACCGCGTTAGGCTGCACGATCGCAAACAGCGCGTCACTTCTGCGGCGTGCTTCCTGGACCCTGTCCATTAGAGATCTGCTTGTCGCGGTGTCTCGTTCAGCAGTGGGCATTTCTAACCTCGGTGGGCATAAGATGTATGGCGCTCGAAAAGGAAACAATCTTGTGACAATGCGTAATGACAGCCCTGTAAAATCAGCCCGATGCGGTTGCCTTTGTTTTGCGTCAATGCATTCCCGGATCGTCCAGTCAGCGGGAACCCCGCCGCTGTCTGCCTTTTAAGCTCATGGTTAGATGAGCGGTTGCTGCGCAAAGTCGCTGCAGAAAATAATCTTTCTGCGACTGCATTTTTGGTGCCAGTGGGAAACAGCTATGAAATACGGTGGTTTACGGCGGTTTGCGAATTGAAACTCTGCGGTCACGCAACCTTTGCGGCGGGTTATGTAATGCTCAATTTTCTGCGCCCAGAGCTCGATGCGGCTATTTTTACCACGCGTTTAAACGGCAATCTCAGCGTCCGCAACGACGGAGAACTCCTGGCGATGGATTTCCCTGCCCTGTTTCCCAAACCGGCGTCGGATGTGCCGGCGAGACTTTTTGAGGGGCTGGAGGTTTCATCGAAAGCCTGCCAGGTGCTTGAGGTGAACGAGACTTATTTCGTTGTCCTGGAGGAGCAAGCTGCAATTCAGAACCTGCATCCGAAGACCGAACTGCTGGGGGAACTTCATCCTTACGCCGTATCGGTCTCGGCTCCGGGGGAGAGTACGGATTTCGTCTCGCGCTACTTCGCGCCCGGCTATGGCATTCCGGAGGATCCTGTGACGGGGTCGGCGCACTGCGCTCTCACGCCCTACTGGAGCAAGCGGTTAGGCAAGCCCAGGCTGCATGCGCGGCAACTCTCGGCACGAGGCGGAGAATTGTGGTGTGAGATGGCCGGAGAGAGAGTGATTCTAAGAGGCAAGGCGGTCCTGACCATGCGCGGCTCCATTGAACTGTGAAGCTGCCGGCCGGTTACCGCAGGAGGTTTTTTTCTTTCAAGAACTCACGAACCACATCGCGCGTGTCGCGATGCTGACCATCTACGGCGTAGTTCATTCGCTGCATCTCCGCGTCTGAAATCTTTCCTCCCAAAGCGGCGAGCGCCCCGGCAACTTCGGGATGCTGTTTGACGGTTTCTTCGCGTATCACGGCTACCGCTTCGTAGGGAGGAAAGTAATGACGGTCGTCTTGCAGTGCGAATAAATCGAGCGCGGGAATCAGACCATCGGTCGCATTGCCGCCCGCGAAATCAATCTGGTGATCTTTCAATGCCCGGGCCAGCAGGCCCAGGTCCATGATGCGGGGCTGTTCCGCGAAGTGCAGGCCATAGGCCGCGACTAATCCGCGATAACCGTCGGGGCGCTCCATGAACTCGTAGCCAAATCCAGCGCGCCAGTGCGGCGCGAATGCGGCGGCCTGCGACAGTGTTTTTAAGTGCAAGCGGCGCGCGTCTTCTCCGCGAATCTCCATCGCAAATGTGTCGTTGAAACCGAACGCTGGTCCCAATGTCAACCCGTAACGACGTTCGTATTCGCTCTTCACGCGCTGATAGACTTCCGCCCGATCACTACTGGCCGGTTGCTTGAGAATGGCGGTCAGGGCAGTTCCGGTGTATTCGGGATAAATATCGATTCGCCCGGCCAGCATAGCCTGCTGGCAAATGTAGGTTCCGGCTAGATAGAAGCGCCGCTCTACTTTGATATTGGTGTGGCTCTCAATCTGCTGCGCGATGAGTTCGCCCAAAATGAATGATTCGGTAAAATTCTTTGAGCCGACCACTATGCGATTGGTGTGCGATGGCGCGCAGGAGATCAGCAGCGTTCCCGCGGCAAGTACGAGAGCGCACAGGCTGGCTCGCACCCTGCTCATCGCGCGCGCAGCCGCTTCTCCAGCAATCCCACGCCGAGATCGGCCAGCAATGCCAGAATCGCCGCCGGAATGGCTCCCGCCAGAATCACCCGGTCATCCACCATCGCCAGGCCGCGAAAAATAAATTCGCCGAGGCCTCCGGCCCCGATCGCCGCTGCAATCGTAGCCAGCCCCACGGAGATTACAATTGCCACCCGCACCCCTGAAAGAATCACGCTCGCCGCCAGGGGCAGCTCCACCTGAAGTAAAAGTTGGGACTCGGTGAGTCCCATGCCTCGACCGGCTTCCACGACCGCTGCATCGACGCCGCGAATCCCGGTGTACGTGTTGCGAATAATGGGCAGCAGTGCATACAGCGTGAGTGCCAAGATGGCCAGCCGATCGGAGCGTTCGCCGAGCCAGGGAACTGGCAAAAGAAACCCAAACAGCGCCAGGCTGGGAATTGTCTGAATGATGTTGGCGCTGGCGAGCACAGACTTGTGCAGCTTTGGCCGCTGGGCAATCAGAATTCCCAGCGGCACACCGACCAGCACCGCGAAGCCCGTGGAGAGTCCCACCAGCCAAAGGTGCTCCAGCGTAAGCTCTACAACCTGCGTATGATTTTGCAGAATAAATCGAATGACGTTCATGAATCGCCTCGATTCGCAGCCGGTTCTGCACCATTTCCAAATGCCCTAAGGTACGCCGACGCCCAGGGATCGGTGGACTTCAAAAATTCGCCTGGCGTCAGCACCGTGACCAGCTTTCCCGCTTCCATTAACGCAATGCGCGATCCCAGACGCAAGGCCTCTCGAAGGTCGTGGGTAACAAATACCACGGTCTTCTGAAGCCTCTGCTGCAGCGAGAGGAATTCGCGTTGCAGTTCGTCGCGCGTCAGCGGATCGATCGCGCCAAAAGGCTCATCCATCAGCAGAATCTCCGGATCTGCCGCCAGCGCGCGTGCCACTCCTACCCGTTGCCGCTGCCCGCCTGATAGTTGCCGCGGGTAACGCGACATTAGCTCGGGCGCGAGCCCCACCAGTCGCAACAATTCCTGGACTCGCGTGCGAATTCGGTCCGTGGACCAGCCTTCAATCCTCGGGACCAGCCCAATGTTTCTTTCTATCGTGAAGTGCGGAAACAAACCGACATCCTGGATGACATAGCCAATGCGCCGGCGCAACCGAATCACATCGGCTTTGGCATTCGATTGGCCGTTGACACGAATTTCTCCGGCGCTCGGCGTGACCAGGCGATTCACCAGCTTCAATGTGGAGGTCTTTCCTGAGCCGCTGCGCCCGAGCAGTACTAGCATCTCTCCCCGAGCCACTTGCAGGTTCAGCCCAGATAAGACTTGTGTCCCGTCGACCCGGTAGGAAACATCCAGAAATTCGATCACCGGGTCTATTGTCTGCGCTTGCATGTCCGCCCCAGCATACCGGACTCCACGACTGGGACCCAACCCCCGTCGACTCCAAGCGCATTTGCAAAGCACGCTTCTGCCAGCGACAATCTTGGCATGGCGAATAGGTCACGGAGCGATAGCAGGGTGGAGGCAAAAGCCTGTGAACGGTTTTTGCCCGGCGCGCTGGTGATCGCGACGCTCTCGAATCCGCGCGAGAAATTCTGGGGCATGATTCTGGCTCTCGCTCCCGAAGGGCTCAGCCTCAGCGGAGCTGAACTTGCGTCATTTGAGGATCTCACAGTGATGGTTCGCGACGGCGAACCTTTCACCCCGGCTGTCGTCTTCTTCCCGATGCATCGCATCGAACGCATCGAACTCGACCTGCCCGATGGCGGCCTGCCATCTCTTTCCCAACGTTTCCTTGCCAAAACCAGTCTCGAGCCCTCGGCTGCGCTCGCGCCGCCCGGTCCCGACTCCAGATCAAATCCTTCCAAGGGGCATGCGTGAAGCTTTCGCAAGTTCTTACCGCTCCAAACCAACTCACCTTGCTGCGGATGATTTTCGTACCTTTCATCGTGATTCATCTTGTAGACGGCCATTACCTCTGGGCGCTGATCGTGTTCATTGTTGCAGGATTCAGCGACGGCCTTGACGGCCTGCTGGCGCGCACGTTGCACCAGCAGACGCTGCTGGGACAATATCTCGACCCGATCGCCGACAAGCTTCTGTTAAGCACGATGTTTCTGGTACTGTCGATCCTGCACAAGATTCCGTGGAAATTTGCCGTGCTTGTATTCAGCCGCGACATTTCCATCCTGGCTGCCAGCGCGGTACTCTTCGCCATCGCTGGCTTGCGAGATTTCAGACCCAGCATTTTCGGCAAGGCTAATACGTTTTCGCAGATCAGCGCTGTTTTTTTCGTGCTCTTGCTTGAAGTTTACCGGGTGCGCTGGGTATGGATCGCTCGAACGGTTTTTCTGCGCGCCACCTTCGCGTTTACGATTATCTCGGCGCTGCATTATGTGATTCTCGTGCAGCAACGCTTGCGTGACCACACTCATGCCTTGCCTCCGGCGAGTACTCCGGGTTCCTGACCCCGATTTGACCCGCTTTTTACTTGGCACCTAGAATCTTAAGTTCGTCTCTGACGCGAATTTGCCATGACCCTTCGTCTCTTCAATACACTGTCATCCCAGGTCGAGGAGTTTCGTCCTCTACGTGATTCCGAAGTTCGCATGTATGCCTGCGGGCCGACGGTCTACGATTATGGGCACATCGGCAACTTCCGTACTTTTGTGGCGGTCGACCTTCTGCGCCGTTTCCTTCGTCAGAGCGGATACAAAGTGCGCCACGTCATGAACATCACCGACGTGGACGACAAGATTATCCGCAACTCCGCCCGCGAAGGAATTACGGTGCAGCAATACACGGCCAAATATGAGAAGGCATTCCTCGAAGATGCGGCGATGATAGGCATCGAACAGCCAAAGCTGGTGCGTGCTACCGAACACATTCCGGAGATGGCGGATTTCGTCGCGAAGCTGGCTGAGAAGGAAGTGGCCTATCGCACTGACGATGGATCGTATTACTTCCGCATCGCCAAGTTCCCGCAGTATGGCAAGCTCTCGAAGCGCGATTTCAGCGGGATGATCGACGGCGCGCGCGTCGACGTCGACGAGTACGACAAGGACAGCGCCCGCGACTTCGCGCTCTGGAAGGCTCCCAAACCGGGCGAAGCCTCGTGGAACACGGCCATCGGGCCGGGACGTCCCGGCTGGCACCTCGAGTGCTCGGTCATGTCAATGGAGGAATTAGGCGAGACTTTCGATCTGCATGCCGGCGGCGAGGACCTGATCTTCCCTCACCACGAAAACGAAATTGCGCAGTCCGAGTCGCTTACGGGGAAACCCTTCGCGCATTTCTGGTTTCATGCCCGCTTTCTTCTCGTCGAAGGCGAGAAGATGTCGAAGAGCCAGGGGAATTTCTTCACGCTCCGCGATCTCGTTTTGAAAGGGCACAAGCCTTCGTCCATTCGGTATCTGTTGACGTCAGTTCCGTATCGCAATCAGCTGAACTTCACCTTTGACGGGCTCAAGCAAGCGGCGGTCTCGGTCGAACGTTTGCGCAACTTCCGCCTGCGTTTAACCGCGGGCCACTTTGCGGAAGGTTCCAATCCCGAGATGCAGTTGCTTGCCAATGGGACCCTCGATAATATGCGTGCCGCGCTCGACGAAGATCTTAATACCGCGCAGGCCCAAGCAGCGATCTTTGAAATGGTGCGCCAGGCCAATACTGCCTTCGACACTGGCGGAGTAAAGAAAGATGATGTCCCGCTGCTGCTTGGTGTGCTGAACAAGTTCGACGAAATATTCGCCGTGCTCGATGACGATGACGTTCCCAAGATGAAGCGGGTGATGGAATGGGCGCTGCAAGAAGGCCGCGAGAAGGAGATCAGCGAGGCGTTGCGCGAAGCCGTCCAGTCAGGCCAGCTGTCTGATGCAGAAATCGAAGCCAAGATTGCTGAAATGAAAGCCGCCCGCACCAGCCGTGACTTTAAGAAGTCCGATGCCATCCGCGCCGAACTGGCTAACGCCGGCATCCTCGTCGAAATCACCAAAGACGGCATCCGCTGGCGCAGAAGGTAGCGTGTATTCCGTGTGGGAGCATCGTCTGAATGTTAAGCTGAAGCCGACGGCTGATTTTGTGAAGTCTTTCGAGGAATATCTTCGCGACGCGGAACAAGCCCACGGGCATCTGTGTGCCGGGCAAGTCCTCGGTGTTCGGCTCGCCATGTTGGGTTTGCAGAAACTGGGCATCAACGACGCTCATGGCAAAGACCGCAAGCGCCTGGTCACATTCGTTGAAATTGACCGCTGCGCCACTGATGCAGTTGCTGTGGTCACAGGCTGCCGGCTGGGCAAGCGCGCCCTGAAGTTCCGAGATTGGGGTAAGGTTGCCGCCACTTTCGTCGATGTGACCACCGGAAGGGCGATTCGGGTAGCGGCAAGAGAGTCATCTAAAGCGCTGGCGCGGCAACTCCATCCTGAGATAGAAAGCAAGAATCAACAACAGATGCTTGCCTACCGCGAGATGTCTGACGATGATTTATTCGCGACGCAGTGGGTCAAAGTCGATCTACCGCCAGAAGAATTTCCCGGATACAAAGGCGAACGAGTAGTCTGCGAGGCCTGCGGAGAAGGAGTCAACTTCCGGCGGGAAGTGCGCCGTGAGGGAAAAATATTGTGCCGATCCTGCGCTGGCGAACGCTACTATGAGCCCGCAAAATAACGAGGAATCTCATGCTGACGCTTGCTGATAGGCATGCGCTACACGCAGAATAGTCGCCTCGTCAAAGTGCTTTCCCAGAATCTGCAACCCAATCGGCAACTTCTGCCGCGTGACGCCGCAAGGCACCGAAATTCCCGGAATCCCCGCTAAATCCGCGGTCACCGTGTAGATGTCGGCCAAATACATCGCGAGGGGATCGTTCGATTTCTCTCCCAGCCGGAAGGCTGCCGTAGGACTGGTAGGGGTTACAATCGCATCCACCTTTTGGAACGCTTCCTCGAAGTCGCGCGTCAACAGGGCGCGTACCTTCTGCGCCTTCAGGTAATAGGCATCGTAATATCCGGCGCTCAGCGCATACGTTCCCAGCATGATGCGCCGCTTCACCTCGGCTCCAAAGCCTTCATCGCGGGTGCGCCGGTACATCTCTGACAGAGTCCTGAGTCCGCGTGCCCGATAGCCGTAGCGGACGCCGTCGTAGCGAGCCAGGTTCGACGACGCTTCGGCAGTCGCGATCAGGTAATACGCAGGAATCGCATAAGGCGTGTGCGGCAAGGAAACCGGGATGATGTCGCATCCCAATTCCTTCAACTTATCGATGGCGGTCTCGACGGCGTGCCTGACGTCCTCATCCAAGCCGTCACCAAAATATTCCTTGGCGACACCCAGCTTTAAACCGCGCACCGGCTTTTCGAGTTCAGCTATGTAGTCGGGAACCGGTAGATCGGCGGAGGTCGAGTCCATCGGATCGCGCCCAGCAATGGTACGCAGCACAAGAGCGGCATCCTTCACAGTGTTCGCCAGCGGCCCGATGTGGTCGAGCGACGACGCGAACGCAATCAGCCCGTAACGTGACACGCGACCGTAAGTCGGCATCAGGCCAACCACGCCGCAAAACGAAGCGGGTTGGCGGATTGAGCCTCCAGTGTCCGAACCCAGCGTAACGACGGCCATGCCGGCTGCCACGGCGGCCGCCGAACCGCCCGAAGATCCTCCCGGCACCCGGCCTAGATCGCGCGGATTGCGCACGGGATGGTACGCGGAGTTCTCATTCGACGAGCCCATCGCAAACTCGTCGCAGTTCATCTTGCCCAGCACTACAGCTCCTGCCGCTTTTATTCGCGCCACTGCGGTGCAGTCATATGGCGGAATGTATTCTTTAAGAATCTTGGATCCGGCGGTCGTGCGGATGCCACGAGTGCTCATCACGTCTTTGATCCCTACCGGAACGCCTCCAAGCGGAGGCAAAGTTTCGCCGGACGCTGCCATGCGGTCGATGCGCTCTGCCTGCTCCAGCGCGCGCTGCTTCGACAGGGTAAGAAACGCACCGATCTGCCCGTCTTCTTTCTGAATACGATCGAAATGAGCCTCTGCCAAAGCGACAGCGGTGGTCGTTCGCTCCTGGATTGCGGAGCGCGCCGCGTCGATAGTGAGAGGAATCAGATTCATGGGAAGTTCAGATGAAGAGTTTGAGAATTACTGCGAGACCACTGGCAACTGGCCACTATCTTTTATCTTTCAATGACCTTAGGCACCCGAAAGAACTCTTCATCTGCATCCGGTGCATTGGCCAGCGCCTCTTCGTGGGGCAACGATTTCCGCAGCCCTTCAAGCACATCCTCCCGGCTGGCGTATGCGAATCGATCGCTTCCCTGCCCTGCTTCGACACCGTAGCGATCCGATACCTGTGCCATCGGCGGCACATCCGACGTGTCGAGTTCATTCAGCCGGTCGACATATTCCAGAATCGAATTCAGATCGCGCAGCATGCCGGTGCGCTCCTCATCAGTCAGATCGAGGTTGGCCAGTTCGGCGACGTAAGCAACGTCTTTTTCGGTAACTTTCATGGAAGAATCAGGTTAGAAAACTAGCGTGAAGTCCTGCTCGGGTTATCCGAGCGCGGGACAACGAATTCTATTTGTCGGACTGGCTCGATCGTATAGCGATTGATGGCCGCCAAATATCGGGGCGCGAGCGTCTGCAGTTCCAACTTCCACCCGGGTTCTTGCACGGCTACCCGCAAGACGCCATCAGCGAAACTCAGGGCACGCGTACGTTCGGCCACGGCCGAGCCGCACACTACGGGCCATGCCATGAGCGGCGCCTCTAATGGAGGCGCCTGCCGCAACGACTGCGCCACAATCTTTTCTAGTTGCGAACCAGCCGGTTCCAATTCCTGCTCCTTACGTGGCCTCGGCCGACGATTTTGAAAAGCCTAACCAGCGAGCTCACGGAGGAAGCCGCTTGGGAAATTCCGATTTTAACATCCGGATCGCATGCTGGATTTTAATCTCAAACCGGAAATTCGCGGCGCACAAATTCCAGGGCGGCATCTCGTGATGGCAATCTTCCTTCCAGTTGCGCGTCTTCCACCGCATGGAGGATTTCGCGAAATTTCGGACCGGGAATGCGCCCTTGTGCAATCAAGTCATCCCCGGTCAGCAGCGGGGTGGGCCGAATCTTCTCCACCGGGATTTCCCGCTGTTTTTCGCGAATAAATTCGTACGTCGCCAGATTCCGATGGCTGGCCAGACAGTCCGCCCGATGCAGCGCCAGGTGGTCATCGAACCGCGGCAAGCGCATGAATCTTTTCAGCGTCGATTCCTTCATGCGCGAAACGTGTCCGAAGCGCATGTGATTATCGATGAGCGCCAGGATCTGCTCTGTATCGTAATTGGAAAAGCGCAGCCGCTCGCATATTTTCTCGGCAATCTTCACGCCGACCTCCACGTGCTCATCAAAGCGGATGCGATCGGGGGCGACGCGAAACGTTGCCGGCTTACCGACATCGTGGAGCAGCGCGCCCCACGCCAGCATCAGTGAACAAGGCTGCGGCAAGTGATCGAGCAGCAATAAGGTATGTATGAATACGTCTCCTTCGGGATGAAACTCGGGAGGCTGCTGCACTCCCTTCATCGCGGAAATCTCCGGCAGAACATGTTGCAGCAATCCAGTCTCGTCCAGCAACTGGAAGGCCCGTCTTCCGTGCCCCTCCGTCAGCATGCGGGTCAACTCGTCGCGGACGCGCTCCCGGGACACGACCTCAATTTGTGCCGCCTGTTTCATTATGGCCGCGAATGTCGCCGGCTCAATGTCGTATTCGAATCGCGCCGCAAACCGGACGGCCCGCAGCATGCGCAATTTATCTTCAGAGAAACGCAAATCCGGTTTTCCAATGGTCCGGATAATGCCAGCGGCTAAATCCGCACGACCGCCGACATAATCGAGCACGTCCCCGCTCACTGGATCGAGCAGCATTCCATTGATCGTGAAATCCCGGCGTGCCACGTCTTGCCGCGGATCTGCGCTGAACCGTACCTCATCCGGATGGCGCCCATCCGTGTAGCCAATATCGCTGCGGAAGGTTGCGACCTCGACTGCACGCACGTGAGAAGCCCCCACTGCCCTGGTTTCCTGGCTAATCTCCTCATTGGGCAACGGCACCAGGACCACACCAAACTGAGCCCCCACCGCATACGTTTCCGGGAAAATAGTCATGACCTGTTCCGGAGTGGCGTTAGTCGCCACGTCGTAGTCTTTTGCCTCGCGGCCGAGCAGCAAATCGCGCACGCATCCCCCGACCAGATAGCCCTGAAAGCCGCGCTGGCGTAAGGTTTTTACGATCAATGTGGCGAAGCCTTTAGAATCCATTTCCGCGAACCCACATTCTTTTCTAATAATATAGGCACATGCCCGACGCCTACATCCTCGGCATTGAAAGCTCCTGCGATGAAACCGCGGCTGCCGTGGTGCGCTCCGGCGAACAGCTGGTTTCCAACGTCGTGGCCTCACAAATCGCAACACACCAGCCCTACGGCGGAGTCGTCCCGGAATTGGCGTCTCGCGAGCACCTCCGAGCTATCGTTCCGGTAGTTCGTCAGGCGCTCGCTGAAGCGAAGCATACCTACGATTCAGTCGATGCGATCGCGGTAACCCAAGGACCGGGCCTCGCGGGAGCCTTGCTGGTAGGCATTAGCTATGCGAAGGCTTTGGCGTTCGCCCTCGGCAAGCCGCTGATAGCGGTCAACCATCTGGAAGGCCACATCCATGCGGTGCTGCTCGAAGAGCGCCAAAAAGGAAACCGCGATTTGCAATTTCCGGTACTTGCGCTGGTTGTCTCCGGCGGCCACACCCATCTGTACCTGGCCTCTCAGACCCCGGCTTCCTGGACCTACGAAAATATCGGCCATACCCGCGATGATGCCGCTGGGGAGGCTTTTGACAAAGTGGCAAAACTCCTAGGCCTCGGATACCCCGGAGGTCCAGTTGTTGATCGCCTGGCTGCGCACGGCGATCCACAGGCGGTCAAATTCCCTCCTGCCCAGATCAAACATCGCGATCGCCGCGGCAGAAACGAATTCCGCAGCGCCGATCCTGAAGACAATCGTTCGCGCTTTGACTTTTCCTACAGTGGAATCAAAACAGCGATCCTGCGCTATGTAGAATCGCAGAACCTGCAGAGCGTAATCGAAAGCCGCCGCCGCGCACTCGCCAATATTCGCAAGCCAACCCTGGAGGACTACCTTGCACACTGCGACAAGGTCACCCTCGATCTAGTGGCTTCCTTCCAGCGCGCGATTGTTGAGGACTTAGTAGGAAAAACCCTGGCTGCCGCCGCGGCCTACGAGGTGGCCACGTTATTCGTGACCGGGGGGGTCGCCGCCAACAGGGAATTGCGCAATGTCTTCGAGCGCGAGGCGGCGAAGCTAGGACTGCTGGCCTTTTTCCCCTCGCGCCCGCTCTCCACGGACAATGCAGCCATGATTGCAGCCGCAGCCTATCCCAAGTTTCTGGGGAAGGATTTTGCCGCGATCGATTTCTCGGCAGAAGCAGGCTTGGAACTGCGCTGAGCGAAAAAAGAATCCCCAGAATGCTACCCGCTGCTCAGTAGACGGTGTGTTCGTTCCCCGAAAATTCGCCGGAGTGACTTAGGCATCGAGGTCCTTCGTCTGGTCCTCGATGTTCATATCCTTGAACTCGCTGGACTCGAAAATCTCGCCGCATTCCTTGCACTCGACGAACTCCGAGTCTTCATCGCGGCTCACAATTTGCACGCGCGGGTGCTTACAGGGCTGCTTCATATTTACGCTTTGAGGAGAAGGGGGCGACTTTGGAGTCATAAATCCAGAGGGTGCCCACGAGTAAATGGCAGAGGGCCATTTTCGCCGGAATTTCCGGTATTTTAGAACGCGTTTGTGCGTTGTCAAGCCCCTTAGGTTAAGAGCTTATGAATTCCGAACGGAGGCCTTCCAAGGTAACCCCGTTAACCTTCCACGACGCAAATGCGACTGTTTCCACCGGGATACCATCTAAGCCGTTCACTTCCCAATACTTACCATCGAATGATGGGATTAGCAGTTGGCTGCAGGCACTTGCTCGTGGCACCAGATTTGGCATAAAATCAAATACGACGGAAAAGGTCGGAATTGTATCCGACTAAATCAGTCGGGATTGGGGAACGAGAACCCGGTGCTGAAGCTCACGAAAAAGGCCGATTATGCTCTGATGGCGATGAAGCATCTCTCCGAGCAGTCGACCGGGGGAGCGCGTAGTGCAAAGGACGTCTCGGATGCATACGGCATACCGCCCGAAGCTTTGGCCAAGATTCTGCAGCGACTGGCCAAGGCCGGCTTACTGCAATCGCAGCATGGCATTAATGGCGGCTACACGCTGGCGCGGGCGGCGCATACGATTTCTGCATTTGAGGTGATTCAGGCGATCGATGGCCCGCTGTTCATCACTTCCTGCGTGACGGTCCGAGGCGAGTGCGACCAGACTGATCGCTGCAACATTCGCGAACCGCTGCGCAAGGTGAACGAGAGTATTGAAGCTGTATTGAAGCGCATCAAGATTTCGCACATGCGGGAAGAGCCCGAAGAAGGCGTTGGCCACGCTGGCAAGGCAGTCGAATTAGTCACCATTACCTGAGCCGTTCGAAGAACAGATTCATCAAAAAGACGAGCAGGAGAGGCAATCAATGAGCACGGATGTAAAAGTCCCCCAGGCAGAAACCAAGGCGCACTCCACGAATGGCAAGAACGTGAAGTTGCCCATCTACATGGATAACCACGCCACCACCCCCATGGATTCGCGGGTGCTGGAAGAGATGCTGCCCTACTTCATGGAGAAGTTTGGCAACGCCGCTAGCCGCAACCACTCGTTCGGCTGGGCTGCCGAAGAAGGCGTCGAGACCGCGCGCGAGCGCATTGCCAAGCTGGTTGGGGCGACCACCAAGGAGATCATCTTTACCTCCGGCGCGACTGAGAGCGATAACCTTGCCATCAAGGGCGTCGCCGAAATGTACCGCGAGAAGGGCAATCACATCATCACTGCGGTCACCGAGCACAAGGCCGTGCTCGACACCTGCAAGCGCCTGGAAAAGTATGGGTACCGCGTCACCTACATGCCGGTGCAAAAGGACGGCCTCATTGATCTGGATGACCTGAAGCGCGCCATGGATGACAAGACCATCCTAGTTACGATCATGTTCGCGAATAACGAAATCGGAGTTCTGCAGCCAGTGGCTGAGATCGGGAAGCTTTGTCATGAGCGCGGCGTGATCTTCCACACTGACGCCACTCAGGCTGTCGGCAAGGTTCCCGTCGACGTGATTAAGCAGAACATCGACCTGGCCTCTATCTCCGGCCACAAGATGTATGGCCCGAAGGGCGTGGGTGCGCTCTATGTTCGCCGCAAGAATCCGCGCGTGCAGATTTCGGCCATCATCGATGGCGGCGGCCACGAGCGCGGCATGCGCTCCGGTACGCTGAATGTTCCGGGCATCGTCGGTTTGGGCAAGGCGTGTGCCATCGCCCAGGAAGAAATGCCTCAGGAGTCCTGTAAGCTCGCAGGTCTGCGCAACCGCCTGCGCGACCGCATCATGGGCAAGCTGGATGAGGTGTACATCAACGGCTCCATGGATCATCGCCTCCCGGGCAACCTGAACATCAGCTTCGCCTACGTGGAAGGCGAGTCGTTGCTCATGGGCATCAACGACATCGCAGTTTCCAGCGGGTCGGCATGTACCTCTGCGACCCTGGAGCCATCTTATGTACTGAAGGCGCTCGGCACCGGCGACGACCTGGCGCACAGTTCGATTCGTTTCGGAATCGGCCGCTTCAACACCGAAGCCGAAGTCGACTACGTTGCGGACCGCGTCATCGAGACCGTCGAACGTCTCCGCGAACTCTCTCCGCTCTACGAGATGGCAAAAGAAGGCATCAATCTGAAAGACGTGAAGTGGGCAGGAGAATAAAACAAGTTTCAAGGTTTCAGAGTTTCGAGTTTCAAGGTTGCTGGGAAACTCTGAAATCCGCGCGTAACAGAAACGCGAAAATCCTTGAAACTTTGAAACCTTGAAACTTTGAAGCCTGGAGATACAAATGTCATACAGCGACAAGGTCATCGACCATTACAACAATCCCCGCAACGTTGGCTCCATGGATAAAACGAGCCAGGATGTGGGTACCGGCTTGGTCGGCGCGCCCGAGTGTGGCGACGTGATGAAACTGCAGATCAAGGTCAACCGTGAAACGAACGTGATCGAAGAGGCCAAGTTCAAGACCTTCGGTTGCGGCTCGGCGATCGCCTCTTCGTCGCTGGCGACCGAGTGGGTCAAGGGCAAGACGGTCGACGAAGCTCTCTCCATCAAGAACATGGACATCGTGAAGGAGCTGTCGCTGCCTCCGGTGAAGATCCACTGTTCAGTGCTGGCAGAGGACGCCATCCGCGCCGCGATCGGTGACTGGAAGAAGAAGCAGGAAGCTTCCAAGCCGGTCGCCGCCGAAGCAAAATAGCAACGAGTTTCGAGCGCTGACCATGAGCGGTACGCCGCTCGTTGCTCGAAGCTCACGGCTCGTAGCTGGCTCTTAATGACGACTGCAACCGAAAACCCGACGCAGCCCACCACCGCCAAGGGAATCGTGGTCACCGAGAAAGCCTTGGCCAAGGTGCGCACTGCCATGGCCAAGGAAGGCATTTCTCCCGAACAGGGAGGCTTGCGTCTTGGGGTGCAGGGCGGTGGATGCTCCGGGCTCAGCTACAACATCCGCTTTGACTCGCAGCCGCGGGAACGCGACCGCATCTTTCAGTTTGGCGATGTACGCGTTTTTGTCGATCCGAAGTCGTTCATCTACCTGCATGGCATGACCCTGGATTACCAGGAGACGCTGATGCAGCAGGGATTTGTTTTCGTGAATCCGCAAGCCACCAAGTCGTGCGGCTGCGGAACTTCATTCTCCGCCTGATGCCTGTGTGGCGCGGGCGCCCACGCCCGCGTGCCGGCGGCGCCACCGGACAACCTGGAAGGAAGACAGGCTCCGGCCTGACCGGGCACCTTTGAAGTGCGCGAGTCAGAATGTTGACTTTGCTGTTCGAGAGGACTTAAGAAGTGACGACCAAGTCTTACCTGACCGCGATCAGCCCTAAAGCTCCGCCAGAGGACACACACTCCTGCTGGTCTTGCGGATCCATGCGCGCCGCTCACTTTTGCGCGTCTTGCGGCAAGGTTCAGCCTCCGGTACCGGTGGACTATTTCACGTTCTTCGGACTTCCTCCCAAGCTTGATCTCGACGTCGCTGCGCTCGAAAAAGAATTTTACGAACTTAGCCGCAAGCTTCATCCTGACTTGAATGCCCGCGCGGGCAGTATGGAGCAGCAGTGGAGCCTGGAGCAAAGCTCGCTACTTAATGACGCCTACCGCACCTTGCGCGATCCGATCAAGCGCACCGAGTACCTGCTCCACCTGGAAGGCATCGTTCTGGAAGAGCAGTCGAAAAGCGCTACCGAGCAAGCCCGCGCCACCGGAGAAATCAAGAAGCAGATCGTTCCGCCCGATCTTCTGGAAGAAGTCTTCGAGTTGAACATGCAACTCGAAGAACTGAAGATGAACCAGAAAATGGGCGAGGAAGATGCCTCCCTGACTGCGGAAATCCGCAAGCACAAAGAGGCACTCGAAACCAAGCATGAGTCGCTGCTGCAGGAATTGCAGGGATACTGGAAGGAATGGGACAACCTGATCGATCACAGTGCACCGGATGCATTGGCCGATCGGCGCTTGTCAGTGCTGAACAAGATGGTCGACGTTCTCAACCGCCGCAATTACATTCGCAATCTGGTGCGGGATGTAAATGCGGTGCTGGAGGCTTAAGGATTTTGTCAATGCGATTGAACGACTACACCACGCTAGGGCGCTCTGGGCTCCGTGTTAGCCCGTTCTGCCTCGGTACCATGACTTTCGGCACCGAATGGGGTTGGGGCGCCGAAGAGTCTGTCTCGCGCTCTCTATTCGATCATTATCTCGAGGCGGGAGGAAATTTCATTGACACCGCCGATGGATACACCGGCGGCAAAAGCGAAGAGCTACTGGGAAAATTTATCGCCGAGCGTGGCCTGCGCGATCGCGTCGTGCTGGCCACGAAGTTCACGTTCAACGCCGATCCTGCCAATCCCAACGCCGGAGGCAATGGCCGCAAGAATATTTATCGTGCCCTTGAAGGCTCACTCCGCCGCTTGAAAACGGAATACATCGATCTCTACTGGCTACATGCTTGGGACACCGTCACTCCGGTCGAAGAAGTGGTTTCCACGCTCGGCGATCTCGTGCGCCAGGGTAAGATTCTGCACTACGGGTTTTCCGATACTCCCGCCTGGTACGTTGCCCGCGCCTATACGCTGGCCGAAAAAGAAGCCACAGAGCCCCTGATCGCCTTGCAGCTGGAATATTCCCTGGTCGAGCGCAATATTGAGCGCGAGCATATTCCTGCCGCGCAGGAGCTTGGTCTCGCCATCTGTCCCTGGAGCCCTCTGGCAAGCGGCTTCCTGAGCGGAAAGTATAAGCGCGACCGCGATGGCGGTTCCGGTGATGGCCGCTTGGAGAAAACAAAAGACTCCGCCAATCCGGGCTTCAAGAAATTCAACGATCAGAATTGGAGAATCCTTGACGTCCTGCTTGACGTTGCCAATCAAATCGGACGCTCCCCCGCGCAGGTGGCGCTGAATTGGGCTGCAACCCGGCCCGGCATTACATCCACTATTCTCGGCGCAAGCAAGCTTCCTCAACTTAGGGATAACCTGGCCGCACTGGAGTTTTTGATTCCACCGGATCTTCGCGCACGCCTGAATGAGGTCAGCGCGCCTGCTTCCATTCATCCCTACGTTTTTTTTGAGCCCTTCCTGCAGGGACTGATTCATGGCGGTATGTCGGTCCACGCGTGGGCCGCGTCGCACACCGCGAATGGATGCCAACCGCAAACCGAGGAAGCGCAGATAGAGGAGCCGTTGGGTAAATGAACGAAGATCGCATCGTCGGCATCGACCTCGGAACCACGAACTCTCTCGTGGCCTTCATGCAAGGGGGGACGCCTGTCGTCATCCCAGGCGACGATGGATTGAACCTCGTCCCCTCGGTCGTCGCGCTCGACGAAAACAGTCAGCCTATCATCGGCAACTCAGCTCGCAAGTATCTGATCGAAACTCCGGAGCGCGCGGTCTATTCGATCAAGCGACTCATGGGGCGTGGTGCTGAGGATATTCGAGAGGAACTGAAGCTGTTCCCCTTCCGCCTCGCAGATGACCTGCAGTCCGGCGAGGTGCTTCGCATTCGGCTGGGTGACAAGACGTTCACTCCTCCTGAAATCTCCGCGCTCATCCTGCGCCAGCTCAAGCGCAATGCCGAGCGCTATTTCGCCGCCCCGGTCACGAAGGCGGTCATCACCGTGCCCGCCTACTTCAACGATGCTCAGCGCCAAGCCACGAAAGACGCCGGCCGCATTGCCGGCCTCGAGGTCCTGCGCCTGGTCAACGAACCTACGGCCGCGTCGCTCGCCTATGGCCTTGACCAAAAGCAGAACGGCATCGTCGCCGTCTACGATCTCGGCGGCGGCACCTTCGACATTTCCATCCTCAAGCTGCACGACGGAATCTTCGAGGTCGTCGCCACTAACGGCGACACTCATCTGGGCGGAGATGACATCGACAACGTGCTGATCACCATCGCCCTCGACGACATTCGCGGCGATCTCGGCTTTGACTTGCGGCGCAACGCCGAGGCCGTCCAGGCTATCCGCAAGTCCGTCATAGACGCGAAGATTGCGCTCTCCTCTCAGCCTTCCGTGAAACTCGATATCGAATTGCCGCAAGGCAAGCGCTACCGGCGGGAAATCACGCGCGAACAATTTGAACAACTGATTCAGCCGATCATCGAGCGCACCGTCGGCCCCTGCAAGCAAGCTCTGAAGGACGCGAAGCTCACCCCCGAACAGATCGAGGAGATTGTGCTCGTGGGCGGTTCCACGCGCATCCCGAAAGTTCGTGCGCTGGTCAAAGAAATGTTTCGCCGCGAGCCGCACACCGACCTTAATCCTGACGAAGTTGTCGCGCTCGGCGCCGCCGTGCAAGCCAATATTCTCGGCGGCGGTTCCGAAGCCACGGGGAACATGCTCCTGCTCGACGTCACGCCGCTTTCACTCGGCATCGAAGTCGCCGGCGGGGTCACGGACAAAATCATTTTGCGCAACTCGACCATCCCAGCCTCGGCCACGCAGTTCTACACCACGCAGATCGACGGTCAGGCCAACGTTGCGATCCACGTGCTGCAAGGTGAGCGTGAGCTGGCCAAGGATTGTCGCTCGCTCGCGCGCTTCGACCTCAAAGGCATTCCACCCATGGCCGCCGGAATCCCTCGCGTCGAAGTAAAGTTCCTGATCGACGCCAACGGCATCCTGCACGTTTCCGCGCGCGAGCAACGCAGCGGCAAAGAAGCCGAAATCCAGGTTCAGCCCAGCTATGGCCTGACCGACGAACAGGTCGAAGGCATGATTCTCGACTCCTTCGACAATGCTGAAGAAGATTTTCGCCGCCGCCAGCTTATTGAAGCGCGCAACGAAGCGGCGACCATTCTCGCTGCCCTTGAAAAGGGCAAGAAAAGCGCAGCCTGGGGGCAGCTCACGACCGACGAAAAGAAGCGGATCGCCAAGATGGAGAAGGCCCTCTCCGCGGCGAGTGCCGAAGACGATTACCAGGCAGTCCGCAAAGCCATTGAAGCGCTGAATCAGGGTACGACCCGCTTAGCGGAATTGATGATGGACAGCGCCGTATCATCAGCGTTGAAAGGAAAAAACATGGATGAGACCGACTTGGGCGAAGGCCCCACCGCGCCTCATCCCATGGCAAAAGCAGAATTCGAGTAAGCCTCTGTGTACCTCTGTGGTTGAGGCGGTTAAAAACTAACTACAGAGACCATAGAGGACACAGTGGAAACTAGGAGCAGTTATGGCACACGAAAAAACGCAAGGCGCCGGAACCGCCACCGAAGAAGCTCCCGGCGAGAACACAGTCCAAGTCACTTTCCTGCCCGAAGGCAAGACGGTGCAGTTCGAGCACGGCAAGCTGCCTTACGAAGATCACGGCAAAGAGGAATCCCTGCTCGACATCGCCCTGAATTTTGGCATCCCGCTCGATCACGCCTGCGGCGGCAACTGCGCTTGCACCACTTGCCACATCTGGGTCAAAGAAGGCGCCGAGAATCTCTCCGAGATGGACGATGACGAAGCCGACCGTTTGGACATGGCTGCCGACCTGCAGCTAAACTCGCGCCTCGGTTGTCAGGCGCAGATCACCAAGCCGGGCAAAGTTGTCGTAGAAATTCCCGCGTGGAACCGCAATTACGTTTCCGAGGAGCACTGAGAATGGCCAAGAAATTAACCTGGGACGACGCTGAGGACCTCGGCATTCTGCTTTCCGAAACGCATCCCGAAGTCGACCCGCTCACGGTGCGCTTCACCGACTTGCATCGCTACGTTACTGAGTTGCCCGACTTCGCCGGAGATCCCAAAGCTTCCAACGAAGGCAAGCTTGAGGCCATCCAAATGGCGTGGCATGAAGAGTTCCAGGATCGTACCCAAGCCTGATCGCCCGCCCGCGCAGCAGGTCGCGTCACCCGCCAGTGAACAGCCTTTTTACATTCTTGTGACAACCGCCCCGCTGAATTCCATATCCTGTCTTCATCAGGGGCCTTACACAGCCCTTCTCTCTCTTTCCGGACAAAACGGAAAAGGGCACGGTTCTTATACCGTGCCCTCTCTTTTTGGCTTCCTGATAGATCAGCCTACCGAAACCGGCGCAGCCTCTTCCACGTTTGCCTCGCGCAGAAACTTCGCTGCCTCTTCGGGCGGTGTCGGATTGATATAAAAACCTGTTCCCCATTCGAATCCAGCCGTCTTGGTCAACTTCGGCATAAATTCGATGTGCCAGTGATAATGATCGTTGGTCGGATCTTGCACCGGAGAAGTATGAACGACCAGGTTATAGGGTGGATTGTCGAGCACGCGGTCGGCCCGACCCAAAAGATCTTTCAGCGACCGCGCCAGATTCTCAAACATGTGGGACGACGAGTTCTCGAACGCCGACTCGTGCGATTTGGGCAGAATCCATGTCTCAAACGGAAAGCGCGGCGCATATGGCGCCAGCGTCACGAAATTTTCATTCTCCGCGACCACCCGAGTTCCCCCATCCATCTCCTGCCGGATGATGTCGCAGAATACACAGCGTTCCTTGTACAGGAAATACTGCTTGGCTCCCTCCAGTTCCTGAGTGACGTTGATGGGCAGAATCGGCAGCGCAATCAATTGCGAGTGCGAGTGCTCCAGCGATGCCCCTGCGGCTTCCCCATGATTCTTGAAGATCAAAATGTATTTAAAACGTCGATCTTTCTTCAGATCGAGAATCCGGTCCCGGAACGTCCACAACACATCTTCGATGCGCTTCGGAGGCAGACTGGCAAGGGTGGCGTTGTGGTCGGGAGTCTCAATAATCACTTCATGCGCGCCGATGCCGTTCATGCGGTCGAACATTCCCTCGGCCTGGCGGTTCAGGTTGCCTTCAATCCCTAAGGCTGGAAACTTGTTGGGCACAACACGAACGGTCCATCCCGGGGTGTCCCGCTGTGGCGGAGGCCCTCCGTTCGGGTTCGGACGATAAGCCTGAATCTCGGGAGGCGTCTTGCTCTCATTGCCATAGCAGAAGGGACAGAATCCCCCCTTAATCTTCATGTTTTCCCGAACAAAATCGGTTGGGCGCTTCGCCCGATCGGTCGAGATAATGACCCAGCGTCCGACAATGGGATCTTTTCTTAGCTCCGGCACCTACTGAATCCTTTCACTAAATCGCAAACTCTGTATTCTATGCCGCCAGGGAGGCGTTGCGAAAGACATCAATGTGCGGGCGGGCACTGCGACTGTCATAGTATACGCTCACAATATCGAAGCGCCATTGACAGTCTGCGGGCATTCGCCTCAGGTAATCCCGGGCCACCAGCGCAATCTCGCGCCGCTTGTGCCGGTCTACTGCCGCCGCTGCGGTCTTCACAGCTTGCGATGTCCGCGTCTTGACTTCCACGAAACAAAGCACATCTTCCTCCCAGCCGATCAGATCGATCTCCCCCGCGTACCGCGGGGACCGAAAGTTCCTCGCCACGATCGCATACCCTAGCTTTCGGAGATAGAAGTATGCTGCCTCTTCTCCCCGGGAGCCGGTCCTCTGATGCATCGGCCTTTCGTCAGGGGCAAGCACTCGCTCAGCAAGCCAATCCAAACCTCGGATGATGATTCGCGTAAGGCCGGCGGGGAGAATGCTCAAAGAAAGACTCCGCCTCGAGGTTATGGCGATAGCCGGGTCAGAGATGTGACATCGCGCACAAATGCAGATCTTTCGTTTCCCAAATTCCTGAACTGGGAAAAAACAAAGCCACGAATCAGCACAAATTCTCAATGACCAAGAGGAGTAAAGTCAGTGATGATCGGTGTTAATCCGTGGCAAAGAATTTACGCACCAACGGCTTTGATGCACTGTTCCAGCACATCCACCGCAATGTCAGCCTCTTCCTTCGTGACGACCAGCGCCGGGCAGATCCGCACCGTGCTTGGGCCGCACCCCAGGAACAGCACGCCGTGTTCGAACGCCATCTCGACGATGCGATCGCGCTCCGCCGCGCCGTATTCCCTCGTGATCTTATCCTTCACGATTTCGACGCCGATCATCAGGCCGCGCCCGCGCACGTCGCCCACCAGCTTCAGGTTCTTGGGCCAGTCCTTCATGCGCGCGAGAATGTGATCGCCGACCTTCGTCGAATTCTCGATGAGATGTTCCTTTTCGATCACGTCGAGCGTTGCCAGCGCTGCCGCCACTGCCACGGGATTTCCTCCGAAGGTGGACGCATGCGACCCCGGCACCCAATCCATGATTTCGGACTTGGTCATGGTGATCCCCAGGGGCATTCCTGAGGCAATGCCCTTCGCCATGCAGACCATGTCCGGCTCGACACCGGTATGCTCCACGGCAAACCACTTCCCGGTTCGCCCGATGCCGCTCTGCACTTCATCCACTACCAGCATGATGCCGTGACGGTCGCAGATGCGCCGCAATTCCTGCATGAATATCGTCGGCGCGACCACATATCCGCCCTCGCCCTGCACGGGCTCGACGAAAATAGCCGCAACCTCTTCTGGAGCGAGCGTGGTCTTGAAGAGCTTCTCTTCAATGAATCGCGCGCAGCCGAGGGCGAAATTGTCGGCCTCCTGGGTTCCGCCGACGCAACCGCGATAAACGTCGGGATAACGCACGTGCGTCACTCCCGGCACCAGCGGCGAGAACCGCCGCCGCTGCTGCGGCTTCGACGCCGTCAGCGAGAGCGCTCCCATCGTCCGTCCGTGGAACGCTCCAAAGAACGCAATCACGTTCTGCCGCTTGGTGTGATATCGCGCCAGCTTCAGCGCGCACTCAATCGCCTCCGCGCCCGAGTTGCCGTAATACACGCGGTGCGGCCCCTTCATCGGCGCAATCTTCGACAGCCGTGCCGCCAGCTCCACCATGTTTTCGTAATAAAAATCCGTGCCCGACATGTGGATCAGTTCGCCCGCCTGCTTCTGAATGGCGGCGACCACATGCGGATGGCAATGGCCGGTGGAAGTCACGGCAATGCCGGCGGAAAAGTCAAAGAATTCGTTGCCGTCGACATCGGTCACAACGATCCCGTGGCCGCTCTTGGCCACCATCGGGTAAGAGCGCGTATAGGACGGCGAAATATATTTTTGATCACCCTCGAGCACCCGCTTCGCGTTCGGCCCGGGCAGAGCAGTCTTGATCTTCGGAGCGTGAACCGAAGCAGCCACCGGTGCGGTCATAGTCTTGGTTGTCATTGGAGTTCCTCCCTAAAGCAGTGGGCCCTGGTTAGCGGCCAGTTGTTGAGTGAATCGGACCTCGGCTGCAGCCCTGGTTGAAGCGGACAAATGCCGAGGCGAATCAGACGTGAGGGAAGGAATTAGTCGCTACCGAAGAGGTTGGGACGCAACCGCGATGGCAGATTGGCCCGGTACCGCCGCGGACAAACCAGGCAGTGCAGCCAGCACTCGGCCCGCAGTGACAGGGGAAGATGCGAATTGGAATTTTTCTGCAGCATCGCAATCGTTCAACATCGCTAATTGATTATATCCGTAATAAATGAACCCCGTAACCCCCTTTAGTAAGCTCTCAAAGTTGACTTCGCGAAGTTGACTTCGCGGTTGCACTCCCATTAGATTTCTGGCACGTCTTTTTCGCTCTTTGAAATGTCTTTCGGAACGCGCGCCTTTGCCGCTCGGCGAAGACAGGGAAGCGGGTGTAAATCCCGCGCTGCCGCGCAACTGTAAGCGAGGAAATTGTCCTCGGCCACTGGGAATCCCGGGAAGGCCGTGGGCTGATTCGGATCTGATCCTCACTCGCGAAGCCAGGAGACCGGCGCGATCCGTCTACTCGAACCTCTTTCGCGTGCAAAGGAGGATGACATGCGCGTCTTCGCCGGTTTTTTTGCAGTTCTGGTGTTGTCGGTCGCCGCGTCCGCGGGCGACCTCACCATCAAAGTCGTCGATCCACAATCCGCCGCGGTTGCTGGAGCCCAGATTTCACTGCTGCACCCGAACGATGACAAAATCCTTGCCAGCCAGACGACATCCGCAGAGGGGATCGCGGTCTTCCATACCCGGGAAAGCGGTCCTTTCCGAGTAAGAATTCTCGCCCCGGGTTTTGCCGCGGAGAACAGGGATGTTTCGCGATCGGAATTCACGGTCCATCTTCATCTCGCCACCGCCTCCGAAACTGTGGTGGTCAGCGCGACCCGCACGCCTGTACCCGGCGAGGCCGCTGAGGCCGATACCGACACGGTCAGCGGCCCACAACTCGCCACCTTAAATCCTGTCGCGGCCAATGATGCGTTTCGTTTTTTGCCAGGCGCGGTGATCAATACTGCCGGCCAGCGTGGAGGATTATCGTCGCTCTTCGTGCGCGGCGGGGAATCTAACTACAACAAGGTTATCGTCGATGGAGTCACGATTAACGAACCGGGCGGCACTTTCGATTTCGGCACTCTTTCGCTTGACCAGGGTGACCGGATGGAATTCGTGCGCGGCGCGCAGAGCACGCTGTACGGCTCCGACGCGATGACCAGCCTGATCCAGGTTTGGACGCGCACCGGCAGCACCCCAACGCCCGAACTGCGGTTCGGCGCCGAGGGCGGCAATTTCAGCACCGCCAGCGGATACGCCTCATTGGCTGGCGCCCGTGGACGATTCGACTACAACGTTTTCGGCGATCAATTCAACACCAGCGGTTCGGGCGTGAATGACGCGTACTCCGACTCCCTGGAAGGCGTGAACGCAGGAGCTAAGTTGACCAGCGACGCCTCGCTGCGGGCACACCTTCGTCATTCCAACAGCCACACTGGCCTTCCCGGCGAATGGAACTTCAACGGATACGATCCGCTTGTCCCCGCGGTAAGCAATGGTTCTCTGGTTCCGTTGCAGCCTGATCCCAGCGACTGGTCGCAGCTGAACAATCTGCTGGGCAGCGTCGAACTTGCGGTTGACTCGCCTAATGGCTGGCGGCACCGGCTCACGGGCTTCGATTACCTCTACCGCTATAACGAACTCAACGTGAATGGCGATCCCAACCGCGTTAGCCCGCTGTTCGGCCAATTTGATTTTTCGTCCCACGAAGTCGACCACATCAACCGCGGAGGCTTCGAATATCAGGGAGATTATTCTGAGCGAACCTGGGCGCATACAACCTTCGGGTACCGGATCGAGAATGAGAATGGATTTGTTGGCGACGTGGATTATGGAGCGCAAACTCACGGCCAGCGATTGAACAACGATTTTTATTTGCAGCAACAGTTGACGCTTGGCCGGTTCGATGTTATCGCCGGAGGCCGGTTCATTCACGACAGCGCCTTCGGAAATACCGGGGTTCCCCGAGTTGCACTAACCTGGCAGGCCCTGCGGGGGGGAGCGATTTTGTCGGGCACGCACCTGCGATTCTCCTACGCTACCGGATTCAAAGAACCCCGCCTCGAAGAAACTTTTGCCGGTCCTCCATACACCCAGCCCAATCCCAGCCTCAAACCCGAGCGCCTGCGCGCCTTTGAAGCTGGGTTCGACCAACGATTGCTGGGCGACAAATATGAACTCACGGCCACCTACTTCAACAACTTATTTCGGGACCAGATCAATTACGTGACGGTGAATCCGGCCACTTTTATTGGGGAATATGTCAATGTGAACCGTGCTTTTGCTCAAGGAGCGGAAACGGTTCTGCGAGCGAAACTTCGCTCCAGCCTCCTATTGAATGCGGCATATACGTACACTTCATCGCAATACCTGGACAATCCTTCCCCGTTCGATCCGATATTTAATCCGGGCCAGCCCCTGCTGCGCCGCCCTAAGCACTCAGCGACGCTGCTGCTCTCTTACCTGAGCAAGAAGTACGGCGGAGATGTGGCCGGAAGCTTTGTCGGGCCGCGCTCCGACTCTGACTTTTATGGTTTCGGAATTACACACGCGGCCGGATACGTCAGGGCGGATGTCGGCGGCTGGTATGAAGTCCATCCTCGGGTCACGGCCTATCTGAACGTTGAGAACGTGCTCGACCGCCGCTATAACGAAGTGGTGGGATATCCCGCATTGCCCATTAATTTCCGCGCGGGGCTGCGCTTCCGCGTCGGAGGAGAATAAGAAACATCTTTCTTAGCTGACCTTCTGCGGCGTGCGGGGCACCGGCATGGCTGCCGCGATCTTCGCCCCAAAATACTTGCTGCGCGCGGTCAGCAGCTTTTCAATCTCCACTTCTCTCAAGGGCTGCTGGCGGCCGAGCAAATGCGTGACCAGGGCGATCTGCGCGAAGTGCTCCACCGTCTCCATCTTCATGTATGCGTGCTCGAGAGTGTCGCCGTAGGTGACCACGCCGTGGTTCGACATCAGGATGGCATCGTAATCCGCCACGTATGGCTCCAGTGTCTGCGCCAGTTCGGAGGTCCCCGGCGTCCCATAGCGAGCCAGCGGAATGCAGCCCAGTCCCATCACCACTTCGCACACCAGAGGCTCGGTCAGCGCAATTCCGGCGGCGGCGAATCCCGTCGCCGTCGGCGGGTGCGCGTGCACGATCGCCCCCACATCGGGCCGCATGCGGTAAATCAGCAGATGCATGCCGATCTCGCTGGTCACGTTGCGGCGCCCCGAGATCCTCCTGCCCTCGAGGTCCACAATGACCATGTCGGCGGGCCGCATCGCTCCCTTGCTGACGCCCGTC
Source organism: Candidatus Sulfotelmatobacter sp. (assembly GCA_035949755.1). GTDB lineage: Bacteria > Acidobacteriota > Terriglobia > Terriglobales > Acidobacteriaceae > Sulfotelmatobacter. Next base: position 33,301 of record DASYYT010000173.1, read on the forward strand.
GGGGTGACCAGGAAGCGGTCGCCCTTCAGGCGCACGGAGAGATTGCCGTCCATCGCTGCGACGAAGCAGCGCTCGTGTAGCGCTCGCCCGTAGCGGACGATTTCGTCCCTATATTTCCGTTCCATTGGCATTACGACCTGGAGAGATGACAAAAAACTGGACCGCACTTGGCACTGGCATAGTACCAGCATCGTTGCGCCGGAAACAATCCAAAATTTC
>DASYYT010000174.1:0-2946 GCA_035949755.1 Candidatus Sulfotelmatobacter sp.
TGCATCAGGAATGGCTCGTAGATTTCTTCAATCGCGTCCGGCTCTTCGGCCAGCACCGCCGCCAGTGTGTTCAGTCCCACCGGACCGCCCTGGTACTTCTCGATGATGGTCATCAGCAGGCGCCGGTCGACTTCATCGAAGCCGTAGTGATCCACTTCCAGCATCTCGAGCGCGGCTTTGGCCGTGGGCTCGTCGATCTTTCCCGCGCTGCGGACCTGCGCATAATCCCGCACCCGGCGCAGCAGGCGGTTGGCGATGCGCGGCGTTCCGCGTGAACGCCGGGCAATCTCCTTCGCGCCCGCATCGTCAATCGAAACGCCTAGGATCTCGGCGGAGCGCTCCACAATGATCTGCAAATCTGCCGGGGTATAGAACTCCAGCCGCAGCACGATTCCGAAGCGCGCCCGCAATGGTGCCGAGATCAGCCCCGCCCGCGTGGTCGCGCCCACAAACGTGAACGGCTTCACTTCCAGCGTGTGCGTCCGCGCCGAGGGCCCTTGTCCGATGATGATGTCGAGTTTGTAATCTTCCAGCGCCGAATACAGCAGCTCTTCCAGTACCGGCTGCAGGCGATGAATCTCGTCGACAAAGAGGACCTGCTTGTCCTGCAGGTTGGTAATAATCGCCGTCAGGTCGCCCTTGATCTGCAGCAAAGGCGCAGCCGTCGGCTGGAAGTGCACGCCCAGTTCATTGGCGATGATGTTGGCCAGTGTCGTCTTGCCCAGTCCGGGAGGTCCATAGAGCAGCACGTGATCCATGGCTTCGCCACGCGACCGCGCTGCTTCGATCGCCACCGCCAGATTTTCTTTGACCTTTTTCTGGCCGATAAACTCCGCCAGCCGCTGCGGCCGCAGCTTCAGCTCAAACGAGGCATCGTCCTCGACCGGGGCTCCCGACACCAGCCGCTCGCGGTCGTTCGGATCGGGATTGCTTTTGGCGGTAGCCACTGCTCCGGATACTAGAACGAAATGCGAAACGGCGCAATCACCCACGTGATGCCGCGCCGGACGCGGATTTCCACAGGCCGCTTTCAAATTCATCCAATCTTAACCGCGCCGTCACCGGGCTGTAACACTGCCCGGCTAGCTTCTCACCCATCAGTCTTGAATACCGAAGCCTCGAAAGATCCAGAAGGTTTGCAGCCTCAGCAACAACTCAAACCAATTCCTCATAAAGGAAAAATCAGGAGATCACTATGAAGCAAATTGCGATGGCTATGGCGCTGCTGGCGGCGCTCGCCGGCATGGCATTGGCGCAGGAAGGCCCTGTCCCCAAGGGGATTCCTCATCTGGACCACGCGTTCGTGATCATGATGGAGAACCACGGGTATGCCCAGATTATGGGAAACCCCTTTGCGCCATTCATCAACTCGTATGCTCAAACCGCCAACCTGGCCACCAACTATTTCGCCGTGGCGCATCCCAGCCTCACCAATTATCTGGAAACGGTGGGCGGATCCAACTTCGGAGTGTTGAGCGACAACTCGCCCGACTGGCATGATCTGAGCTGCGCGACGAATCTCTCCACCGGCATCGCCAATACCGATAATCCGCCGAGCCCCAATATCTGCCCCATCGCAGGATCGGGTACCGACGCGGCCACCCCTCTTCTGGATTGCAGCAATGAAGTCACCGGGCCGCCCTGCGAAATCGAGATTGACGACGTGCACCAGTATGCGGCCAATCCCAGCACCCTCGGCATTACGATCGCCGAACAGCTCGCCGCCGCCAACAAGACGTGGAAAACCTATCAGGAAAACCTTCCTCAAACCGGCCCCGACTTGGTCGATTACAGCGACGGCAATTTCACCAACAACACCGATTTCACCGCCATGAACGCGGTGCTCACCGCAGCCGGCGCCCAACCCCTCAGCACCAGCGAGATCGTTCAGCTTTATGCTTCCAAGCACAACCCGTTCGTTTATTTTCAGGACGTGCAGCAAGGCACCAATCCCATGGTCAGCTACGCCCAGATGGCCGGCTTCGATGGCGTGGGCGGATTGTGGAACGACCTGGTCAACGGCAAGGCGCCGAGTTTCTCCTTTATCGTGCCCAATCAATGCAACGATCAGCACGGCCGCGGCAACGGAACCCCGTTCTGCAATTACGATCCCAACGATAATGGCACGCAGGCAGGATTGAATCCGGCCCTGATCACGCTAGGCGACCAGGCAGTCCAGAAGATCGTCACTGCTATCCGCAACTCGCCGGTCTGGAAGAAAGGCAACAATGCCATCGTTGTAATCTGGGACGAAAACGACTATTCCGTACAGCCGGTGGTGAACCACGTGGTGGCGATTGTGGATACCAATTACGGCTCCCGCCCTCTCAGCAGCAACGCGTTCTACGATCATTTCTCGTTGTTGCGTTCGCTTGAGGCCGGCTTTGGATTACCCTGCCTGAACAACGCCTGCAGTGCCCAGCCAATGACGGATCTGTTTGCCAAGCATTAAATAGACACACCCGCAAACTGCGATCGGGGCCGCCACCGCCGGTCCCGATTTTCTTTGCGTCACGGAGAAGAACTTTTTAATTCCCGCCCGGGCGTCCTTATTTCGGATACCAATCCAGCAGCCGGACTTCGATGCCGGTTCCTTCCAATGCCTTTTGAAAGACCGTGAGATCGGAACCCCGGTAGTGATAAGGAATCACAACCTTGGGATGGAAGGCTTTGACCGCGGCGGCAGCTTCTTCCGGCGGCATGGTGTAGGGCAGGTTCATGCAGACAAACGCGACATCAATGTTCTTCAGGGCCCGCATCTCCGGAACACCTTCGGTGTCGCCGGAGAAATAGAAACGCTTGCCGCCGTAGGTGAGGACGTAGCCGTTGCCGCGTCCTTTGTCGTGAAACAGCTTACCGGGAGCGGGACCGCGCTTGATGTTGTAGGCTGGGATCGCTTCAATGGTCCAGGACTGCCAGGTCTTGGTTTCTCCGTTGGCGATGGGC